>CAZKTH010000008.1:0-30346 GCA_964555575.1 uncultured Devosiaceae bacterium | reverse complement strand
CCGTTCTGATGGAATCGGAACGGAAGCTCCAGGTTATTGAGTGGTCGCTTTTCGAACCGGCGAACCGGTATCCACTTCGCCTGAAAACGCTCTAGATGTGAGCTTTCAGCAGGTTGTCCATTCGGACCGGACCGAGGAGACTGGAGTTGCCAGGCTTCGGCACTCAACGGAGGGTCCGAATGAACATCCACAAGAATGCCCGTCTGACGCCCCCGGCGTCGAGAGGAGATGGCCCTATCGGTCATTGAGGGCCGGCTTAAGAGGGCAGATGCCGCGCTGGCCTACGGGGTTCCGGTCAAGATCGTGACGCGCTGGACCCAGCGCTACAAGACCGAAGGACGTGCCGGCATGGGGGATCGCTCGTCCCGGCCAGTGCGCGGCCCGAAGACTACGGGCAAGGCCGTGGTGGAACGTTTCCTCGCACTCAGGTGCCACCCCTCAACCCTTCCGTAGGTGCTACGGCTCGTGCTCCAAATCAAGGGCTTTCGCAACGGCGTGCCGCGAGCTCGGGATCAAGCACATACGCACAAAACCGTACACACCCAAGACCAACGGCAAGGCCGAACGCTTCATTCGGACCGCACTCAGGGAATGGGCCCATGCCATCGCCTGTCCGACATCGAAGCATCGTGCCGCCGGGCTTTGAACCGCCCCGGTTTGACCTAGCGTTCTCCCATGCCGGCCGCGATGGCGGCACGCCTGAGGCCGGGCACGAGCTTCAGGGCCCAGAGGCCGCCGGCCCGGGCCGCCTGCACGGGCAGGAAGTCGCTCAGCAGCGAACGGAACAGCATCTCGACCCCGCCGCCAGTGCGCATCAGATCGGCAGCGCGCCGCCCGGCATAGGCGCGACTGACGAGATCGGCCCAGTCGGGCGCCTCGGAACTGGTCTCGGCCAGGACGGCAACGAGATCGGCGACGTCCCTTAGACCGAGATTGAGGCCCTGCGCCCCGATCGGCGGGAAGGCGTGGGCCGCTTCGCCGATCAGCACCACACCCTTGTCGCCGGCGGTGGCGACGCCGAGCATCGACAACGGGAAGATGGCGCTGGGGCTCGTGACCGGCAGCGCTGCGAACAGATGCTGGCTCCTGGCGCCGAGGATGGCGGCAAAATCGCCGTCGCGGGCCGCTTCCAGCGCCGGTTTTGTGTCGATCCAGACCAGATTGGCCTTTGTACCACCAGCCGGCACCAGGGTGAACGGGCCGTTCTCGTAGTGGAACTCGACCGACGTGCCTTCGAGCGGCTTTTCAAGGTCGAGATCTGCGACCAGCGCCGCCTGATCGAAGGCCCGCTCATGGGTGCCGATGCCGGCGAAATCCCTGACCGGCGAGCGCTTGCCGTCGGCACCGACCAGGAGCCGGACGGAAAATGCCTCACCTTCTGCCGGCGCGAGGGAAAAGCCGTCATCGGTGCGGGCGAAGGATGCGGCCGGGCTGGCAAGGATGGTGAGATTTTCAAGACCTGCGGCACGGGCGGCGAAATGGGCGAGCAGGGGGGCGTTGGCAAAGTTCCAGCCAAAGGCGTCGCGGCCTGCCTCTTCGGCGGCGAACAGGGTCTCCGGCGCCCGGATCAGCCTTGAGGTCGCATCGATGATGCGGATCTTCCGCAAGGGCTCGGCATGGGGTTTGGCCGCTTCGATCAGGCCGTTGTCGATCAGGAAATCGACCGAAGGGCCCATCAGGGCCGAGGTGCGGCGGTCTTCCGGCCCCTTGGGGGCGAAATGGACAACCCGGTAGCCTTTTCCGGCAAGGGCTATGGCGGCCGCCGATCCGGCCAGGCCGCCGCCGACAATGGCGATATCGTAATTGGGCATTCTTCCCCGTCAGGCGATGGCGGGGCGGCGCGCCGTCCATTTGAGAACGAACCCGCCGGCAAAGGACCCCGCGAACATGGCGACGAGAAACACTAGCAGGTTTTGCGGCATGAAGGCGATCAGGGAAATCGCCGGGCCGGGGCAGATGCCGGCAAGACCCCAGCCGATGCCGAACAGGCCACCCGCGACGGCGGCGGTGGCGAGATAGGCGAAAGACTGCCGGTCAGTGGACATCACGCACCTCCCGAGATGGCGACCACCGCCATGGCCACCGGAAAAAAGACGGCGACGGCGACCAGGGCGCGCGTCGACGGCCGGGCCAGCCCGCACACCCCGTGCCCCGAGGTGCAGCCATTGCCGATGCGCGTGCCGAACCCGGTCAGAAGCCCGCCGATTGTCGCGGGAATGGGCGAGAAGGCTTGCATGGAACGCGCCCTGATTTGGAAAATCATTCTAGGGAAGAGGGCCCATGCGGCGAAGCGGCGGAACGATCCCGGGTTTCGAACAGGGAACGTGGCGGGGAAATCTTTTGCTCGCCTTTCGCGCCGGTGCGCAAAATGCCGCCGAGCCTTCTTTTTTCGCTTCAATCGGCTAAGTTCGCCGGACCGCAGCACGAGGCCGACATGCTTGACCTTCTGACGAGCCCGGAAGCCTGGGCGAGCCTTGCCACCCTGACGCTTCTCGAGATCGTCCTCGGCATCGACAATGTGGTGTTCATATCGGTGCTGGTGTCGCGCCTGCCGGCGGCGATCGCCCGGCGCGCCCGCCAGATCGGGCTTAGCCTGGCGCTGATCTTCCGCATCCTGCTGCTGATGCTGATTTCCTGGATCATCGGGCTGACGACGCCCGTGGCAAGCCTGTTCGGACACGACGTTTCCTGGCGCGACCTGATCCTCATCGCCGGCGGCGCCTTCCTCATCTACAAGGCGACGGTCGAGATCCACCATGCCATCGAGGATCCGACCGACGAGGCGCAGGCCAGGAAGGACGCGCCCAGCGCCTTCGGTTCGGTCATCGTCCAGATCGTGCTGCTCGACATGGTCTTTTCCATCGATTCGATCATCACCGCCATCGGCATGGCCCAGCATCTCGAGATCATGATCGCCGCCGTGGTCATCGCCATGGTGATGATGTATTTCGCCTCGGCTTCGATCGCCGGGTTCATCACCCGCCATCCGACGACCAAGATGCTGGCGCTCGCCTTCCTCCTGATGATCGGCGTGACCCTTGTCGCCGACGGGCTCGGGGTGCACGTTCCCAAGGGATACATCTATTCGGCCATGGCCTTCGCGGTCCTGGTCGAGAGCTTCAACATCTTCGCCCAGGCGCGGCGCAAACAAAGGCGTGAACCACAATGAGCAAAGCCATTATCATCCATGAGTTTGGCGGACCTGAGAACCTTCGCTACGAGGATCGTGAACTGCCGCCGCCCGGTCCCGGCGAGGCCCGCGTCCGGCACGAAGCCGTCGGTCTCAACTTCCTCGACATCTATCATCGTATCGGCCTTTATCCGCTGCCCCTGCCATTGACGCCGGGCAGCGAGGCGGCGGGCATCGTCGTCGCGGTCGGCGAGGGGGTCGATTTCCTCAAAAAGGGTGATCGCGTTTGCTATTTCGGCCCGATCGGCGCCTATGCCGAGGAACGCAACATCCCGGCGAAAAACCTCATTCCGGTGCCAGACGACATTTCCTTCGAGACGGCGGCGGCCTCCGTTCTCAAGGGTATGACGGTCGCCTATCTGCTCGAGATGACCGCTGAACCGAAACCCGGCGAAACGATCCTCTTTCATGCCGCCGCCGGCGGCGTCGGCCAGATCGCCGTGCAATGGGCCAAATCGCTCGGCCTCAGGGTGATCGGTACGGTCGGCTCGCCGGAAAAGGCGGAAATCGCACGATCGCTCGGCTGCGACGCCGTCATCGACATCCGGGCGACGCCTGATTTCGCCCCGAAAGTCAGGGAGATGACCGGCGGCAAGGGTGTCGGTGTGGTCTATGACTCGATTGGCAAGGATACGTTTGAAGCCTCGCTCGACTGTTTGTGGCCGCGCGGGCTGATGGTTTCCTATGGCAATTCCTCGGGCCCGGTCGCAGTGCCCAATCTCGGCATTCTCGCGTCCAGGGGCTCGCTCTACCTCACCCGCCCGACGATCGCCGGCTATTTCCCGGACCGGGCGTCCTCGCTCGCCGGTGCCGAGCGGCTGTGGAGCAAGATCAGGAACGGCTCGGTCAAGGTGAACATCGGCCAGCGTTTCCCGCTCGCCGAAGTGGGCAAGGCGCACGAAGCGCTGGCCGGGCGCCTGACCAAGGGATCGACGGTGCTGGTCCCGTGACGCGGGCGTCGTCATGATCGAAATCGTCCTCGGACTGGTTCTTGTCGCCGTCTTCGCGGTGCTGATCAGCCCGCGCGTCAGGGCCAACACGGCCTGGTCGGCGACGGTGACGCCGCTGGCCTCGATCATCGGCTCCGGCTTCCTGGTGTCGGTGCCGCTCCTTGTGAGCGCCGTCGGCATCTGGGCCGTGGCCGCCGTCGCCGTACTGACGGCGCTCGCCTATCTCATCGGCGGCGCCATCCGCTACAATATCCGCCATGGCGAGCCGATCTTTCGTACGGCGGAAGCGGGCCATCCGATCGAATCGCTCGAAGTGCTGTCGCATTTCGCCCTGATCGGGGCCTATTTTGTTTCCGTCGCCTATTACCTGGTGCTGCTGGCGACCTTCGGGCTGAAGCTGATCGGCTGGAACGATCCGGTCCTGGGCAAGATCATCGCCACCACCCTGATCTTGCTGATCAGCGGGGTCGGCGTCACCAAGGGGCTGGGCGGCGTCGAGCGGGCCGAGAAATTCACCGTCAGCGCCAATCTTGCGGTGATCGCGGCACTGCTTGTGGCGCTGACGATCTTCGGGTTCGGCCTGCCCTCCGGCTATAGCTGGACGGCGGCGGCGGGCCAGCCCCACAGCTTCGACTGGGAAACGATCCGGTTCCTGATGGGTCTTCTGATCATCGTCCAGGGCTTCGAGACGACGCGTTTCATGAACGACATGTACGACGCCGAGACACGGATCGCCGCCATGCGCCGGTCGCAGTCCGTCTCCTCGGCCGTCTATCTGGTCTTTTTCATCCTGATGATCCCGCTTTATCCCTATTTCACCTCGGCGGCCGATGTGGCGGGGTTCATCGAGGTCATCGGGCGCGTTTCACCCTTGTTGCCCTTCGTCGTCACCGGCGGCGCCATCGCCAGCCAGCTCAGCGCCTCGGTCGCCGACAGCATCGGGGCGAGCGAACTGATTTCCGACACGACCCACAAGCACATCGATCCCAGGCACGCCTATCTGCTCATCGGTGCGGTCTCGGTCTTCGTCATCTGGGCCACCGACGTCACCCTGATCGTGGCACTGGCCTCGCGCGCCTTCGCCCTGTTCTACGGGCTGCAATGCACCGTTTCGGTGATGATCGCCCGCGAACGTCATGAGAGCGGCAAGGCGATCTGGTACGGCCTGTTGGCGGCGCTCGCCTATGCAGTGGCGGTCTTCGGCATTCCCGCCGGATAGTCGGATGGCCACTTTCACTAGAGCATCGTGCGCAAAAGTGGGTCCCGGTTTTGCGCAAAAAGCGATGCGACAACAATAACATAGAGCGGCGAAGCGATTCAACTTGAACGCGCGCCGCTCTCGAAAGCCTCCGATGGCTGCCAGTCCGCCATCGGCCCCACTTCGGTCGTTCAGTGACACGAGTTCGAAGGACTTCATTTGGTGTGATCCAGAAACCGGCGCGCCGCCGTTCAGAGCCCAAAGCGATCGTCAGATCATTCGACTGGCGAGTGCAGGCTGCGAAGATGGGCGTCTGTGCCCATGAGCCGAATCTCCTGTATCTGGACCCGGGAAGGCTGGCTGTATCTGGCCGTTGTCCTCGATCTCCAGTCACGCCGCGTTGTCGGCTGGACCACAAGTGATCGGCTGCATCGCTCGCTGGCTCTGTCGGCACGCCGCAAGGCCCTTGTCCAGCGCCGACCTGGCTCGGGGCTGATCCAGTGGACGCCCTCGTCCTTGATTGCCGCGACTGCCTTGGCCGAGAGAGCGGCTCTGCGTGCCATGCGAATCCCCCGTGGACGGCATGGCTTGGCTGGGGTCTGGCAGCCCAGCGCGGGGACGGGACATACCTTCGACATACGAATAGACTCGGGCCGGAGAGGCGCAGGAATTGGGGGGTTTATCGGGAGATCGCGCCGAAAGGTGCGGACAAGCCCCTCCAAAGCCTCGCATTGCGGACGTCAGCGGACGCGCATGGACGTCAGCGGACTCCTGCCGCCGCGCCGAGTATGGCGGATGGGGAGGGATTTGAACCCCCGGGACGCTTGCACGCCCGCCGGTTTTCAAGACCGGAGCAATCGACCACTCTGCCACCCATCCGGAACTGAGGGATTTAGCCGCCAAAGCCACGACGCGCAAGCTGGCCATGCGGGCGGACCGCAAAAAGGCTTCCGCCCGTGCTGGCGGCCGGTTCACGACCATTTGCCGTGCTGTTTTCCCTTGGATACGGCCCGTACCCTCTTGCCGAAGGCGCGGTCGCGGGCGCGGCGCTCGGCAAGGCTTTCCGAATTGAACACCTCCTCGGCCGCGAGCTTGCGCCAGCGTTTGAGACGTTCGGGGTCGAGCTCTCCGGCTTCGATGGCGGATTTGACGGCGCAGCCGGGCTCGCTCTCATGCGTGCAGTCGGCGAACCGGCAGCTTCCGGCCAGCGCCACGATATCCTCGAAGACCATGTCGATGCCGTCGGCGGCATCGATGAGCTGCAATTCGCGCATGCCCGGGGTATCGAGCAGCCAGCCGCCCTGCTGCAACCGGTGCAGCGCGCGCGCCGTCGTGGAGTGCCGTCCCTTGTCGTCGTCGGCGCGTATGGTCCGGGTCACGATCCCGTCCGATCCCGTCAGCGTGTTGATCAGCGTCGATTTGCCGACGCCCGACGAGCCGACAAAGGCCACGGTCTGCCCCTTGCCGCACCAGGCCGCGATCGACGCGACGCTTGGCGCATCGAGGGCGTTGACGGTTTCGACCAGCATCCCCGGCTGCAGGGTTCGGGCCGCGGCGGCATAGGTGTCGGGATTTTCAACAAGATCCGCCTTGGTCAGGATGACGACCGGGGTTACGCCGGCGTCCCGCGCCAAAACCAGGAAGCGTTCCAGCCGGGCAATGTTGAAGTCCTGGTTGCAGGACGAAACGATCAGGAGCGTGTCGACATTGGCCGCGATCAGCTGCAGCTTGCGGCCGGTGCCCGGCGCCCGCCGCCGGAACAGGCTCGTCCGCTCGAGAAGCCGCACGGGACGAAGGGCTTTCCTGTCGACCAGCAGCCAGTCGCCGACGGTCGGATGGTCCTCGTCGGTCTCGGCTCCGGGCAGATAGGACGGAATGGCCAGGCTCATGCCGTCGCCGGCCACATCAAGTAGACCGCGATGGGCCGCCATGACCCGGACGGGCAGGTGACGTTCGAGCTCTTCGCTCGTCATCTGGGCGCTGAAAAAACGGTTCCAGCCGAGAGCGGCCAGATCGGGATTGTGAGAAGTCATTGGTTTTCACCAGCTGTTTCTAGTCCGCGAAGAAGTGCGCAAGGCACAACACTACCGCCGCCCGAAAAGGCGCGCGGCTCGAGGCTGGCTTTGGCCGAGAAATGTCAATGACGGCGGGGAGATTGCGCCCCCGTGCCCTGTTCGTCCCGAACGGGACGTGTCAGATCAAGCGACCTGTCCAGCCCGGCTGGAAACAGCGACTCTCACAAATTCCTCCGATCCGTTGGCGTTGAGATGTCATGATTATAGGCCCTGGCAACCACCAGGAGCAAGAGACGCGCCGCGATGCCGGTCTTCCGCCGGTCTCGGCACCATCTTCGGCGCATCCTTGTAGTGTGCCGTCAGAGCTCCAGGCGTTCGGCGGTCACCATGGCGCCGGATTCGATGGTGCTTTCCATGCCAATGGATTTGGCCAGATCGCCGAACCCTTCCTGTTCGAGATAGTGATCGATCGTATGGGACTCGCCGGTCATGCGGTCGGCCGTCTCGATCTCGAAATAGTATTCGGTTTCGGAGGTGCCGCGTTTGATCGTCACCTCGAATTCGCCATCGCCATAGCTGCCGTCGACGACCTCCAACCGGGTCTGTTTGCGCGGTTCCTTGCGGGTACTGGCGGCAATGGTCATCTCGGAGCCGGCAAGGCCGATCTCCCAGATCTCCACCGTGCGCTTGATCTTGTTGCTTATGACCGAAGCGGCGCCGGCCTCGTCATCGATCGAGACCACCTGCCAGAAGCCGGTGAGATAGTCCTTCGCCGTTCCGGCAACGAAAGGGCCGGTCTCTTTCTGTTCGCAGGGGCCGAGCTTGACCACGCCGCCGGGCTTCTCGGCGACGGGCGCCGGCGTTTCGGCGGCCGTGCCGGCATCCCCGACCGGCGCCACCAGCTTGCCCATGCCGGACTGTGCGGCGGGCGTCGTGGTTTCCGCCGGTGCCGCCGGCACCTCCTCGGCCGCGACTGCGCACATGCGGCTGATCTGCTCGTTGGAAAAGCCCTGATCGATGAGCATCTTGATCGTGTCGACGGTGCAGTCCATGGCCAGGACCGGACCGACAGAGACCAATGATCCGATCACCGCCAGTGCCAGCAGGCGTGGTCGGGTGATCGCCGTTGCGAAGAAGTGTTGCATCCTGCTCTCCCTCCGATGTTTCCGATGCCCGGGCCGGGCCGGGAAGCTCGTCGTTGCCGACGACAGTCTGACGCCACATATCCCGAAGACTACTGTGACGGCTCGTCGCAGCTTGACCTAGAGCGGCGCGCGTTCAAGCTGAATCGCTTCGCCGCTCTATGTTCTTGTTGTCGCATCGTTTTTTGCGCAAAACCGGGACCCACTTTTGCGCGCGATGCTCTCGGACCGCATCGCGCGTCCGGAAAATGCGGCACGCAGGCGCGGATGCCGCCTGGCACGGCATATTGTGCCCGGCGGGCACGCCGGGTTGGCGGCCTACCCGGAAACCGGGACCGGTGCGCCTTTGGTGATTTGACAAGCGCCGGAAGCCTCGCATAGTTCCCGCCCCGTTCCGCCGAGGCTCGCATGATCCGCTTTTGCTGTTTCGCTACTGGCCCGAACATGCCGACCGAACACCGCCCGATGCGGCTGGCGCGCGACGCCGCAATCGCATCGGAAGGCAGGCCGAATTGACCGCCATCGATCTCAACGCCGATCTCGGCGAAGGCATCGGCAACGACGAAGCGCTGATCGGCATCGTGACGAGCGCCTCGATCGCCTGCGGTGGCCATGCCGGCGATCTTCGCACCATGCGGAGCTGCATCCGGCTGGCGCGACTCAGGGGTGTCGCCATCGGCGCTTGTGCCGGTTTTCCCGACCGCGCCAATTTCGGGCGGGTGCGGCTCGACCTGCCGCATGACCGCATCGCCTTCGAAATGGTGGCCCAGGTCGGGCGGCTTCTCGCCGTCGCGCGTGAGCAGGAGGCAAGGGTACGCTATGTCAAGCTGCAGGGGGCACTGGCCAGTATGGCGGCCGAGGACGAGACGCTGGCGCAGGTGGTGTTTTCCGGCATCAACAGGCTCGATCCGTCCCTGGCGGTGCTGGCTCCGGACGGTTCGGCCCAGGTCTCGGCGGCCGAAAGTCTCGGCATGGCGGTGGTGAGCGAGGCCCATGCCGATCGCGCCTATGTGAAAAGGGGCGTGCTGGTGCCGTACGGCGAAAAAGGGGCGGCGCTGACACGGCTCGAGGAGGTTCTGGCCCGCTGCCTGCATCTGGCCGAGAAGGGCGAGATCTTCGACCGGAACGGCGGCGTCTTTGCCAGCGCGGCGCGCTCGATCCGCATCCGCGGCGATATCGAGGGCGCTGTGGAGTTGGCGCGGAACATCCGCGACACCTTGACGAGAAAAGGCGTTTCGGTAGTCAGCGCCTTTGTCGGGTGATAGGACGCGCCCGCGGCAGCGAGTCCAACAGAACAGCGGCAGGAAAAAGCGAATGAGTGCGACGGTCGTCGATGGCAAGTCCTTTGCCGAAGGGATCAGGAAACGGGTCGCCGGACATGTGAACCGGCTCAAGGCCCAACACGGGCTGACCCCCGGCCTGGCGGTGATCATCGTCGGCGAGGATCCGGGTTCCCAGATCTATGTGCGCAACAAGGCCAAGCAGACCGCCGAAGTCGGCATGATGTCGCTGAAATACGAATTGCCGGCCGAGACGCCGCAGACCGAGCTGATCGCGCTCATAAACGAGTTGAACCAACGCCCTGATGTCCATGGAATCCTTTGCCAGATGCCGGTTCCGGATCACATCGATGCGGTGGCGGTGATCAACGCCATCGACCCTGACAAGGATGTCGACATGTTCCACCCCACAAGCGCGGGCAAGCTGTTGACCGGCCAGAAGGGGCCGGTTTCCTGCACGCCGCTGGGATGTCTGATGCTGTTGCGCGACCTGCACGGTGCCGACCTCGCCGGCAAGGAGGCGATCGTCATCGGCCGCTCCAATCTGGTCGGCAAGCCGATGGCGCAGTTGCTCTTGCGCGAGAACTGCACCGTGACCATGGCGCATTCCAAGACCCGCAACCTGCCGGAAGTGGTCCGGCGCGCCGATATCGTCATTGCCGCGGTCGGGCGGGAACGCATGATCAAGGGCGACTGGATCAAGCCGGGCGCCACCGTCATCGATGTCGGCATCAACCGCATTCCGGCCCCGGAACGGGGCGAGGGCAAGACGCGGCTGGTCGGCGATGTCGCTTTCGACGAGGCGGTGGAAGTCGCCGGCGCCATCACGCCGGTACCGGGCGGGGTCGGGCCGATGACCATTGCGTGTCTGCTCGCCAATACGGTCACGACCTGCTGCCTGATCAACGGCATCGAACCGCCGGACGATCTGACGGCGTAGCGGCGCTGGAGTATCGTGCGAAAGAGCATGCGCATGGCCAGGACAACCCAGGCGACATTGGCGCTGAAGCGGGTGGGCATCGCCTTCACCGCGCACGAATACGACTATCATGGCGATGCCCAGCGCATCGGCTTGGCCGCCGCCGAGGCGATCGGGATCGCGCCGGCGCGCGTTTTCAAGACGTTGATGCTTCTGGTCGACAACCGGCCGGCCTGCGCCGTCATCCCTTCCGATCACGAATTGTCGATGAAGAAGGCAGCACAGGCCTTTGCCGGCAAGTCGGCGGAAATGATGAAACCGGCCGAGGCGGAGCGCATCACCGGCTATCATGTCGGGGGCATTTCCCCGTTCGGGCAACGCCGGAGGGTGCCGATGGCGGTAGACGAATCCATCCTCGGTTTTGCCAGTGTCTTCATCAATGGCGGCCAGCGCGGCATGATGGTCGAACTGGCGTCCGCCGACGTGCTCAAGGCCCTTTCGGCCCAGACGGCGACACTGACGGCTTAAAGCCTGGTAAGCAATACCAGCGGGCTTCCTTTGACGGCGGCGCTTGCGGGTCCTAAAGACGTAATCTCTCCACTTGTGGCCGGAACTGCCTTTGTCGGTGGTTGCGGCCCTGGGCATACGGATTGTTCCGAATGAAGAACCAGGTCCAACTGATCACCTATGTCGATCGCCTCAGCGGCGGCGGCTTTCCGGCCCTGAAGAACTTGCTGGACGGGCCGCTCGCGGGACTGTTCGGCACGGTGCACGCCCTGCCGTTTTTCACGCCCTATGACGGGATGGACACCGGCTTCGATCCCATCGACCACACACTGGTCGACGCTCGGCTCGGGAGCTGGGGCGACGTCAGGGCGCTGTCGGGCTCGATCGACGTCATGGCCGATCTGATCGTCAACCACACCTCGGCGCAGTCCGAAGCTTTTCAGGATTTCCTGGCGAAGGGCGACGCATCCGAATTCGCCGAGATGTTTCTGACCTATTCAGGGGTTTTTCCCGAAGGTGCCAGCGAGGCCGAACTTCTGGCCATCTATCGGCCGCGGCCGGGGCTGCCCTTCACCCAGATGAGCTTCAGGGACGGCAAGCGACGCCTGATCTGGACGACGTTCACCGCCAACCAGATCGATATCGACGTCATGAGCGCCAGGGGCGCCGCCTATCTCGATGCCATTCTCGACCGCTTTGCCGAGGCGAACATCACCTGCATCAGGCTCGACGCCGCCGGCTATGCCGTCAAGAAGGCGGGCACGAGCTGCTTCATGATCCCCGAGACCTTCGATTTCCTCGAGGAACTGAGCGACAAGGCCCGGGCCCGCGGCATGCAGGTGCTGGTCGAGATCCACTCCTATTACAGGGATCAGGTGGAGATCGCCAAAAAGGTCGACCGGGTCTACGACTTCGCCTTGCCGCCGCTCATCCTTCACGCCCTTTATTCGGGCGAGGCGGGGGCGCTTTACGACTGGCTGAAGATCAGTCCGCGCAACGCCGTCACCGTCCTCGACACCCATGACGGCATCGGCGTCATCGATGTCGGCGCCCATCCGGACGGACGCCCCGGCCTGTTGCCGCCCGAAGCCATCGACAGACTGGTCGAGACCATGCACACCCAAAGCGTCGGCAGCCGCCAGGCAACCGGCGCCGCTGCCTCCAACCTCGATCTTTATCAGGTCAACTCGACCTATTTCGACGCCCTTGGCCGGCGCGAAGACGCCTACCTGATTGCCCGGGCGCTGCAGTTCTTCGCCCCCGGCATCCCGCAGGTCTATTATGTCGGGCTGCTCGGCAGCACCAACGACATGGCGCGTCTGTCCAAAACCAATGTCGGGCGCGACATCAACCGGCACTACTACCAGCTCGGCGAGGTCGAGACGGCACTCGAAACGCCGATGGTCAGGGCGCTCACCGATCTCATCCGGCTGCGCAACAGCCATGCCGCCTTCTCCGGCGCCTTCGAACTGGAACAGCCTTCGGCGAGCACCCTGTCGCTCAGTTGGAAAAATGGCGAGGATTGGGCCACACTCGACGTCGATTTTGCCGGACCTGCCGCCGAGATCCGCTATTCGATGATCGACGGCGAAAAGCGCGTTGTTGTGGGCGTGGCGGATCGTGCCACTGGCCCCACCCCGCCCGACCCGGCTTAGCCGGGCCTCCCTGCCCATCAAGGGCAGGGAGAAGGAGGCCGTCGAGAGACCATGCGTCTCGCGCCGACAACCGCCCTCACGCCGCGTTGGACTTGATCGGCGTGTAGTTGAGAATCGGCGCCAGCCAGCGTTCGACTTCCTCGACGCTCATTCCCTTGCGCGCCGCGTAGTCCTCGACCTGATCGCGTTCGATCTTGGCAACGCCGAAATAATAAGCCTCGGGATGGGCGAAATAGATGCCCGAGACCGAGGAGCCCGGCCACATGGCAAAGCTTTCGGTCAGCCTGACACCGGATGCCTTTTCCGCATCAAGCAGGCGGAAAAGCGTCGCCTTTTCGGTGTGGTCGGGCTGGGCCGGATAGCCGGGGGCGGGGCGGATGCCGCGATAGGTGGCGTTGAGGAGCTGGTCGTCCGGGATTGCCTCGTCCGCCGCATAACCCCACAGCTCGGTGCGCACATATTGATGCAGCCGCTCGGCGAAGGCTTCGGCGAAGCGGTCGGCCAGTGCCTTGACGATGATCGCCTTGTAGTCGTCGTTCTGGCGGGCGAAGCGATCGGCAATCACTTCTTCCTCGGCGCCGGCGGTGACGACGAAGCCGCCGAGCCAGTCGGGCTTGCCGCTGTCGATCGGGGCGATGAAATCGGAGAGCGAGACGTTCGGCCGACCCTCGCGCTTGACCATCTGCTGGCGAAGGCCATGAAAGCTTGCCAGCTCGGTATTGCGCGCCTCGTCGGTGAAAAGCCGGATGTCGTCGCCGACCGCATTGGCCGGCCAGAACCCGACGACGGCACGCGGGTGGAACCATTTCTCGGCGATCAGCTGCTGGAGAACGGCCTGGGTGTCGGACCAGACGGTGCGGGTCGCCTCGCCCTGGTCGGGATCGTCGAGCAGGGCCGGAAAACGCCCCTTGAAGTCCCAGGCCTGGAAGTAGGGCGACCAGTCGATGCAGTCGGCGAGGTCCCGCAAATCCCAGTCCTCAAAGATGCGGGTGCCGGTGAAGCTGGGTCCGGGCGGCGTATAGGCGTCCCAGTCGAGCTTCATGTGATTGGCACGGGCGCGGGCCAGGGGCAGGCGCTGCTTTTCCGCTTCGGCGCGGGCGTGTCTGGCCGCGACCTCGGCATAGTCCTTGCGGATGTCGTCGATGTATTTGACCCGCGCCTCGGGCGACAAAAGCTGCGAGACGACGCCGACGGCGCGGCTGGCGTCGGTGACATAGACCGTCTGGCCGCGCGAATAGTGCGGATGGATCTTGACGGCGGTATGGACCTTGGAGGTGGTGGCGCCGCCGATCAGCAGCGGCAGGTCGAAGCCTTCGCGTTCCATTTCGCCGGCGACCGAGACCATCTCCTCGAGCGAAGGGGTGATGAGGCCCGATAGCCCGATGATGTCGGCCTTTTCGGCCTTTGCCGTCTCCAGGATCCTGGCCGAGGGCACCATGACGCCGAGATCGATGACCTCGTAATTGTTGCAGCGCAAGACGACGCCGACGATGTTCTTGCCGATGTCGTGGACGTCGCCCTTGACCGTCGCAATGACCACCTTGCCCCTGGTGCGGATCGTCGCGTCGGGATTGGCCGCCGCTTCGGCTTCCATGAACGGGGTCAGATAATCGACGGCCTGGCGCATGACGCGGGCCGACTTGACCACCTGCGGCAGGAACATCTTGCCGGCACCAAACAGATCGCCGACCACGCTCATGCCGGCCATCAGCGGGCCTTCGATGACGTCGAGCGGCTCGGGAAGCTGCTGGCGGGCCTCCTCGGCGTCGGCGACGACATGCTCGGTGATGCCGTTGACCAGGGCATGTTCGAGGCGCTTTTCGACCGGCCAGCTGCGCCATTCGAGATCGGCCTTGTGCTCGGTTCCGGCGCCATCGCCCTTGAAGCGCGCCGCCGCGTCGAGCAGGCGTTCGGTCGCGTCGGGCCGGCGATTGAGGACGACGTCCTCGCACAGGTCTCGCAACTCCGGATCGATGTTCTCGTAGACGTCGAGCTGGGCGGCGTTGACGATGCCCATGTCCATGCCCGCCTTGATGGCATGATACAAAAACACCGAATGCATGGCCCGGCGCACCGGCTCGTTGCCGCGGAAGGCGAAGCTCAGATTGGAAACGCCGCCCGAGACGTGGACATAGGGCAGGTTCTGACGGATCCAGCGCGTCGCCGCGATGAAATCGACGCCGTAATTGTTGTGTTCCTCGATGCCGGTGGCGACGGCGAAGACGTTGGGATCGAAGATGATGTCCTCGGGCGGGAAGTGCACTACTTCCGTCATGATTTTATAGGCCCGCGAACAGACGTCGATGCGGCGTTGAAGCGTATCGGCCTGACCATCCTCGTCGAAGGCCATGACGACGGCGGCGGCGCCATAGCGCCTGATCAGTCTGGCCTTTTCGATGAAGGCCTCTTCGCCTTCCTTCAAGGAGATGGAATTGACCACCGGCTTGCCCTGGACGCAGCGCAAGCCCGCCTCGATGACGCTCCATTTCGATGAATCGATCATCACCGGCACACGGGCGATGTCCGGCTCGGCGGCGATGAGGTTCAGGAACCTGACCATCGCCGCTTCGGAATCGAGCAGGCCTTCGTCCATGTTGATGTCGATGAGGTTGGCGCCGGCCTCGACCTGAGCGCGGGCGACGTCGAGAGCGGCGGTGTAGTCATTGGCCTCGATCAGCTTGCGGAACTTGGCCGAGCCGGTGACGTTGGTGCGTTCACCGATATTGACGAAGGGAATTTCCGGCGTGAGCCTGAAGGTTTCGAGACCGCTGAGTTCAAGATAACGCGCTTCGGACACGATCGGCTCCACTAAACAGTTTCACACCCTGACGGAAACCTTGCCGCCGTCATTGCGAGCGCCCGGAGGGGGCGTGGCGATCCAGAACGCAAGACTGAAATCCGCCCCATGATGGATTGCTTCGTCATGACGTTCCTCACAATGACGCAGAGTGCTTGCAGGAAATGATGAAAGGCACGGGAGTCTCCACAAGGTTCTGACGGACAGTCTTCGCACAAAACCATGGAAATTTAAAAGCTTGGTGGAGCGGCTCCGGAGTGGGCGGAGCCGCTGTACTCACTCGTGCGCGTGATGGACATGGTGCGGTTCGACGCCCGCCACATTGTCGACGATGCACTTGATGTGGTCGGCCGTGGTGCCGCAGCAGCCGCCGACGATGTTGATATAGCCTTGCTTGGCGTAGTCGCCGAGCAGTTCGCCGGTTTCCTCCGGGGCCTGGTCGTAATCGCCCATTTCGTTGGGCAGGCCGGCATTGGGATAGACGCAGATCGGCACGTCGGCGATACGGGCGAGATCGGCGACGTATTTACGCAATTCCTTGGCGCCGAGGCCGCAATTGAGGCCGAAGGCGAGGGGCTTGGCGTGCTTCATCGACACCCAGAAGGCTTCCGGCGTCTGGCCGCTCAACAGGCGTCCGGACTTGTCGGAAATGGTGCCGGTGATGATCACCCTCAGATCGAGCCCGGTCTCGTCGATGACGTCGTCGATGGCGAACAGGGCCGCCTTGGCATTGAGGGTATCGAAGATCGTTTCGACCATGAACAGGTCGATGCCACCTTCGACCAGGCCGCGCGCCTGTTCGGCATAGGCCTGGTGCAGGTCCTCGAAGGTGATGGCGCGGAAACCGGGATCGTTGACGTCGGGCGAGATCGAGGCGGTACGGTTGGTCGGCCCGAGCGAGCCGGCGACGAAACGCGACCTGCCGTCCTCGCTTTTGGCGATGCGCGCCGCCTGGTTGGCGATCTCGGCGCTTTTCCGGTTCATTTCGAAGACGTAGTCCTGAAGACCGTAATCGGCCTGGGCCACCGCGGTCGCGCCGAAGGTGTTGGTCTCGACGATGTCGGACCCGGCCCGGTAGAAGCTGAGATGGGAGTCGATCACCGCCTGGGGCTGGGTCAGGCTCAACAGATCGTTGTCGCCCTGAAGCTGGCGCGGCCAGTCCTTGAAGCGTTCTCCACGGAAATCGGCTTCGGTAAATCTGTAGGCCTGCAGGTTCGTGCCCATGGCCCCGTCGAGAATGACGATGCGTTTGGCGATCAGGTCCTCGAGTTCATTTATGCGGGGTTCGCGCATGGTCGACCTCCTTTGCGGCCAATACCGGCACAGCCTCTAATATAAAGACATAAACAACTCTTTATATCATCAGGATGGCCGAAACAAGACAACCGGGCGAACTGACATGCCGATGCTGGCCGCAATGCGGCCAAAGGCCGACAGCAGGTGATACTGCAGCACAAGCGGCGGCGCAAACCGGCGGAAACGGGGCGGGGCAGGGCGTGGACGTCTGCCGTTAACCCGTTACCAACCATAGCGACCGGCTTTGCTCACGGCGCGGATGCAGTTTGACTAAACTTGTTCCTGCTCATGAGGTATTCGGCCGAAGTTATCCGATTGCACCTGCCGGTTCTGCGTCCGCTGCGGCTCCTTGCCGGCGCGATTTTGTGCGCCGGTCTCGTCGTAGGCTGCTCGGGCGACAGCTCGCTGTTTCCGACCTCGATCTGGGGCAAGGCTTCGCCGCGCGTCACCAATTCTGCCTACATTCCAAAGGGCGGGGGCAGGGCGATGCTCGGCGAGCCCTATCAAGTCGCCGGCCGCTGGTACACGCCGCGCGTCGACACCCACTACAACAAGACGGGCATGGCCTCCTGGTACGGTTCGGCTTTCCACGGGCGGCTGACCGCCAATGGCGAGATCTTCGACCAGAACGCCCTGACGGCGGCGCATCCGACCCTGCCGCTGCCCTCCTATGTCCGGGTGACAAATCTCGAAAACCACACTTCAATCGTCGTCCGCGTCAATGATCGCGGCCCGTTCGTTGCCAATCGCATCATCGATCTGTCGAGAAAGAGCGCCGACTTGCTCGGTTTCGGCGAAAAGGGCGTGGTGCGCGTCAGGGTGCAATATGTCGGGCCGGCGCCGCTCGCAGGCGACGACACCCGCGTGCTTCTGGCCAGCCTCAACGCCCCGAGCGTTCTCGAAAGGGGCAGTGCGACGGGCCTGGCGCTCGATGCCTCTCCGGCATCCGTTCCGGTTCCGACATCGCGGCGCTCCGAGCCGGTGCTGAAGACGCTGACGACGCTCTTCACCGATCCGCTCGACCTGTTCGCCTATGCCGACACCGGATCGCCGCAAAACCCGATGAACGCCGCCTTCGCCGCCGCCGAATCCGTGGCGACCAATGCCGACCTCGAGGCCTGGCAGCAACAGGTCGATATCGATGCGCGCAAGATCTCGGTCGATCTCGGCAGTTTCGCCAGTCCCGAGACGGCGGACCGCGTCGCCCGCGCCTTCGCCCTGATTGCCGCGGTCGAGGAAAAACCCTTCAAACGTCACGGCCAGCCGGCCACGCAACTGCATCTTTCCTGGCTCAAGCCGGGCGCGACGCGGGCCGATGTTCTGGGTATTGCCGCAAAGCTCGGCCTTGAGGATGTCGCTTTTGACCGCTAACTAGTTGTTCTGGAAACCGAGTGGAACCGGAACGGCGAGGCGACATGGTATCCCTCATCAGAAATGCATATGCGGCGCTCGCGCTTGTCCTGCTTGCGCTGATGACGGCGCCGGCTTTTGCTCAGCTCACCTTCGACACCAAGGCGCCCTTCGCGGTGCTGATGGATTACGAATCCGGTACGATCCTGTTCCAGAAGAACGCCGACGAGCACATGGAGCCGGCCTCCATGGCCAAGCTGATGACGGTCGAGATCGTTTTCGGCATGCTCAAGAGCGGCCGGCTCTCGATGGATGACGAGTTCTTCATCTCCGAGCATGCCTGGCGCGATGGCGGCGCCGTGTCGGGCGGCTCGACCATGTTCGCCGAGCTCAATTCCAAGGTCCGGGTCGAGGATCTGCTGAAATCGGTGATCATCCAGTCGGGCAACGATGCCTCGATCGCGCTCGCCGAAGGGATTGCCGGCACCGAACAGACCTTCGCCCGCATCATGAACGAACGGGCCCAGGAACTGGGGCTGACCGGCTCGCATTTCACCAATGCCACCGGACTGCCCGACCCGGATATGTATGTGACGCCGCGCGACCTCGCCAATCTCGCCCGCTACATCATCAAGACCTATCCCGAATATTACCCGATCTTCGCCGAGCCGGCATTCAAGTGGAACGGCATCAACCAGCAGAACCGCAATTCGCTGCTGGAAATGGGCATCGGCGTCGACGGCCTCAAGACCGGCCACACCTCGAGCGCCGGCTATGGTGAGGTCGTGTCGACGACCGAGGGCGGGCGGCGGCTGATCGCGGTGCTGCACGGGCTCACGTCGATGAAGGAGCGCGCCGAGGAAGCGCGCAAGCTCGTCACCTGGGGCACGCGCAGCTTCGAACGCATCGATGCCTTCGATCCGGGCGAGACCGTCGCCGACATCGCGGTCTATGGCGGCGAGGTGGGAAGCGTCGGCGTTGTCGGCAAGGACGGCATCGCGCTTTACATCCCGAAGGGATCCAAACGCTGCCTTTCCGCCCAGATTTCCTATCACGCCCCGATCCTGCCGCCGGTCGAAAAGGGCGACAAGCTTGCCGATCTTCAGATCATGTGCGATGGGCAGTTGATTCAGTCCGCCCCGCTCTATGCCGCCGATTCGGTGGGCGAGGGCGATCTGGTGCGCAAGGCGACCGACGCGCTCAAGGAATTGGCGCTCGGCTGGATTCATTAAGCTGCGGGACGACATGGAAGATTCCGGCACGCCGGCAAAGGCGCGTTTTGTGACGTTCGAGGGTGGCGAAGGCGTCGGCAAGTCGACCCAGATCCGGCGCCTGCTCGGCAATCTCGCCCGCGTCGGCATTGCCGCCGTCAGGACCCGCGAGCCGGGCGGCACGCCCAAGGCCGAGGCGATCCGCTCCTTCATCCTGCAGGGGCATTCCGAGGCCTGGGGACCGGGGGCGGAAGCGGTATTGTTCGCCGCCGCCCGCCACGACCACGTCACCCAGCTGGTCGCTCCCAATCTCGAAGCGGGCAAATGGGTGCTGTCGGACCGTTTCGCCGATTCCACCCGCGCCTATCAGGGCATGACCGGCGGCGTCGACGACAAGACCATCGACGCGCTCGAGGAACTGGCGCTGGAAGGCCATCAGCCTGATCTGACCATCCTGATGGACATGGACCCGGAATTCGCCTTCCGGCGGGTGGCCGAACGGGCTGCCGAGGAAGGCGTGCCGGCCGTGCCCGACCGTTTCGAGAAGGAAAGTCTCGACTGGCACCGCCGCCTGCGCGACGGCTTTTTGACCATCGCCGTTGCCAATCCCGGACGCTGCGTTGTCGTCTCGGCCGAAGGCAGCGAGAACGAGGTCGAGCAGGAAATCTGGCGGATCGTGTGCGAGCGTTTCCCGGAAATCGCCCGGGCCGAAGTCCCCATGCCCCGTTTCGCCAACGGGGGCGGAGAGTGACGCCGCCCGGGGTGGCGCAGATAGAACCCGACCAGCTCGACGGCGTGGCGCTTCCCGAGCATTGCCTTTCCGTTTTCGGCCACGACAAGCAGCGGGCACGCCTTAATGAAGCAATCGCCACAGGGCGCCTGCCCGGCGGGGTGCTGCTGCACGGACCGCGCGGCATCGGCAAGGCGAGCCTGGCCTTCTCATTCGCCCGCGACCTGATCGCCGCGACCGGCGACGAGGGCCGGCAAAGGGTCGACGAACAGGCCTTTGCCGGCGCCCATCCCAATCTTTTCGTCTTGCGGCGCGGTTTGAGGGACACTGGCAAGGGCTACTCCGCCTTCATCCGGATCGAGGAGGTGCGGACCCTGATCGAGCGCCTGCACCGGACGCGCGGACGTCCCGGTCATCGCGTCGTCATCGTCGATGCCATTGACGACTGCAACAGGAATGCCGCCAACGCCCTGCTGAAAATTCTCGAGGAACCGCCGCCCGAAACCACTTTCGTCCTCGTTTCGCACCAGCCGGGCGGGCTGCTGCCGACCATCCGTTCGCGCTGCCAGGATCTGGCCCTCAGGCCGTTGGGTGATCGCTCACTCACCGAACTGCTCACCACGGTCGGCATCGACCGTGCCCGTATTCCGGAGCTCGTCGGCATCGCCGACGGACGCCCGCGCCGGGCCTTCGAGTATCTGAGCCTTGCCGACGTCGCGGCGCTGACGGCGCTGAAAGACTTCCTGGCGGCGCCGGAGAAAGCGGGGCAGGGGGCAACACTTGCCCTGGCCGATCTTTTGGCCGGCGCCCCCGAGGCGGAGCGGCAGATCGCCCGCGACATGTTATTCGATCACATTGCGTTTGCGGCGCAGAACGCAGCGCGAAGCGGGGTGGCCGGCAAGTACCTTGCCTCATTGATCGAGCTATGGGACAAGGCCATCCCATTGTTCACCAATGCCGAGACCTACAATCTCGACATGGTGGAAACCTTCGTCATCCTGCTCGATGCGATCAGGGCGCGCAGCGCTGTCGCCTCGGCCAACTGAACCGATGCCCGATGTCCGGCGACAGCTTTTTCATCTCCACCCCGATCTTTTACCCCAACGGCGCCCCGCATATCGGCCACGCCTATACCGCGATCGCTTGCGACACCCTCGCCAGGTTTCATCGTCTCGACGGCAAGGACGTGTTCTTCCTGACCGGCACGGACGAACATGGCCAGAAGATGCAGCAGGCGGCCGTCGCCGAGGGGATTACGCCGCTCGAACTGGCCACGCGCAATTCCGACGTTTTCCGCAAGCTGTGGGCGGCGCTCGACGTTTCCTATGACGATTTCATCCGCACCACCGAAGAGCGTCACCACAAGTCCGTGCAGGCCATCTGGAAACGCATGGCCGACAATGGCGACATCTATCTCGATAAATATGCCGGCTGGTATTCGGTGCGCCAGGAAGGCTTTTTCGACGAGAAGGAAACGACGGTCGGTGAGGACGGCGTCCGCCGCGAGCCGCTGGGTTCGCCGGTCGAATGGGTCGAGGAGGAAAGCTATTTCTTCCGTCTCAGTGCCTATGGCGACAAGCTTCTGACCCATTACGACAAATACCCCGACTTCATCCTGCCGCGAGAACGGCGCAACGAGGTTGTGAGCTTCGTCAAGTCGGGCCTGAGGGATCTTTCCGTGTCGCGCACGACCTTCGACTGGGGCGTGCCGGTGCCGGGCGATCCCAAGCACGTCATGTATGTCTGGGTCGATGCCCTCACCAACTACATCACCGGCGCCGGCTATCCCGACGAGACGGCGCAGAGATGGCATTACTGGCCGGCGAACGTGCACATGATCGGCAAGGACATCATCCGTTTCCATGCCGTCTACTGGCCGGCCTTCCTGATGTCGGCGGGAATCGAACTGCCCAAGCGCGTCTTCGCCCACGGCTTCATGCTCAACAAGGGCGAGAAGATGTCGAAATCGGTCGGCAACGTCGTCGACCCCTTCAACCTGGTCGATGCCTATGGCCGCGACGCCTTCCGCTTCTACTGCATGCGCGAAGTGCCGTTCGGGCAGGATGGCTCTTATAGCCACGAGTCGATCGTCAACCGCATCAATGCCGACCTTGCCAACGATCTCGGCAATCTGGCGCAGCGCTCGCTATCGATGGTCAGCAAGCATTGCGACGCCAGGGTGCCGGTCTGCGGACCGCTGAGCGATGCCGACGGCGAAATCCTCGGTGCGGCCGACGCGTTGCTCGACAAGGCGCGCGAGGCGATCGCCACCCAGCAGATCCATCAGGTTCTGGCCTCGATCTGGCAGGTGGTGGCCGATGCCAACCGCTATTTCGCCGCTCAGGAACCCTGGGCCTTGAGAAAGACCGATTTCGACCGCATGCAGACGGTGCTTTATGTCACCGCCGAGGTGATCCGGCAGGTGGCGATCCTCACCCAGCCGGTCATGCCGGCATCGGCGGGCAAGCTGCTCGATTTTCTCGGCGTGCCTGCCGACAGGCGCGATTTCTCGACGCTCGGGGAGGTCGGCCGGCTGGTTGCCGGCACCGGTCTGCCCAAGCCCGAAGGCGTTTTCCCGCGCCATGTGGAAAAGGAAGACGGCAACTCCTGATGCTGATCGACAGCCATTGCCACCTCGATTTCGACACGCTCGCCGCCGATCGCGATGGCATATTGCGGCGCATGGCCGAGAACGGGGTCGATGGTTGCGTCACCATCTCGACCCGCACCAGGCGCTTCGACGAGGTCAGGGCCATCGCCGAAGCCCATGACAATGTCTGGTGCTCGGTCGGCACCCACCCGCACCACGCCGACGAGGAGCCCGAGATCACCACCGATGACCTCGTCCGCCTCGCCGAACACCGCAAATGCGTCGCCATCGGCGAGGTCGGGCTCGACTACCACTACGATTTTTCCTCGCGCCAGGGTCAGGCCGAAGGCTTCCGCCGTCACATCGCCGCGGCGCGCATAACCGGACTGCCTCTGGTCATCCATGCCCGCAAGGCCGACGACGATGTCGCGGCGATCCTCGAAGAGGAGATGGCAAAGGGCGCCTTTCCCTTTCTGCTGCACTGCTTCTCCTCGACGCCGGAACTGGCGCGGCGCGGGCTGGCCTTAGGCGGCTACATCTCCTTTTCCGGCATCGTCACCTTCAAGAATGCAGCCGATATTCAAAAGGTTGCAGCAGAGGCGCCCGCAGAGCGCATCCTCGTCGAGACCGACGCGCCTTATCTGGCGCCGGTGCCGTTCCGCGGCAAGACCAACGAGCCGGGCCTGGTGCTGCACACGGCAAGAAAAGTTGCGGAATTGAGGGGCGTGAGCCTTGAAGAGATTGGCGAGACGACGACGCGCAATTTCGCCCGCCTGTTCAAAAAGACCGGGCTTGCCGTGTGATGGCCGTGCCGGCGGAGCGGATCACCGTAACCATTCTGGGCTGCGGGTCTTCGGGCGGGGTGCCGCGCATCGGCAATGACTGGGGCGCCTGCGATCCGGGAAATCCGAAGAACCGCCGCCGCCGATGTTCGCTGCTGATCGAGGGCCGGCGCGACGATGCCTCCGGCGCTACCCGCGTCCTGATCGACACCGGACCCGACATCCGAGAGCAGTTGCTCGATGCCGGGGTCGGAGCGATCGACGCGGTGCTCTATACCCATGCCCATGCCGACCACATCCACGGCATCGACGATCTGCGGGTTCTGGCGATCGGCGCCCACCGCCGCGTTCCGGTCTATTACGGCGCCGAGACCGGCCGCCGCCTGCACGAAGCGTTCGGCTATTGCTTCAAGACGCCGCCCGGCAGCGGCTATCCGCCGATTCTTGACGGCCATGTCATCGAGGCCGGTCAGAGTGTTGCCATCGAAGGGCAGGGGGGCACCCTCTCCTTCACTTCCTTCGATCAGGCGCATGGCGAGCTGATGTCCTTCGGCTTCCGCATCGGCAATATCGCCTATTCTCCCGATCTCAACGATCTGCCCGAAGATTCGCTGCCGCTCGTTTCCGGGCTCGATGTCTGGATCGTCGATGCGCTACGCTATCGGCCGCATCCGAGCCATCTCAGCGTCGCGGATGCCCTGAGATGGATCGAACGGATGAAGCCGAAACAGGCGGTGCTGACAAACATGCATATTGATCTCGACTACGAAACGCTTCGAAACGAGACGCCGGATCACGTCACGCCGGCCTTTGACGGCATGAAGATCGACGTGACGGCCGGACGAGTCGAACCGGAATGACCGGCACGGCGATGAGTGCTGATCTCAGGCGCGTGGTGCTGCTCGTCGCCCTGCTCAATCTTGGCTATTTCGGCATCGAATTTGTTGTCGCCCTGGCGATCGGATCGGTGTCGCTTTTTGCCGACAGCGTCGATTTTCTCGAGGACACATCCGTTAACCTACTGATTTTCTTCGCACTTATGTGGTCGGCGACGACGCGGGCCCGGGTCGGGATGCTGCTCTCCGGCATTCTCCTCGTCCCGGCCATCGCCTTCTTGTGGTCGCTTTTGGGCAAGTTCACCAATCCGGTGCCGCCGGAACCCTTTGCCCTGTCGCTGACGGGGCTCGGCGCTCTGGCGGTCAATTTCATCTGCGCTTTCATGCTGGTGCGCGTCCGCCATCACGGCGGCAGCCTCGGCCGGGCGGCCTTCCTGTCGGCCCGCAACGACGTCATCGCCGATATCGCCATCATCGCCGCCGGGCTGGTGACGGCCTATCTGTGGCATTCGATCTGGCCCGACATCGTCGTCGGACTCGGTATCGCCATCATCAATGTCGATGCGGCACGCGAGGTCTGGAAAGCGGCGCGGGGCGAATACGAAGTGGAAACCTGACAGGCGTCGATTTCCGGCGCAGGTCGCTATGGGATGGGGTCATTGATCCATGGGAGGCAGAAAATGCGGGTGCTGATTATTGGCGCGGCGGGCATGGTCGGCCGGAAGCTGCTCGAACGGCTTGGGCGCGATGTCGAGGCATTGGGCGAGGGGATCGAACGACTGGTTGCGGCCGATGTCGTCATGCCGACGCTGCCTGCGTCCCATCCGGCGTGGATCGCGGCCGAAACACTCGATCTGACCCGTCCGGAACAGGTCCGGGAACTCGTTTCCCGGCGTTTCGACGTCATCTTCCATCTCGCCGCCATCGTCTCGGGCGAGGCCGAGGAGGATTTCGACAAGGGCTATTCCGTCAATCTCGACGGCACGCGCCATCTGTTCGATGCCATTCGCCTCGAAGGTCAGAACGCACCCTACAGGCCCCGCGTCGTTTTCGCCTCGTCGATCGCCGTGTTCGGCGCTCCGTTTCCCGACCGCATAAACGACAGTTTCTTTTCGACCCCGCTCACCAGCTACGGCACGCAGAAGGCGATCTCGGAGCTTTTGCTGGCCGATTACAGCCGCCGCGGAATCTTCGACGGGATCGGGCTGAGATTGCCGACGATCTGTGTCCGGCCCGGCAAACCCAACAAGGCGGCGTCCGGCTTTTTCTCCAACATCCTGCGCGAACCTCTGAGTGGACGGGAGGCCGTGCTGCCGGTCGAGGAAAGCGTGCGGCACTGGTTCGCCAGTCCGCGCGCCGCCGTCGGCTTTCTCGTTCATGCCGCCGGCATCGACCTGGAAACGGTCGGACCGCGCCGCACACTGACCATGCCCGGGCTTTCCGCCACCGTCGCCGACGAGATCGCGGCGCTGGAGCGGGCGGCCGGCAAGGCGGCCGCCGGCCTGATAAGGCGCGAGCCGGATCCGGTGATCACGCGGATCGTTGCCGGCTGGCCGCGCAATTTCGACGCCGCCCGGGCGGAAGCGCTCGGTTTCAGGGCCGAAACCAGTTTCGATGACATCATTCGCATTCACATCGAGGACGAATTACAGGACGGAGGGCGAAAATGAGCGGCGGCAAAGACAAGATCGCACTGGTGACCGGCGGCGGCACCGGTATCGGCAAGACCATCGCCGCAGCGCTTCTGGGCGCCGGCTACAGCGTGGTGATCGCCGGGCGGCGCAGGGAAATGCTCGAGGCTGCCACCCGCGAGCTCGGCGCGAAGATCGGCGGCCGGATCGAGGCGATCCCGTGCGACGTCAGCTCGGCGTCCGAAGTTGCCGCGCTGTTCGACGCGGTAAAGGCAAGGTTCGGCCGCCTTGATCTTCTGGTCAACAATGCCGGCATGGGTGCGCCACCGGTGCCGATGGAAGAGGTGACGCCGGAACAGTGGCAGGCGGTGGTCGGCGCCAATCTTTCCGGCGCCTTTTATTGTACGCAACAAGCGTTCCGGCTGATGAAGGCCCAGACACCGCGTGGCGGGCGCATCATCAACAACGGCTCGATCTCGGCGACGACACCGCGCCCGAACTCGGCGCCTTACACGGCGACCAAGCACGCCATCACCGGGCTGACCAAGTCGACGGCGCTCGACGGCCGCGCCTTCGACATCGCCTGCGGCCAGATCGATATCGGCAATGCGCAAACGGAGATGACGGCCGGAATGGCGTCGGGCGTACTCCAGGCCAACGGCACCACGATGGCCGAGCCGACATTTCCCGTCCGCGAGGTCGGCGAGGCCGTCGTCCACATGGCAAGCCTGCCGCTTTCGACCAATGTGCTGCACATGACGATCATGGCGACGACCATGCCGTTCGTCGGACGGGGCTAGAGCATCGTGGGCAAAAGTGGGTCCCGGCTTTGCGCAAACCGAGGTCCGAAGGATGCGACCACAAAGACATAGAGCGTTTTCAGGCGAAGTGGATACCGGTTCGCCGGGCGGCAAAGCGATTCAACGCGTCGGGGCGAGGATTTGCACGCTGGAATGCGGCACTTATCTAAAATGCCACATAATCGGAAGCATCGACTAGTTCCATAATATATATTATGCGAATGGAGCCGATATGTGTGCAGGGCGCATGCAAACACCCGCTTCCACATGGACGCGTTTCGGCGCGCTGACTATGGTCATCCGCATCTCCCCTTCCTGAAGAACTCAGTCAGAATGTATCCGCACCACAAGGAAACGCTCGACAGGATCACGGCGCGGCTTGCCGCCGACCCCGACGTCCTGGGAGTGCTGCTGGTGGGCTCCATCGCCCACGGTCTCGCCAGGCCCGACTCCGATGTCGACATCATGGTCGTCGTGTCCGACGCGCAGTATGCCGAGCGCCAACGACAAGGCACGCTGACCGCCCTCGATTTCGAGGCCTGCACCTATGAAGGCGGCTATATCGACATCAAATATGTCAGCCCGAGCCTGATGGCGCGTGTGAAGGCCGAGGGCAGCGAACCGGCGCGCTTTGCCTATGACGGCGCTTCGCTGGTCTTTTCACGCAATGACTCTCTGGCCGGCCTTCTTGGTGGTATCGCCCGCTATCCGGTGGAAAGAAAGCACGACAATCTCAAGCGCTTTTTCGCCCAGTTCAAGGCGTGGAACTGGTATTGCGGCGAAGCCGCGAAAAACGACAACGCCTATTTGCTGATGCTTTCCATCACCAACCTGATCCTGTTCGGCGGCAGACTGCTCCTGGCTGAAAACGAGGTGCTCTACCCCTCGCACAAATGGTTCCTGAAGGTCCTTGCCGGCGTGGACCAAAAGCCCGAGGGCCTCATGGCACTGATCGACGATCTGCTGGCGGCGCGGGACATGGCAAAAGTCGAGCGCCTCTACGACGGTATCGCCAATTTCCGCCAATGGCCGGACGCCAGCTGGTCGCACCAGTTCATGATCGACAGCGAGCTGAACTGGATGGCGGGCCGCACGCCTGTGGCAGATATCTAAAAACATATATATATCAATGTGATATATGGAAGAACAAGAGAACTGGAGTTCGCCATGCAATCCTCGCGCGACATCTCGCGGCTCATCGAAATCATGGCGGCGCTGCGCAATCCCGACGGCGGCTGTCCCTGGGATCTCGAACAGGATTTTTCGACGATCAAGCACTACACCATCGAGGAAGCCTATGAGGTCGCCGACACCATCGAGCGCGGCGATTTCGATCATCTGTGCGAGGAACTGGGCGATCTGCTGCTGCAGCCGATCTATCACGCCCAGATGGCGTCCGAGCTGGGTCTGTTCGATTTCGGCGATGTCGTCGAGGCGATCACCGCCAAGCTGATCCGTCGCCATCCCCATGTCTTCGGCGATGTTTCCGCCAGTTCGGCCGGCGAGGTCACGCACCGTTGGGAGGCGATCAAGGCCGAGGAACGGGCCGGCAAGGCGAAAGGCAAGGGGAACGGCGCCCCGCCTTCCCTGCTCGACGACGTACCGCGCGCCCTGCCCGCGCTGTCGCGGGCCGAAAAGCTCGACAAACGCGCCGCCCGCGCCGGCTTCGACTGGCCGGATGTCGATGCGGTCATCGCCAAGGTACGTGAGGAAGTCGACGAAGTCGCCGAAGCGGTCCATGGTGGCGACGAAAAAAAGACGCGCGAGGAACTCGGCGACCTGCTGTTCGCCGTGGCGAGCCTTGCCCGCCATCTCGGCCTCGAGCCGGAGGCGGCCCTGACCGAGGCCAATCTCAAATTCACCCGCCGCTTCCATCACGTCGAGGCGCGCTGCCGCCAGGAAGGGCTTACGGTCCAGGAAGCCGGCATGGAAAGGCTCGATGCCTTCTGGAACGAAATCCGGACGCGGGACAAGGGGACTTCGTGACACAGGCGGAAGCCAGGCGTTCACGCCGGCAAAACAGGCAACCGTCGTCGCGAGGAGGCGAAGCCGTTGGCGCCGATATGACCGTTCCTGCCTTCCGGCCTTCACCGGAATGACGCTGAAGCCTGTGGTTCTGACCTCTCGAAAATCTCGGCCGTCGCCCCGGCGAAGGCCGGGGTCCAGATGCCGAAAATGCCAAGGCTTCTGTGCCTGATGGACCCGCCGCTACGTTCCTTTCGATAACGGCAGGATCGTCCTGCTCTACGCCGCCTCCCGCCCCCTGAGAAACGGCCGGAAGCGCCGGAAGAAGCCGCCGCGATGCGCCAGCTCGACCCGGACGAGGAAATAGGTGCCTTCCATGTCCGGCTCGTGCCGTTCGAGGATCTCGGTATGGGCATAGAGCCAGCCGAGGCTGCCGCTTTGCTCATGCGGCAGCTTGAGGGCGAATTCCTCGGTCTTGAGCGCAAGGGCCGTCTCGATTTCGGCAAGAAGCGTCTCGACCCCCTGCCCCGTCACGGCCGAAACCGGTACCGTCGCCACCGTCTTTCCGGCCGGCATGACCCCGCCCGCCTGGCCCGGCGGCAACAGGTCGATCTTGTTCCAGGCCTCGATGACCGGCACGCCGTCGCCGGAAACGCCGAGATCGGCCAGGACCGTCAGGACGTCTTCGGCCTGGGCGGCGTGGTCGGGATTGGCGATATCGCGCACATGCAGGATCACGTCGGCCGACGTCACTTCCTCCAGGGTAGCGCGGAAGGCGGCGACAAGATCGTGTGGCAGATCGGCGATGAACCCGACCGTGTCCGACAGCATGGCGGCGCGGCCGTGCGGCAGCGCGACCTTGCGGACCGTGGTGTCGAGAGTTGCGAACAAAAGATCCTTGCTCATCACCTCGGCGCCGGTCAACAGATTGAAAAGAGTGGACTTTCCGGCGTTGGTGTAGCCGACGATGGCCACGAAGGGAAAAGGTGCCTCCTTGCGCGGCTTGCGCTGCAGGGCGCGGGTGCGGCGGACCTTTTCGATGCGGGATTCCAGCAGCGAGATGCGGGCCTGCAATTGCCGCCGGTCGCTTTCGATCTGGGTTTCGCCCGGGCCGCCGAGAAAGCCGCCGCCGCCGCGCTGACGTTCCAGGTGCGTCCAGGACCTGACGAGACGGCTTTTCTGATAGGTGAGATGGGCGAGTTCGACCTGCAGCACGCCTTCCCGCGTCGAGGCGCGGTCGCCGAAGATCTCGAGGATCAGGCCGGTACGGTCGAGCACCTTGGTGCCGGTCGCCCGTTCGAGATTGCGCTGCTGGATCGGCGACAGCTGGGCGTCGACGAGCAGAAGATCGATCTCCTCGGTCTTGATGCGTTCGCTCAGGGCTTCGACCGTGCCGCCGCCGAGATAGGTCGCGGGTCTGATGGATTTGAGACGCACGCCTTCGGTGAAGATCAGATCGATCGGGATGGGATATTCAGCAACCTGCACAAGAGACCACTAAC
>CAZKTH010000007.1:0-30500 GCA_964555575.1 uncultured Devosiaceae bacterium | reverse complement strand
CGCGCTGCGGATCGCCGATGACCGCCACCGGTGTCACTTCCGAGCCGGTGCCGGCCGTCGTCGGAACGGCGATCACCGGCAGGGTCGGACCCGGAACCTTGTGTTCGCCATAAAAGTCCGACAGATCGCCGTCATGGCTGAGGCTGAGGGAGACGAGCTTGGCCAGATCGAGGCAGGAGCCGCCGCCAAGCCCGATAATGACGTCAGGCCCGAATTCCCGTGCCGCCTCGGCCGCTTCCGCCACGCAGGATCGCGGCAGTTCCGGCGCCGTCCGGTCGTAGATCGCGACCTGATGGCCGTATTGGCCAAGCGCGGCAACCATCTCCTGCAGCATCGGATCAACGCCGATCCTGTCATCGGAACAGATGAAAAGCCGTGTGCCGAAACGCGCCGCGATCCTCGCCAGCATGCGCCGCTGGCCATTGCCGAAGACAATGGCGGCGGGGCTGCGGATTACGCCAAAACTGTCAGTCATCATGCACTCCCATCTGCGGCGCGTTTGCGTTTAGCTCTCGAGATCCTCGGGCCGTTTCATGAACCAGTCCCAGCGGGACAGTTCGACCGAGGCGAAGACCTTGTTGACGACGTAGGGGTCGGCCCGCATATGCGCCTCCGCCGCCGCCTGGTCGGGCATGCGAATGACGATCATCGAGCCGATCGGCTCGCCTTCCGCGTCGAGATAGGGGCCGGCCAGTATCAGGTCGTCACCGAGGTCGCTGTAATGCGCACGGTGGGCGGTGCGATGTTCGAGGCGGCCGGCCATGCCGTCGGGTTTGTCGCGCCCAGAAATGATGAAAAGCATCGGCCTTTCCTTCCGGTCAGAGCGGTTCGAGTTCGCTGGCGAAGCGCTGTGCCCGCGCGACATAGCCTTCGGCCGCGCGCTTCAGGCGGGCAATGTCGTCTTCGCCCAGTTCCCGGACGCGCTTCGCCGGCGCCCCCAGGACAAGCGAATTGTCGGGGATCACCTTGCCCTCGGTGACAAGTGCGCCGGCGCCGATCAGGCAGTTGCGGCCGATGCGCGCGCCATTGAGCACCGTCGCCTTCATCCCGACCAGGGACCCCGCGCCGATGGTGCATCCGTGCAGCGTCGCCTGATGGCCGATGGTGCAGTACGCCTCGACGGTCAGCGGAAAGCCCGGATCGGTGTGCAGCACCGCACCGTCCTGGATATTGGAGCCTTCGCCGACGGTGATCATCTCGTTGTCGCCGCGAATAACGGCGCCGAACCAGACCGAACTGTGATGGCCGAGATGGACATTGCCGATCACCACCGCCTCGGCGGCGACCCAGACCGTGTCGTCGGCAAGTTCCGGGCTGATGTCCGCGAGCGAATACAGCGTCATCTCAGCCGAGCTGCTTTTCGTAGAGACGGGACACGCAGGCGCCATCCTCGGTTTCATGGCCATCGGCATAGGCGCCGTACTGGGCGATCGACCGCGCGATCACCGGCAGGTCGAGGCCGAGATCGCCAACGAAGGCCTTGACCGATTTCAGATCCTTGTAGACCTGCTTGATCGAGGAGCGCGGCGGATCGAAGTCCTCGGCCACCATCTGGGGGAAGATGCGCTGCAGAATGGTGCTGTCGGCCATGCCGCCCTTGAGGCAGCCGGCAATCAGCCCGGGATCGACATTCGCCTTCTTGCAGATCGCCAGCAGCTCGGCCATCAGCACGTAGTTCACACCGACAATCGCCTGGTTGAGAATCTTGGTCTTCTGGCCGGCACCGATCTCGCCCATGCGGGTGACGTTCGCCGCCATGGCATCCAGAACCGGCATCGCATAGTCGCACACCGCTTCGTCGCCGCCGATCATCAGGGTGAGAATGCCGTCCTCGGCGGCCTGCGGTCCGCCCGACATCGGTGCATCGATCCAGTCGGCGGCGCATTCCCGTTTCAGCCGCGGAGCAAGCTCGAGCGTGATCGCCGGCGAACTGGTCGACAGATCGACATGCAGCTTTGCCCCCTTGCCGGCCTGCGCGTAGCCGTTCTGCCCGAAGCACACGCTTTCGAGCGCCGGATCGCCGAGCACACAGGTAAAGACGATGTCGCTTTGCGCCCAGACCTGTTTCGGGCTGTCGGCCCAGACGACGCCGGACGCCCTGACCTGGGCGAAGCGTTCCGGCTCGAGGTTCCAGGCGGTGACCGCGTAGCCCCTGGCGCGCAGGCGCCGGGCAATGGGAGCGCCCATGATGCCGAGCCCGACAAGACCGAGACGTGTCGTCATATCCGCTGCTTGTACTGTCATGCCGGGGGTTCCTTATGTTTGGATGCGGTAGATGCGCTTGGCGTTGTCGTGGAACAGTCTTGCCCGATCCGCCGCGCTCAGATCGGACGTAATCGCCGCGAACCCGCCGAAAATGGTGGCCAAAGGTGCCGCGAGACTGTCGACGGGATAGTTCGAGGCGAACATGCAGCGTTCGACGCCGAAGATGGCAATCGTCTCGCGCACGATTTCGGTGTTCGCAGTGCGATCCCAATAGGCGCCCTGTGCCCCCTTCAGCCCGAGGCCGGAGATCTTGACGGCGGTGTTCGGCTCGACCGCCAGGCGCTGCATGGCTTCGCGCCAGCCCTTCAGGCCCTCGGGACTGCGGTCGGACGGCAGTCCGGTATGGTTGAGAATAAGCGGCACTTCGGGAAAGGCATGCGCCAGATCGGCCGCCTCGCCCAAATGCCACCACGGAGTCTGAAGGTCATAGCTCAATCCGTTCCGGGCCAGCTCCTGGTAGCCTCGGCGGAATGCGGCATCGCCCATCGATTGCGGAGCACCGGGACGCATCTCGGCCGGAGACGGCGCGGCGGCGGGCTTGTGGCGGATGCCACGTACGAAATCGATATCGGCATAGCGTCTGATAAGCGCACCGACATCCTCGTGATGCAGCCAGGCCTGCGCCACCATGACCGACGGCAATCCCGCCTCGGCACGGATCGAGCCAACCCAGCGGACCTCGCCCAGCGGATCGTTCGGATCCCATTCGGTTTCGACGAATACCGAACCGGCCAGTTCGTAGTCTGCCGTGTCCGCCAGATAGTCCCTGGGCAGATAATTGCGCCTTATCGCCGAATAGTCGCCATAGCGGAACTCGAGCGGCCGGTCGCTCAACCAGGGCAAATAGTTGTGCTCGAGATCCCAGAAATGGTGATGCGCATCGATGATCTTCATGGCCGCGCCACAGTGAAGGCGACGGCTCGCTCACACGTCGCGCCGCCGGAGCGAAGGGCCGGGATCTCCCCCGGTCCGCCCGCCGTCGCACGGTGATTGCCGCACCGGATCATATCCATCGCTTCCATTACCGCACCACGATTGTCGGACATTCGCCCTGATATTTTTGTATGCAAGATGGAAGCAAGTCAATGGTCAATCCGGGAATGGAAATGCACCTTAAGCCGCACCCGACGCGCTATTCGCAAACGCCGATGTGTCAGCGGGCCGCATTGGCCGTCTATTTGGCGCCGCGTTTGGGCTTCTTGGTTTCCAGCGGCGCGATATAGGGCAGCGAGTTCAGGAAGTGGTTGCGCGTCAACTCTCCGAGTTCCGCCCCGTTGCGGGCCGCAAGCGCAGCGAACATCTTCGAATGTTCGAGCAGTGCCCCGACCCAGCGGCCCGAATCAAGATTGGCAAGCGCGCGGGCACGTTCAACGCGCGGCACCAGCGACTGCCAGACGCCGCGCAAAACCTGATTGTCGGCGATCTCGACCGTGCGCCGGTGAATCGCCTGGTTGATTTCCAGATAATTGGCGCGGTCCTTTTGCGCATGGAAATTCACCAGATCGGACAGAAGAAACCCTATTTCCTTTATTTCTCCGTCTGTTATCTTTGTGCATGCAAGTTCGCCAGCCAGCCCCTCGATCGTGCCGAAGACCCTGAAAAGATCGGCGACATCAGGGGCCCGCAATTCCGACACCACCACCGAGCGATTGGGCAGAAGGTCCACCAGCCCTTCGGCCGCGAGCGTTCTGAACGCTTCGCGAATGGGTGTTCGCGACACATTAAGCTGTTCACAAAGCTGAACTTCTCGCAGTCGCATGCCAGGCGGGAGTTCGCCGGTCAGAATCTGCTTGCGGAGCGATGCAGAGGCAGCCGCGTGCAATTGGCCTTTTCGCCGGCTGCCCTCGCCCTGGATTTCGGTCAGATGTTCGGGATTCGCGCTCAATTCTTGCATGTTTCTTTGTAGTCTGAGCCGCCTCCGGACGCAACAATCGCAAAATCGGAGGTTGATTTTCCCCTAAAGTCAGTCTTGTATGCAACTTTGATGCGGCGTTTGGGACAAAACGGTCCGCCGCAACATTCGGGGTGAGCAGAATGACGTCTACAAGCTTTGATGAACCGGCGGGCAAAACCGCGGGCGCTGCGCCATTGAGCGGGCTGCGCGTGCTTGATATGTCGCAGGTCATGGCAGGTCCGTTCTGCTGCATGCTGCTCGGCGACATGGGCGCCGACGTCATCAAGATCGAGCCACCCAAGGTTGGAGATCAGACACGCCGGTCGATGGGCTTTCGCATGAAGGGCGAGGACAGTCCCGGTTTTCTGGCGCTCAACCGCAACAAGCGCAGCATCACGCTCAATCTCAAATCCAAAGCCGGACAGAAGGTGCTGCATCGACTGGTCGAGACGGCCGACGTGGTGGTCGAGAACGCCCGTCCCGGCGTGGCGGCACGGCTTGCGTCCGACTACAAGACGCTGAGTGCCATCAACCCGCGGCTGGTCTATGCCAGCATTTCCGGATTCGGTCAGGATGGGCCCTGGGCGATGCGCCCCGGATTCGACCTGATCGCGCAGGCCATGGCCGGGGTCGTCAGCGCCACCGGTCTGCCCGGCGCCGAGCCGGTCAAGTCGGGCATCCCGCTCGGCGATCTCGGTGCCGGCATGTTCGCCGCCTACGGCATCCTCAGTGCGTTGATCGGGCGCAGCCACAGCGGGCGCGGCCAGTACATCGACACGTCGCTGTTTGACGCCACACTGGCCCTGTCGGTCTGGGAGACGACCGAACTCTGGGCGACCGGCAAGTCGCCGGGCCCGCTCGGCACCGCCAACCGCATGAGCGCGCCCTATCAGGCTTTTTCCGGTTCGGAGGGGCAATTCGTCGTCGGCGCCGCCAACCAGAAGCTCTGGCTGATCTTCTGCGACGTCATCGGCAGTCCCGAACTCAAGGACAATCCGCGCTATCGCGACAATATCGACCGCGTGCAGCACCGCGAGGAACTGGCCGATCTGCTCAAGCCGATCTTCCGCACCAGGCCCGCCGAGACGTGGATCCAGCTGTTCCTCGATGCCGGCGTGCCGGCGGCGCCAATCAACGACTATCGCGGCGCGACCGAAAATGAGCATGCGCGTGCGCGCCAGGCGGTGATCGAAATCGACCATCCGGTCGAGGGTCGGTTCAAGGCTCTGGGATTCGCCGCCAAGCTGTCGGAGACGCCGGCGCGGGTGCGGCTGCCGCCACCCCTTCTCGGACAGCACACCATGGAAGTGCTCGCGGAAGTCGGCCTTGCCGACCAGTACCAGCAGCTCAGCGATGCGGAGGCGTTTTGACCATGACGAACGAGGGACGCGTGACCCTTGCGGTCGAGGACGAGGTGGCGGCGATCGTGTTCGACCGGCCACAGGCCTACAATGCCCTGACCCACAAGATGTATGACGAACTGGAGGCCGCCTGCTGCAAGGTCCGGGCCGATCCGCACATCCGTGTCGTCACCTTTCGCGGCGCTGGCGGCAAGGCTTTCGTCAGCGGCACCGACATTGCCGGCTTCGCGGAATTCGAGGGGCCCGAGGACGGGGTCCGTTACGAAGCGAACATGGACCACTACTACGACGCCATCCTCACCATCGAGGTGCCGACCGTGGCCATCATCGACGGCTGGGCCGTCGGCGGCGGTCTGCGCGCCGCCGCCTATTGCGACATCCGCATCGCCAGCACCAGGGCCCGTTTCGGCATCCCCATCGCCAAGACCATCGGCAATTGCCTGTCGATGACCAACTATGCCCGGCTTGTCGCCGGCTTCGGGGAAGGCCGGGCCAAGCGCATGTTGCTCCTGGCCGAAATGCTGAGCGCGGAGGAAGCGGCGCAGGCCGGGTTCCTGTCGCGCGTCTGCGAGCCCGAGGCGCTCGATGCCACCGCCGAGGAGATCGTCGCCAGGATTCTCGAAAATGCGCCGCTGACGATGAAGGTCAGCAAGTCGGCTCTGGGACGCATCGCAGACGGCAGGCCGGGCGATGGCCGCGACCTTGTCGAAACCTGCTATGGCAGCGAGGACTTCCGCGTCGGCGTCGCGGCCTTCATGTCCAAGTCCAGACCGCAATGGCAGGGGAAATAGACCATCCATGGCCGCCATGCCCGTTCCGCCCGCCCGTCCCAGGATTGCGCTTCTGATCGGCGACCGCTATGGCGTCGGGCCGGAAATTGCGGCCAGACGATTGGCCGCAATCGATCATCTGCCCGATGTCGAGATCGTCGTTTTCGGCGACCGGCGGGTACTGGCGCGTGGCGCTGCTTCCTGCGGCATCGTCCTCGACATTGCCGAAATCGACAGCTTCACCGCGCCCATGGCGGGAACCTGGGCCCTTCTTGATCACCCAACCGATATCGACGTAGAGCCGATCGGGCGGGTCAGCACCGATGCCGGTGCCGAATCGCTGATATTGCTTCGCCTTGCCGCCGAGGCGGGGCAGGCTGGCGAAATCGACGGCATCGTCTTCGCCCCGCTTAACAAGCAGGCCATGCGTCAGGCCGGCCACAGCGCCGGCGACGAGCTCGAATATCTGGCCGCGTTCATGCCACCCGCCGGGCCTTATGGCGATGTCAACATTCTCGGCAGTCTCTGGACCTCGCGGGTGACCTCGCACATCCCGCTCGGCAGCGTCGCGGCCAGTCTGACACCCCACAGCCTCGACAGCGCCATCGCGCTGCTCGACGGGGCCATGCGCCGCGGCGGGCATGTCCGGCCGCGCCTGGCCATGTCCGCTCTCAATCCCCATGCCGGAGAGGGTGGCGCCTATGGACGCGAAGAGATCGAACTTCTGGCGCCGGCGGTTGCCCGCGCCCGGGAAGCAGGCATCGACATAAACGGCCCGTTTCCCTCGGATACCATCTTTCCGCGCGCGCTAGCCGGTCAGTTCGAGGGCATCGTCACCATGTTCCACGATCAGGGGCAGATCGCCCTCAAGGCCATCGGCCTCGGTCAGGGCATCACGCTCCTTGCGGGACTGACCGTGCCGGTGGCGACCCCTGCCCATGGCACCGCCTACGACATCGCCGGTACCGGCAAAGCACGCGACGACGGCCTCAGGGCCGCCCTCGACCTCGTGGCCAGCATGGCCTCATCCCTGGAGAACTGAATGTCCCTGCATGTCTGGGAAAAGCTTGATCTGAGCTTTTCGGCCGAACGCACCTATGCCAATCCCTATACCGACGTCGAAGTCTGGGTGGACCTCGAGGGGCCCGGCTTTTCCCGCCGCGCCTATGGCTTCTGGAACGGAGGCGACAGCTTCGTCGTGCGGGTCACCGCGACGGCCCCGGGAACCTGGAAATGGGTGTCCGGCAGCAGCAGCGACGACCCCGGCCTTACGGGCAAAACGGGTCGGTTCGAAGCCGTCGCGTGGCGTGGGACCGAGCGCGACGAGAACCCCAACCGGCGCGGCATGATCCGCACATCCGCCAATGGCCGCCACCTCGAATACGCCGATGGCACGCCGTTCTTCCTGATTGGCGATACCTGGTGGTCGGTGCCGAGCTATCGCTTCCCGCTGCAGGGCGAAAAGCCGTCGCAAACGCCTGGTCCCGAGGCGAGCCTTGAGGACTATGCCCGCTACCGGCGCGATCAGGGATTCAACTGCGTCGGGCTGATCGCCGCCCATCCGGCCTGGGCCAATGACGGCAAACCGCCGCTCATCCGGATGGAGGATGGCACCTGGGTGCGCGCCGCCTGGAAGCAGCCGGGCACCAATTCGGCCAAGGACATGCACAACGAGGGGGGCAGGCCGTTCGAATTTCCCGGCAAGGTGCCGGGCTTCGAGGACGTGTTCCCCGACGTCGACCGCATCAATCCCGACTATTTCAAGGTGCTCGACAAAAAGATCGACGCCCTCAATGCCCTTGGCATCGTGCCGTTCATCGAGGTGTCGCGGCGCGACACGGGACAGGCCTGGCAGAAATACCACGACTGGGAGACGAGCTACGGCCGTTACGTGCAATATGTCTTCCGGCGCTATCAGGCGAATATCGCCATCCTGTCGCCGATCCATTACGACTATTACGAGCAGACCGTTCCGGCGGCGGACTACAACGCCGCCATCGCGCCGATGCTGGCACGCTATGGCAAGCCGCCTTTCGGCACCCTGCTGTCGGCCAACCCCAACCCGTCGACCTATGTCAATTTCGGCGCGGAGTCGTGGATCGACCTGCACCAGTCGGGCAATGTCCGCGAGCACTATACCTATTGGTATCTGACCGAGATGTTCCACGCCGAGAAAAAACCGGCGATCAACGGCGAACCCTATTACGCCGGGCTGCACCAGCTCGGAACGCCCTACCCGCTCAGGGTCGAGCCCAATTCCGAGGACGACGAATTCTATGTCCGTTCCGGGCTCTACGGTTCGTTCCTCAGCGGCGGTTTCGCCGGCTTCATCTACGGCGCCGAAGGCATCTGGAACGCCGAGATCGAGCCCGACGCGCTCTACAAGATGTGGGATGCGTTCCGGTGGCGTTCGGCGAGCCAGATCCGCCACGTCACCGCGTTCGCGGCCGGTGCCGGCGACCGGCTCGACGCGATCGAACCCGATGTCGATCTGGTTGTGCCCAACAAGACCGGGCCGGGATACGGCTATTTCGGCTGGGCCTATTGTGCCCGCACGCCCGAGCGCGACCTGTTCCTCGTCTATTTCGAGAAGGGCGCGCCTGCCGAGGCGCATCTGCGCGGCGTCAGCCAGGGCGGGCGCTACGTGCCAACCTGGTTCGATCCGCGTTCCGGCGAATGGCTCGAACCGGGCGAACCGGTCACGGTGGCGACCAGCTCGATCCTCCATCTGCCCGAGCGGCCCGACGACCGCGACTGGGGGCTGCGGCTCGTCCGCCAGTAATCCCCGTTTCCAGCCGGGTCCGGCGCAGGCGTGCCCTGCCCTTGTTTTGGTCCCGGCCCGACGAACGAAAAAGGCCGGCCCCGAAAAGGGCCGGCCAGTGATGGCTTGGGCGGGAATGGGTGCGGCCGCTATTACCAGGGCCGTTCTTCGATCTCCACGGTGCTGTCGAAGGGCATCCCGAGCTTTTCGTAAAAGGCGCGGCGCATGCGGCGATCCTTGTCCTGCACCAGCCAGGCGCGCCTGGCGACTTCCTCCCCTTCCTCTTGCGGGATGACGACGATGCCATCGTCGTCTGCGATGATGCCGTCGCCCGGACGCACCAGAACGCCGCCGCAATTGATCGGCTTGTTGACCGAAACCAGCTCGAGCCGCCCGGCCATGTGGCGCATGGAGCGGACCGTGCAGAACACCGGCGACTTCTGGTTGATGCACTCGCCGCTGTCGCGGCAGGCACCATCGATGATGAAGCCGACCGTGCCCTTGATCTTGGCGTCGAGCACGTTGTTCGAGCCGAGCAGACCGCAGCGGCTGAGCTTGGTGTCGACGACATGCACTTCGTCGGGCGCGCCCATTTCGTGCCCGGCCGGCCACAGCGCGTCGGGATGGGTGGTGCCGTCCGGATTGCGCTTGTACTGCCGGTCGTCGAACTCGTCGTAGCTCATGCGCGGCACGGGCCGGTTGATGGTGTTGAACTCCGCGGTCGAGGCGATGCCGGCGAAGAAGATGCCCGGAAACAACGGCCGCAGACGCGGGTCCATCTCGTAGGTGTTCATGAACCCGAGCGAATCCAGCGCATCGGTGACATCAGAGGTTCGAACCTTGCGCAGAATAGCCAGAGTGTCTTTGCTGATTGACATGTTTCGACTTCCAGAGTGAGGGATTGACGGCGTTTCAGTCCAGGATGGCGTCGCCGGTATCGCCATCGAAAAAGTGCAGTCTTTCCAGATCGATGCGAGCGGACACCTGTTCGTCCAGACGTGGCTGGCTCTTGGCCGAGAAACGGGCAACGCAACGGCTCATGCCCTCGCTTCCGGCCTTGATCTCGTCGAGGCTGTCCGAGGAGCGCACCTCGGCAACCTGGGCGTCTATGGCCATGTGCACGATGTTGTCCGAGCCGAGTTCCTCGACAAGATCGATGCGAGCCCGGATAAGGCCGGATGTCTCGCTTTCGCTGCTTGTGGCCGCGTCGGTTATGTCCTCGGGACGCATGCCGACGACCAGCCGCTTGCCGTCATAATGCCTGAGCGCCGCGTGCGCGCCGAGAACGGCGTCGGGTATCTTCATCACGTTCGAGCCGAGCTTCAGAGAGCCGGCGCCACTGTCGAAATTGGCCCAGTACAGGTTCATGGTGGGCGAGCCGATGAAAGCGGCCACGAACATGTTCTTCGGACGGTTGTAGATTTTGGTCGGTGTGCCGACCTGTTGCAGCACGCCGTCCTTCAGCAGTGCCACGCGGTCGCCCATGGTCATGGCCTCGACCTGGTCATGGGTCACGTAGATGGTCGTCACGCCCAGCTGGTGCTGCAAGCGCGAAATCTCGGCGCGCATCTGCACGCGCAGCTTGGCATCGAGATTGCTGAGCGGTTCGTCCATCAGGAACACTGCCGGCTTGCGGACGATGGCGCGCCCCATGGCGACACGCTGACGCTGACCGCCGGAGAGCTGGCCGGGACGGCGCTTCAGATAGTCCTCGAGTTCGAGGATGCGAGCGGCTTCGGCCACGCGCGTTTTGATCTCGGTCCTGGGGACCTTGGCGATCTGCAGCGCAAAGGCAATGTTGTCGAACACCGACATGTGCGGATAAAGGGCGTAGTTCTGGAACACCATGGCGATGTCCCGGTCCTTGGGATGGACGTCGTTGACGAACTCGTCGCCGATCCACACGGCGCCATCGGTGATTTCCTCGATACCGGCGATCATTCTGAGCGCCGTCGACTTGCCGCATCCGGACGGGCCGACCAGCACGAGAAATTCGCCGTCCTCGATTTCGAGATCGAGACCGTTGACTGCCTTCAGCGATCCTCCGGCATAGGTTTTGGTGAGGTTTTGCAAGGTAACGCTGGACATCAGAAACTCCGAAAGGTGAACGACAGGGCTGGCATCACTTGAGCCCGGTCGTAGCGATACCGCGCACCAGAAGGCGCTGGGATGCGAGGAAGAACCCGAGCACCGGGCCGATGGACACCAGCACCATGGCGAAAAGGCCGCCGAACGAGGACGTGCCCCCGCTCGGGTCCATGAACAGGCGCAGTGCTACTGGCACCGTCATCTTGTTGATGTCGGTGAGGTAGATGAGCTGAGAGAAGAAGTCGTTGTAGGTGTTGATGAAGGTAAACACCGCCGTCGTCACCAGCGCCGGCATCGTGAGGGGCAGAATGATCCGCCAGTAACGCTGCCAGTAATTGGCGCCGTCGATGGTGGCTGCGTGCTCGAGTTCGGGTGGCAGCGAACGCATGAACTGCACCATGAGGAAGACGAAGAAGGCGTCGTGCGCCAGGAATTTCGGCACCACCAGCGGCAGGATGGTGTTCACCCAGCCGATCTTGAGAAAGAAGATGTATTGCGGGATCAACTGGGCGTGGATCGGCAGCATGATCGAACCGAGCATCAGGGCGAACCACAGCCATTTCATCTTGAAATTGAGCCGGGAGAACGCGTAGGCCGCCATCGAGCACGACACCAGATTGCCGATGATCGCAAGCGCGCAGATGATGAACGAATTGATGAAGAACAGCCCGAAGGTCTTGTCGCCGAACAGGTTCCAGCCGGTGACATAGTTCTCCAAGGTCCAGGTGTGAGGAATGAGTCCCAGCCCGCCGAAGATCTCCTGTTCCGGCCGCAGCGAGGAGAACACCATCCAGATCACCGGATAGAGCATGATGAACAAAAGGCCGATCAGCAGCGCATGCAGGCCTAGCCGGCCCAGCGCCCGCCGCACGGCCTTCCTGCGTCGGAATGCCTTGAGTCGTCCCGGATCGTAGGTCTTGCGACCCGAAGCAGCGATCGTCGTAATGTCATTCGTCGCCATAGAATACCCAATAACGCGAAGTCCAGAAGATGAACCCGGTCATCAACGCGATGGCTGCGAGCAGTACCCAGGCCATGGCTGAGCCGTAGCCCATCTTCAGGTATTGGAAGGCGCTCTGGTACAGATACAGTGTGTACAAAAGCGTTGAATCGACCGGTCCGCCCGTTCCCCGCGACACCACGAAAGCCTGGGTGAACGACTGGAAGGCGTTGATGGTCAGGAGCAGCATGTTGAAAAAGATCACCGGCGTCAGAAGTGGCAGGGTGATGCGGTAGAACCGCTGCCAGGCATTGGCACCGTCGATGGAGGCCGCCTCGTAATAGGATTCCGGGATCTGTCTGAGCGCGGCGAGAAAGATGACCATCGGCGCGCCGAAGGTCCACACATGCAGCGCGATGACCGTCCACAGGGCATAATGGGGATTGGTTACCCAGCCCTTGGGCGGGATGCCGAACAGGCCGACCAGATCGTTGAACACGCCGCGTTCGCCGAAGACCTGGTACCACAGCAAGCCGATGCCGACGCTCGCGCCGATAAGCGACGGAATGTAGAAAAGCGAGCGATAGATGGCGAGGCCGGACAGGCCGCGATTGAGTGCCACGGCGATCAGCAGCGAAAAAGCGAGCACCAGCGGCACCGAGAACCCGACATAGCGGATCGTCACCCAGATGGCGTTGATGTAACGGCGATCGGCCGTGAACAGGCGGATATAGTTGTCGAACCCCACCCAGTTCGGCGGGTTGAGAATGTCGAAATCGGTGAAGGACAGGATCAGCGAGGCGATCATCGGCAGAATGGTGATGCCGAACATGCCGAACAGCCAAGGTGTGAGGAAAATGTACCCGGCGCGGTTCTCGGCCCGCTTCATCGCAGAACTCCTGCGGCCCGCCGGAATAGTGCGCTGTTTTCTGTCCGGCGCGCCTGCCGTGCCGCCCTGCGGAATTTGATCGAGATTCATTGGTTCCCCCGGGCTTGCCTCGTCCGGCCCTCGTCCGCCTTTTGTGGCGCCTTGCCGGCTCCGCTTGCCGGGCCTGCCAGCGACGCGGAACCCATGAGGGATTCCGCGTCGCTGCGGCTTGTGTCGATTACTTCAGCATGCCGTTCAGTTCATCGATGAACTGGGCAGCTGCGTCCTCGGACGACATGGTTTCGAAAGCCACCGCATCATAACCGCGCTGGAGCGTTTCCGTCATTGCGCCATATCCGCCCGCGGGCCAGTTCACCGGCTTGGCAAGCGGTGCCACCTTCCGGAACATCTCGATCTGCTCGCGCTGGCCACGGCTGGTGGTGGGCGCGTTGGCCTGCTCGACCTGGAAGCGATCCACCGCAACCACGCCATTGTCCGACTCGTAGATCTTGGCGGCACGCGGATCTTCGGTGAAGAAGTTCACCCAGGCCACCGAAGCCGGCAGAAGCTCGGGCTTGCAGGTTGCGCCGATGGCGATGCCGTTGGCGCCAACGTCGAAACCGGGCGTGCCGTCGTCGCCAAGCGGATAGGACAGCATCGACAGTTCCGAACCGGGTGCCACCGCGTCCATCACCTTCTGATGGCTGTCGATACGGTTGGCGGGCCGGTTGGTGATGAATGTCCGGCCGTTGGCGATGTTGGATTCTTCGATCAGGCTGCCATTATCGGCGACCATTTCCTCAGGCGAATCCGTCAGGCCGGCCTTGCGCATCTCTTCCCAGTAGTTGAACCAGTCGACGACCACCTGCTTGTCGAAACCGACCTTGCCGTTCACGAACATGGGCTGGCCATGGCTTTGGACCCAGCTCACGAAGGCATCGACCTCGCGGCCCATGTTGTGGGTGGCGTTGACACCTTTGGGCAGTGTCGGTGCCACGTCCTTGATCATCTGGGCCATGTCGCCCCAGGTCCAGTCGGCCGCCGGCGCTTCCAGACCGGCATTTTCGAGCATGGTCTTGTTGTACAAAAGCGCGAAATAGAACACCCCGGACGGGATCATGTAGAGCTTGCCATCGTCGCCACGGCTGGAATCGAGGATCGGTTTGGCAATGCCCTCGACATTGAGCGCGCCGGAGGCGAGCAGGTCGTCAAGCGGCATAAGAATATTCGGCTTGGCATAGGTGGCCAGCCAGCGGGTCTGCATCTGGATGGTGCAGGGCTGATTTCCGGCGGCGGACTGAATGGTCAGCTTGTCCCAGTGCGGTTGCCAGTCCGAATTCTCGCGCGCCACGGAAACCTCAGGATTGTCCTTCTCGAAGAGCTGGAGAATCTGATCGGTCTTCTCGTTGCGGCTTTGACCACCCCACCAGCTGAAGCGGATTTCGCCCTTGATCGGGCCAAGCGCCGCGGCAGCCGGCGGGTTGGAGTCCTGTGCCACTGCCACGCTCGGCAGCGACAGTGCAGCAGCCGCGATGACGGCACCGAGTGCCACGCCGCTTGCCGTTCTTTTTACGAATGGCAGTAGTCTCATTTATTCCTCCCTTTCCCTGTCGGGAATTGCATTTTCGATTCTTCTTCCGGCCGTATCGCCTCACCTGGCCGAGATATTGTCAACCGCTTCGTCTCCACCGGCCGTAGCGCCCCAAGCAGTTGGGCATGCAGAGTTTTCTCCTCGCCTCTGCTACCTCCCAGCGACTTCCGATACACCCGCAACGACCCGTAGATGAAACATGTGCTCGCCAGCGGCAAACCGCGCCTGCCTTATCAAACCGTATGAGGCATAAATAGCATGTTGTATGCAAGTTTGCGGGTTGTCAACCGTAACAAATCGATGGAGTCGGGATCGGGCATGATCGCCGCCGGGGCCGGGCCACGCCGTCAACTTTGCCATCCTCCTCCCACGGACGCCAATCACTCCGTCATCATTTTGTTATGATTGTTGTTTTCCATTTTTTGTCACCAAATGGCGCTGCGATTTTGCCGCAGTCCAAACGCAGCCCGCCAGGCGGCGGATCAAAGCGGATTCGGAACGGATTTCGCGTGGCGCCCGGTGTCCGGCAGTCGCGGCAAACGTATTTTTTTGTATGCAACAAGATCTGTCTGCTCATTTCGATCCCGGCCCGAAGTGAGGATTCTCGGTGGATCCCCCGCTGCGGAATACGCTTGCCGCCGGGGCCGCCGTCGAGACGGCGTCGCTCACCCGCCCGACGGAGACGAACATGCGCGTTCGCGGCCAGATCCCGGTCCGCATCGCGAACCATCATCGTGCCACCTGCCCCCGGTTGCCGCGCCTGGCCGGCCGACCGGTCGCTTCGGCGTGAGGCAGAATGCGAAGCTTGCGCACAACCGCGCGCCGGTTCCGGCTCACGAGCGTCTCCTCCGTCGCGGAATTGGGAGATTGCCGGAGGTCTCCCGCGAGCAGCAACAAATCTGGAGCACCGTAAGTTCTCAGTCCTATTGGCAGCTGGAATTCGTGACCAGTTGAAACCATGTGTCGAGAAAGCGTGTCTTCTTGGCGCTGTCCAGAAAAACGAGCAATTCGGGTCCCAGGCCCACGCTCTGGGTGGGGCGGCTGATCAGTGATCCGGTCAGGATCGACGCAAACCTGGCTTTTCCCGGCGTGGCGACGAGAAACTCGAGTGCTTTTTTGGCCGTCTCAGGATTGGCTGCGTTGGTCGGGATCAACACCGTCCACGGCATGGCAATCGTGTAGTCTTCCGGGATGACGACGCGGAGATCCGCGTCCGCCGCAAGGGCAGGCAGGGCCGACGAAACAGGCACGTTGAAGGCAATGTCGATGTCGCCATCGGCCAAAGCGGCGACGAGTTCGGCGGCATTGTCGTATATTCTGGCTTGAGCCGCGCCCAGGGCCGTGGTCAGGCGCCAGAAAAGCGAGGATCTGAGCGAGTCTTGCGCAGCGAACGCATACCCCACGCTGTCGATGCCGATATTGACCAAGCCTATCCGCCCCGCATAGTCGGCGCAGTTCCACTCGAGCAGGCGTGCCAGTTCCAGCCGGCTGTTCGGCGCGGCCTGCCCGAAGACACTCGAACGGAACAGGAAGGCGGCGGTGTCGTAGGCGACGGCGTAGACCTCGTTGCGCCAGTTCTGCTGCGCCGATTCCGGGCTTTCGGCGGCAAGCGGATAGCGCATGGCCCGGCCATCATTGACGAGCTGAATTGCCAGATCGGGTGTTGGCAGGATGACCAGGTCCGCCACCGCATCGGACGTCGAGATCTCGATGTCGGACACGATGCGGTATTCCGGCACCTGCTTGTAGACTATTTGCGACGGCGCAACGGCCGCGCCCATTGCCTCCAGCAATGGGCCGATGCGTTCCGTCGCCAGCGGCGAGGAGACTACCAGACTGGATGTGGCCTGTTGCGCGGACACCGGTTCCGGAGTCATGCCCGTTGCCGCAACGATCGTGCAGGCCGCGCACAAAGCTGCCAGTGCCCCCAAGGACGGGGGCTTGCCCGCAAGCGGCAACTGGACTCCGACGCACAGACCGCCACCGTCACGGTCCCTAAGATCGATGGTGCCGCCCATGGCTGCGGCAACCTTCCTGGCGATGGCCAGTCCCAGGCCGGATCCGTTGCCGGAATTGCCGCCCCTGACAAACCGCTCGAAGACTTTCGCACCCAGTTCCGGAGGGATGCCGGGCCCGCGATCGCAGATCTTCATCATGGCGAGGTTCCCTGTTTTCTGTGTGACGATCTCGATCGGGCCAGACGTGTGAACCAGGGCGTTTTCGACGAGATTGCGTATCAATTCGCGCACCGAAACAGCCTCGCCATGAATGAGAAGGCTCGGCCCGCCTCGAGCATAGCTGATACGGGCGACCTGCTCGTCCGGCTTCTCCTTGGCGATCGTGGCGAGCACCTCCTCGACTTTGGCGCACAGGTCGAAGTGCCCCCAATCGCGGCTTTCGAGGCGATGCGCGACCGTGGCCTCGGACAAAAGCTGATTGGCGAGGTTTGTCGCGTGGACGGAATTTGCATGAATTCTCTGCAGCCTGCGGCGGATCACCCCTTCCGGTGCTTCCTCGATCGCCACCTCCGACAAGGCGCGAAGCGCGGCAATAGGCGTTCTGAGCTGATGCGCGGCATCGGCAGTGACCAGCTTCAGGCTTTCCAGCGTCGAGGAAAACCGGGAAATGAACTCGTTCAATGCCCGAACGAGCGCCAGAACCTCACTCGGAACCTCTTCCGAGATGAGACTGACGTCCGAGGGTGTCCGGTTCCTTACATTGGCTTCGATCGCCTTGAGGGGCGCGAAGGCGCGTCGAATCGCGACAACGACCAGCAGGAAGGCGACAAGGGCAACCAGAATTGCCGGGAAAGCCGCGTTGAAGGTCAGTTGATCGGCAAGTGCGTCCCGTGCTTCCCGGGTTTCGGCGACCATCACGTCGATCCAGCCGCTCAATTCGCCCCTGGCACTGGTCTTGAAGCGCGCGACGGCAGCTATGCGGATCGGCGTGCCGCGGAACGTGCCGTCCGACAGGCGAAGATCGGCACTGTGTGCGGGCTTGATGTCCAGGCCGAGCAACGGACTGCCTGTCACGAGCGTTCCGTCGGGTCCAACCACTTTGTAAAAGACGCGGTTGAGCTTTGATGTGCCGAGAATGGTGAACGAGGAATAGGGGATATCGACGGTGACCTGTCCGTCCTCGAAACCCACCGTATCCACGATCGAAAGCGCGGCCGCACCGAGAACGCGGTCGAAGGAATCTTCCGCCGCGTTGTGGGCGATGCCGCGAATGGCGAACAAAAGGGTGACGAGGATAACCAGCAGCACGACGCCGGTGCTGGCCAGGAAACTCGACTGCATCGACCATTTGCGCTGCATGTCAGGTGTTTTCGAGCCGCAACATGTAGCCCACGCCGCGCTGCGTGAGAATTTCGACGCCGCTGTCCTTGAGCTTTCTTCGCAGCCGCGAGACCAGAAGTTCGACCGCATTTGGCGTGCCCACGTCGTCGTAGCCGAACAACCTGACAACCAGAGCGTCCTTGCTCACGATCTGGCCCAAATGCGATGCGAGCAGTTCCAGGACCTCGAACTCCCGCTTGCCGATATCGGCGGGCTTGCCGGAGACCAGAACCGCGCGGGTTGCCAGATCGATCATCAGTTGGCCCACTTCCAGGCTCGACTGGGACGCGCCGAGCTTCCGTCTGACGACGGCTCTGATTCGGGCTTCAAGTTCGCGCAGGTCGAAGGGTTTGACCATGTAGTCGTCGGCGCCAAGGTCGAGCAGGCCGATCTTGTCCTCGATCTGGTTGCGCGCGGTTATCACCAGCACGGGCGTATTGTTCTTGGCGCGACGCATCTCTCTCAGAACGGCAAACCCATCCTGGCCGGGCAGGTTGATATCGAGCACGACGATCTCGAATCCGCCAGAAATCGCAAGCTCTTCGCCATCATGACCATCGGCGGTGGCCCGGACGACGTGACCCGCACGCGAAAGCTTGGCCGTGATCGCCTCGGCGATATCCTCCGAATCCTCGATGAGCAAAATCCGCATGAGATGGCCTGACAGGATTATGACAGCGGTTTTGGGTACCATATCTCGCAAATGCAGGAAAGTGGCGAAATTTAAATAAACGCCACTTCGGAGGAAGTTATGAAGTGCCAAATACTATTGGCATGCGTACTATGTTTTTTGTGCGCGCATAGCTATAGTGTTCTTTCGCAAGAATATGACAGTAATTCGTGCGATGCGCACGGAAAGCTGCAATCCGAGTATTGCGACAGCGATGGCGATATGGTCGCGGACCTGCCTGCCGATCCGCGCGACTGGCGGGACCCGGCCACGCTCGTATGGGCTTATGCGCCGATCGAGAATCCCGCCGTCTACTCGCATCTGTTCAAACCATTCACCAGTTACCTGAGCGGCTGCATGGGGCGGCAAATCGTCTATTATCCGGTGCAGTCCAACGACGCCGAGATCCGGGCCCTTCGCGGCGGCCGCGTGCATTTCGCGGGGTTCTCCACCGGAGCGGCCGTGCTTGCCGTGGAGGGGGCGGGGGCGGTTCCGTTCGCCGTGAAAGGCGATGCGGATGGCGTGCGCGGCTATCGGTTGATTGCGCTGGTCCGGGCGCAAAGCGCCTTCAAGACCCTGGCCGATCTCAGGGGAAAGCGCGTGGCCCATTCCTCGACCACGTCCAATTCGGGCAATTTCGCGCCTCTGGTTCTGTTTCCCTCCGAGGGCCTTGTGCCGGGGCAGGACTACACGCCGATCATGTCCGGCAGTCACGACCGCTCGATCCTGGGCGTGCAGCGCGGCGACTATGACATGGCTGCCGTGGCATCCGACGTCTTTGACCGCATGGTGGAGCGGGGAGAGGTCAGGCGCGATGCGTTCCGGATCATCTATGAGGGGCCGATATTTCCCACATCGGTGTTCGCCTACGCGCATGATCTGACGCCGGATCTGACCGCGAATCTGCGTCGCTGCTTTTTCGACTTCAAGTTCACGCCGGAGATGAAAGAAGAGTTCAACGGCGACGATCGGTTTGTTCCCGTCGATTATCGCGAGGACTGGACGCTTGTTCGCCGGATCGTGGAGATATCCCGCGGCAGCGACGCTCAGAAGGTCTTGGCCATGCCCTAGAATTTGCCAAGGCAAAGTAAGCTAACCATCAGAAAAGACAGAAGAAAATCAGCATGCCCCAAGGGCGTGAGCGATGAAGATTTGGGTGTTTGTCAGGTGATAGGAAATACGAGCATCAGCAGAAATCTGGCAGCGACGCGGCGGGCCTCGCGCAGTGCCCATCGCGTGTATCGGCTCAAGGTTGCCCTGACGCAGCCGGCGACGCCCCTGGCCGTGCTTGCCTTGATCGTCTTCACCTACCTGATCGCGGCGCCGGTGATCCTGCTGCTGATGGACGCCGTGCACGTCCACTTCGCCGATCAGTCGCGCGCTCATCAGCTATTGGGCGAATTCACCCTCTACTATTTCCAGAGGGCTTTCACCTCGATCATCGCCCAGAAGGTCTTCTGGATGCCCATGGTGCATACGGGTCTGGTTGCCGTGGGTGTCATCGTCCTCGCCCTGGCCATCGGCGGAAGCCTCGGATGGCTGCTCAGCCGCACCAATATCTGGGGTCGGCGCTGGCTCGCGACTGCGCTCCTGATCCCCTACATCGTTCCGTCCTGGACCTTTGCCCTCGCCTGGGTGAGCGTTTTCAAGAACCGCACCACCGGCGGTCTGCCGGGCTGGCTGGAAACGCTCGGCTTTGCCCCTCCCGACTGGCTGGCCTACGGGCAGCTGCCGATCACGATCGTTCTTGGCCTGCACTATGCGCCGTTCGTGATCATGCTGTTTGGCAATGCGCTGCGGCAGATGGATTCGCAGCTTGAGGACGCCGCCAGGCTCCTGGGCGCCGGACGCATGGTCATCGCCACCAGGATCATCCTGCCCCTGATGCTGCCGTCCATCGTGTCGGCCGTAACCCTGATCTTCGCAAAGTGTCTGGGCGACTTCGGCGTCACCTATGTCCTCGGCATGCCGGTCGGGTTCGACGTTCTGGCGACCTCGCTGTTTCGCACACTGTCCACCGGGCAAGCGGGCATGTCCGCCGTCATAGCGGGCGCCATCATTCTGCTTGGCGCCGCCTCGGTCCTCATCGACATCCGTCTGCTCAAGGAGGCAAAGCGCTTCGTCACCATTGGCACGAAGGGCGCCATGTATCGGCGCAATCGCCTGGGGGCGTGGCGTCTTCCGGCGACCGCCTTTGCCGTGTCGGTCTTTCTGATCGGCGCCGTCATGCCGCTCGCGGTACTTTTCCTGACAACGGTGATGCGCGTTCCGGGGATCATTTCCCTGGACAATTTCACTCTCGATTTCTGGACTGGCCACAACCTCAACACAACGGCGCTCACCGAAGGCATCCTGCTGACGGACGAGTTCTGGATGGCGACCTGGAACACGGTGTGGATCGTGGGTTCGTCTGCCATCTGTGCCGGATTTCTTGGACTTTTTGTCGGCTACGTCGTTGTCAGGTCGCCCTCACGCTTCCTTGGGAATCTGCTCCGCCAGATCACCTTCCTGCCATATCTGGTCCCTGGCATCGCCTTCGCGGCGGCTTATCTTTCGATGTTTGCCGTGCCGCGCTGGCCCGTCCCGGCGCTTTATGGCACGCCTGCGATCCTCATCCTGGCATTGCTTGCCGGACACATGCCTTTCGCGTCGCGGGCGGGCATTTCCGCCATGATGCAACTGGGCAAGGAACCCGAGGAGGCCGCGCAGATTGCCGGTTCCGGGTGGTGGCGCCGAATGTTCGGGATTGTCATCCCGATCCAGCGCAGCGCCCTGACGTCGGGTGTGGTCCTGTCCTTCATTTCCGGCGTGAAGGGTTTGAGCCTGGTCGTGATGCTCGCCGTGCCGGGTACCGATCTTCTGACCACCTACACAATCCGGCTCGTCGACTATGGCTACAGTCAGGCTGCAAACGCGGTCGTCCTGATGATCTGCGCCGTGGCGCTGGTCGGAACGCTGCTCGCCCAGACAATCGGTGGTGGCGGGCTTTCCGAAAGCACTGGAGGAAACTGAGCGTGGCGCATGTCAGCATTCGCAACCTGGAAAAGTCATTCGGCCGCGGCGGCTTCAAGGCGGTCGAGGATCTCAATCTCGAAATCCACGATGGCGAGTTCCTGTGTCTTCTGGGCCCGTCGGGGTGCGGAAAGACCACGACACTTCGCATGATTGCGGGGCTGGAGAATCCCACGGCCGGACAGATCGTGGTCGGCCAGACCATGTTCGACTCGGTCGAAGAGGGCGTGTTCGTGCCGTCCGAGCGACGAGAACTCGGCTTCGTCTTCCAGAATTACGCGCTTTGGCCGCATATGAGCGTGGCGCGCAACATCGAGTTCGGACTGAACCTGCGCAAGGTATCCGGGGCGGAAAGCCGGCAGACCATCCAGCGCGTCGCCGAAAAGCTGGGCATTGCAGGATACCTTTCCCGCCTGCCGTCGGAGCTGTCCGGCGGGCAGCAGCAGCGCGTGGCGCTCGCGCGCATTCTTGCGGTCGAGCCCGAGGTCATCCTGCTCGATGAACCCTTGTCAAATCTCGATGCCAAGTTGCGCCTGGAAATGCGGGCCGAACTGAAGCGCATCCACCACGATGCGAAGGCGACCATCATTTTCGTCACCCACGATCAATGGGAGGCCATGACGCTCGCGACCAACATCGCCGTCATGAATAGCGGGCATCTGCAGCAACTGGGCTCGCCCGACGACATCTACGAGCGGCCGGCAAACCGGTTTGTCGCGGAGTTTGTCGGCAATTTGCCGATCAACATCGTCGAGTTCGACGAACCCGATCCGGATCCGTTCGACAACTGGATGGCCGAGACCCTCAAGGTCCACGGCCTGGCCAACGGCATCGTGAAGTCGGCGGGCATCCGGCCGGAAAACATCCGCATCGCGCGAAAGGACGATCCGGACGCCAGACAACAGGCTGCCGTCGGGCAAGCGAGACTGGTCGACGTCGTGCCCACCGGAGGCAGCTGGATTCTGGAGCTCAATGCAGGCCCCCGCCAGTTTTTCGCCATTGCCGGCGATCAGCCGGGCCTGGAGCCGGGAGAGCTTTTGAGCTTCTGGGCCGAGCAGCGGCATCTTCATGTCTTCGACGCCAACGGAAGCAGGATTCCGGTCGGCTAGCGCACGTCGCAACGCCGACCGGTGACGCAATTCATCCCAACAAGGAGGAAATGATGAATCATATCGCAACAGACTTGCGCCAAAAGGGAGTGGGAGCCGGAAGGCTTGCGCTCGCATCGGTGATGCTCGCGCTTGCCGTCAACTCGGCATCCGCGCAGGAGATCCAGTTGGGTATTCCGGATGCCGATTATTCTCTGGAAAAGCTGATCGAAGCCGCAAAGCTCGAACAGCCCATCACGGTTGTCGACGCCACGGGCAAGATCAAGGTCATGGCCGAGAACTTCACCGCCAAGTACGGCGTTCAGGCCACCGGCGTGAAGCTTTCCGGCCAGGCGCAGGAAGAAGTCATCACGCGCGAGGCGGCAGCCAAAAACGTGCAGTCCGACGTGTTCAACATGAGCAATCTGCCGTCGGTCGCCGCGCACATTCTTCCCCAGGGCATCGGTGTCAGCTGGATGCCGCCGGATCTGAAGCAGGATATCCCGGAATACTATCAGTCGCCGGCCATCACCAGCGTCAACCCCTGGGTCTGGGCCTATAATACCGAGGTCTACGGCGACAAATGCCCGATCGACAATGTGTGGGCGCTCACCGACGAGAAGTGGAAGGGCAAGATCAGTATTCCCGACCCGCTCCTGCGCAACGAAACCATGTTCTGGTTCAACCAGATGGAAGAGAATGGCGACGACCAGATGCGGGCGGCCTACGAGGCCTATTTCGGCAAGCCGCTCGTAACGGAGGAAAAGAGCGCCACCGCCGAATGGGTCAAGCGGCTGGCGGCCAATCGCCCCAAGGTTGAAAAGAGCGATACCGACGTTGGACCTATTGTCGGTGCCAAGGGGCAGGCCGATCCCTTCCTCGGCTTCATGAGTGCGGCCATTTTCCGTGATGCGGCGAAGAACGACTACAGCCTCGGCATCTGCGGCGGCTTGAAGCCGTGGGTTGGCCAGCTGACCCCCCGGGTCGCCGTTATCGCCGCCGGTACGAACAGCCCGAACGCGGCAAAGCTGTTCGTGCATTTCATGATGACCGAAGAGGGTATTGCGCCGCAGCTGATCGACGGCAAGATCTCGTCGAACCGCGCAGCCAAAATGCCGGCAAACGAAGCATCGGGCATCATCCACTATCTGGATCAGCTCTATGTGAACAACTCCGCGACATTGGACAACGACTATGCCCGCCTGCAGGACTGGCAGGATTTCTGGCTGGTCAACCTGAAATGAGATACGGCACGGGCGCTGCTTGCAGCGCCCGTTTTTTTCCCGGCTGCCGCAACGGTCGGGCCACGCATCGGTCACCCGGAATCCTGTGCACTCTGCCAATCCGACAGCGTGAAGGGTGAACGAATTCCAGCGCCAGACGAGAACGAATAGGACGTTTCAGGTTACGCGGGTAAGCTTTCTGTATTTGTCATCGTCCCACAGTCGTTGGCCGATGACGTCCTTCACGATCTCGGCAGCACGCAATACGTCCTCCTTGTCGAGATAGAGAGGCGCAAACCCGAACCGCATGATGCCGGGTGCCCGGAAGTCCCCGATGACTCCGCGGTCGATCAAAGCCCTTATCGCCGCATAGCCATGCTCGAATGCGAAGGAGACCTGCGAGCCTCTGAGGGCCGCCTGACGCGGCGAAGCCAGGGTCAGCTCCGGACAGGACTTGTCCACTTCCGCAATGAACAGTTCCGACAGCGCCATCGAGGCGGCGCGGATGTCGGCCATGTCGATGCCGTCCCAAACGTCGAGCGCCCGATCGAGAATGGAAAGCTGCACGATTGGCGGCGTGCCGACGCGCAGACGCTCGGTCGACATTGCCGGCCGGTAGCTGAGCTCCATGGCAAAGGGTTCATCATGTCCCATCCATCCGGCAAGGGCGGGCTTCACCTCTGCCACGAGGTCCGGCCGGACATAGATGAAGGCGGGCGCACCCGGACCGCCATTGAGATATTTGTAGGTACACCCGACGGCGAATTCGGCCTTGCTTCCCGTGAGATCGATCGGCAGCGCGCCGGCGGAATGCGCCAGATCCCAGATCATGATCGCACCGGCATCGTGGGCACGACGCGTGATGGCAGCCATGTCGTGCAAACGTCCCGTGCGGTAGTCGACCTGGGTGAGCAACACGGCCGCGACGCTGTCGTTTATGGCATCGGCAACATCGTCGGGCGCGGGCGTCTTCAGTTCGTAGCCCTTGTCGATCAGGTCTGTGAGGCCGCCGGCGATGTAAAGATCGGAAGGGAAATTGCCGCTGTCGGACAAAATGACTTTCCTCTGCGGACGCATCTTCAACGCGGCGGCCAGTGCCTGGAACACCTTGATCGAAAGCGTATCGCCCGTCGCCACCGACCCGGCCGGGGCGCCGATCAGTGGCGCAATCCGGGATCCGACGCGTTGCGGCAGCGAAATCCAGTCGGCGGTGTTCCACGCCCCGATCAGTTCCCCGCCCCACTCCGCAACAATGGTCCGTGTCGCGGCCTGCATGGCAGCCTTGGGCAACGGACCCAGCGAATTGCCGTCCAGATAGATGACGCCGTCAGGCAGATCGAAGAAATCTTTTCTGGGTAATCGAGAATGCCCCATGCTCACACTTTCCCGCGTGCTTGCCCCGGTTCGGGCAAGCGTTCGACGCTTTCCATCCCGCGCGGATGATGCACCGCAAAATCCCACCCGTGCCATGCCCGAAGCCGATGCCATTTTCGCTGTTGGTAACATGGTTGCGGCGCCGGCGCCGGAAATAATCCGTCCTGTCAACGACCTTGTCACCGCATCGACAAAGCCTGGACCTGCGCAGGCCGCGCCTTGACCCCGAGCCCGCGAGATCACGGAAGAAGCCGGCGAAACGGGCCCTTCCCGCGCTTGCGTCCCTGCCCGCGGCCGACATGGTCGAGCGACATCATGGCAATGCAGATTTCCGGGAATTTTGATATTGTCACTTTGGCATCATCGCTTTGGCGGGAGGGGAGCGAATGTGGTGTAGGACGCGCCGGCCATCATCGTTGTTTCTGGCGGCGCTGTTTTTGCTCGCCGCAGAAGGCGTGTCGGTCGCCCGGGCCGACGACACGTTGCCCGCCATGCCGGCGCCGGCACCGCAGTTTGACGTCGCGCCCGACTATGCGGGCATTGCCGCCAATTTCCTTGCGGCAATCGGCAAGAGTTCACCCAGGGCGCTGGAAGACCATCTTGACCAGCGCACCGCCGACGAGATCGGCCGCAAGGTTGCGGCCGGCGATTATGACGGTGCCAGCCATGCCGCGATGCGCCAACTCGGTGAGAAGCTGATTGGCGAGATCCCCGTGGTCGGACAGATGTACGCCATGGGTCAGCTCGGCAGCGCCCTCGGCGACTGGGCGATCAAGTATTTCGGCGATGCCCGCTATGCGAGCACCTATCAGAAACTGGAGGAGCGACTCGGCGGCGAATGGGCGAACGAGCGACCGGACGAGTTCGCGCGTGTCACGCTCGACCGGGCGATGAATGGCCCGCTGCGCGGCTTTCTCGAGCAGAACATCGGCGGCAAGCGCACGGACGCGGAATGGGTGCAGATCCTGTGGCAGCTGATGAAGGGCAAGCACGATTTCGAGATGCTGTGCGACCATTTCGGGCTTCAGGGTGCCGACCGGACCTACGACAAGCTGCAGGCGGTCTATGACAAGGCGACCAGGACCGCGATGAAGACGGCGCAAATGCTCGAAGAGGACCGGGTTGCCGCCCAAAAGGTACGGCTGGCAAAGGAAGCCGCCGCCAGGGCGGAGCAGGCCAGGAAGGACGCCGAAGACGCCGCCCGCAAGAAAAGGGAAATGGAAGAACGCCGCGTGGCGCTGTGCGCGGCCTGGTTCGGCACCGGCACGACCGACCTGCCCTACTACACGCCGCCGCCCGAGGACGATTACGTCAAGGAGCTTTGCGGCAAGGCGCCGCCCAAGCCCCCTGTCGTGGCCGACGCACCGCCTGCCGATGATCAGCCGGCCGTCGACGCGACGGACGCGCCGCAGGCGGATGACTTTTCGCCCGATCACGCCGAGCTCGCCGGCATAAAATGGGCGATCGAGGCCAGGGCGGACGATGACCGGACGGTGTTCACGCTCAACGTGACCGAAACCTACCAGAGCGCCGCATTCGACATACACGTGTTTGCCGAGCCGGTCGGAGACTACAGGAGCGGCGGGGTGATCGCCGGCGCCGACCGCGTCAATCTGATCAAGGGCGCCTCGCATGCCTTCACCATCATCGCCACGGGCGAGGTCAGGGCCGTCGAGATCACGTTGTGGTCGATGGACAGTGTTGCGTCCCGGATCACCCGGCCGACGGTGCACGACAGCAATGCCAAGAACGACGGTGTTTTCTCCGGGCAGTTCACCGGCGCGGCCAATGGCGGCGAGATCCGCCTGAGTGTCGCGGGCTCCAGCGTGACCGGCTCGATCGGCGGTTCGTTCGCGGCGCAAGGTCAGCGCGGCACCATTTCCGGCGCCGTCATGGGGACGCTCGATCCCAGGACGGGCGTGCTTGCCGCGTCCTGGAGCGGTGCGATCAGCGGTCAGTACCTCGACGAGGACGGCAAGGAAAATGGCACGTTCAACGAGCCGCTCGACGGATCGGTGACCGGCATCCTCGCGGGCGACACCCTGAGCGGCCAGTGGCGGGGCGGCAACGACTATTTCGAGGACCTCGGAGAATGGAGCGCATCGCGATGAGCACGATTGTGGGAAAGACCATGACTGCACTGATGATCGGGGCTGTTCTGGCGGTCGTTCCGGTCGTGGCCGCCTCCGCCCGGGCGGACGAGTTGGAGGCGACCTACTGGATGATGATTTCGGACCGCACCGACCCGGAAGCGTTCGAGAACTACCTCAAGCGCTTTCCCGAAGGCGACCATGCGGCCGAAGCCCAGGCCAGATTGCAGCAAATGGGCGGGACGACGGCCGGCCCCGCCCCGGCGCCGACCGATCAGGTAGCAACACCGGCAATGCCGTCAACAGGCGACCAGATTTCTGCGTCCAGCAGCCAGACGGCGACGCCCGGGCAGGACGGGCAGCCCGGCCAAAGCAATGCGCGGCAGGCCGAAGCCTTGTTCGAAAAAGCGATGACGGCCTACAATTTCGGCAACAAGGAACGGGCGTTCACGCTCTACAGACAGGCGGCCGATGCCGGCTCGGGCGACGCGCATTTCCAGCTTGCCACCATGCTCGATCAGGGTGACGGCGTGCCGACGGATTCGGTTGCGGCGGTGGATGAATATGTGGCTGCCGGCCGTCTCGGCGTGATGGACGGCTATCGCAGCGCGGTCTTCGTCCAGGACTACGAGCAAAGCAAGGTGTTCAATCCGGAAGCCGCCGCAAGCCTGTTGCTGGAATATGCCAAGGCCGATCCGGCCGGCGCGGTCGACGCGCTCGACAATCTCGGTCCGCAAACCCTGATCCCGGTGCAGACGGAACTGGCGGCAGCCGGCTATTACACCTCGGCGATCGATGGCCTGACCGGACCCGGCACGCGTGCCGCGCTGGAGGCTTATGGCCGCGACGGCGCGGCAGCGATGGTGGTACAGGCAGCCGATGACGGCGTGCCGCCGCTTGTGGTTCACCACAAGGGCGTCGGAGCGCTGACCATGACGACCTCGTTCGATGCCGATGTCGTGCGCGCTGCCCTGCCGGGCTACACCGTCAAGGCCAAGCGCATCTCCGCCGAGGGCATGAGCGAGACGCTGCTGCAGGTCTTCAGGAACGACGAATTGATGCTCAGGATAGTCGGCGAACAGACGATCTACACCATCGACGCCTATGGCAACGGCATTGCCGACGAGACCGGCATGACCATCGGCCGCTCGACCTTTGCCGATTACCGGGGTTCGGTGGAGGACAATTGCTGGGTGCTGGAGGAAGAAGGCAATTCCGGCGCGGTGTCCTGTTACAGCCCGGACCCGGCAATCACCTATTTCTTCCGCATCAACCATGCGGTGTTTCCGGATACCGACGGCAATCTGCACCGCGCGTCGGTGCCCTCGGCCGCCAAGCTTGACCGGATGCTTTGGTATCCGACCGATTAGGCATTGGGCGAAAAGGCGGCGCCCGGCTTGTCATGCCTGAAAGGGAAAGATGGTTTCGACTTTTGCGCGGGCACTGCCCGCTTCCGTGCTGATCCTCATGATCGGTCTGCTTGTGTCGGCACGGAGCTGACTGAATAGCCCTGAGTTTTCTGGGTGTTCAGTCCCACAAGGTGATGGAATCGCTTTTTTGCCGGAAGCACGGGTTCTAGAGCATCGTGCGCAAAAGTGGACCTCGGTTTTGCGCAAAAAACGATGCGACAACAAGAACATAGAGTGGCGAAGCGATTCAACTTGAACGCGCGCCGCTCTAGAGCGTTTTCAGGCGAAGTGGATACCGGTTCGCCGGTTCGAAAACGCGACCACTCAACAACCTGGAGCTTCCGTTCTGATTCCATCGGAACGGAAAATGCCCTAGTGGTGAAAACCCGACGCCTGGTACCCGTTCTCCAATGTCTGCAACACTGCGACGCAATCATTGGCGACGAACACCATGAACGGCTCGATTGAGCCCAAAGCGGTAGTTCGCACCACCTGTGAATTAGCCTGGCTTTGTGTCCCATGCACGAACCCGCTTCGCGGGAGGGGCGGTGGTTGCGATGATGCCGAGGTTGCGGTTGCGCCCGAACGCGGCCTTTGCTCGTGCGGAGACTGCCGCTGAAAGTCGTACGCCCCTGCCTGATCAGGCAACGGTTCTGCGGACGGCATCGGCTGGCCGACTATCCATGCCACTTCGCCGTGTTTATTTGCTCCCATTGGAACCGGGCCGATCCGGCATCCAGGCCGATTTTCGCGCCCCGACCTCGACCGTGATCGCGTCGCGACCTCTCACCGATCAAGTTCCTGGCAATGAGATCGATGAGAATACGGCTTGATTTCCGGTTGCGGCCTGAGGTCGCAGAACCAGGCAACCAGGCGCGGTGGATACCGACTATCTTGACGGGAGTCTTCAGCCTGCAACGCTGCGAAATTCGTTCTACATTTCAGAGTGTTGCCCTCTGGTGGAACCACGATAGCCGGCCAGCGGGTTATTCTCTTCGCTGCAAACGACGAAATGGCGTTCGTTCTATTCTCTTGTCCAAAGACAATTCTGCTGATTTTCTGAAATCAGGAATATCGAGCTTCCAGGTTCTTCGATTTGTTTAATAATATGGGCACTCAAGACGATGCTTCTGGAAAAGTGGACTGCGTCGAATGGGATTCTGATATTTCGGTTATTTCCAACCTGAGGGTCTGGAAAGACCTCTCCATGATTGCGCTTTTTGTATACCTGACAATTCTGGTGATATTCGGACTCATCTTCCTGCCAGAACGCGAATGGGATTTGATGCTCATGGTAGCGTGGGCGTTTCCCGTTGCGATCGTCGGGCTTCTGCTGGTCGGACTGGTGCTGCTGACCCTACTTACAGGCAATCGATTTCGGCTGCATTACGAACTGAATGACGAAGGTGCGTTCCTGGCGGTTACCGACCACAGGGCCCGCGCCGTGTCCCGGTTGACATTTGTGATCGGTGCAATGGTGGGCAGCCTCTCGGCAACGGGAACCGGCATTCTGACCATGGCTGGCGAGTTCCGGGGGGTGTCCTGGGATGCCCTGACCGGGGCGCGTTTTCTGCCACGCCGGCATCAGATCCTGCTCAAGAGCGACTGGAGCACGCAACTCGTTCTGTATTGCCCGCCCGGACGATATGACACGATAGCGCAGCATGTTTCCGGACGTCTGAAACGGACCGTGCCGGATGGAACCGGGCCTGGCACGCCATCTCTGGCACGTCTTGTGATGCAGACGATTGCGGTCAT
>CAZKTH010000006.1:3687-31939 GCA_964555575.1 uncultured Devosiaceae bacterium | reverse complement strand
TGGCGTGCTTCTTCTCCCAGCACTCGCCGATATTGGGGCAGCCGGCCTCCTCGCAGACGGTGACCAGGCCATGCTCGCGGATGATCCGGTGCGTTTCGCCATAGGTGGGCGAACCGGGAGCCTTGACCCTGATCCAGGAGGGCTTGCGCTGAATCTCGTTGTCCGGCCGGTGCGCCTTTTCGGGATGGCGCGGCGCGGTTTTGCTCTTGTCGAGAAGAACGACCATGAGGCGAGAACTAGTCCTTTTTCTTTTTGCTGCGGGTGAAGAGCGCCGCGATGCCGGCGCCGATCAGCCCGAACAGGATGCCGGGAAAGCCTCCGGAAAACAGGCCGACCCAGAGCGAATTGACCCCTTCGACGTTCTGTTCGTTCCAGGTCACCGTTACCGCTTCGGGCGCAATGATGTTGGCGATGCCGAGAGCGAGGCCGAAAGCGGTACAAAGGCCGAAAATCCATAAGAACGTCTTGCGAGCCGGCGACATGTCAGTTCCTTCCCCCGAGGATTCGCATCACGATGATGACAACGGCAGCTCCGATCGCGGCGACGAGGATCTCGCGGATCCAGAAATTGCCGATCGGCAGGGTGATGCCGGTGAAGACGACGAGATAGCCGCCGACCACGGAGCCGAGCATGCCGATAACGATATAGCGGATCAGTCCCTTGCCGCCAAGGAACAGGCTGGCGAGCCAGCCTGCGACAAGTCCGATCACGGCCCAGACGACAAGCGCGTGCAGCATGGTCCTAGCTCCGCTGCTTTTCGTATTCGCGATAGCCCCAGATCAGGGCGCAGGCACCGACAATGCCGGCAATCAGCTGCCACAACATGTTGCCGCCGCCGATGCCGAAGAACAGCCCGACGACCAGATTGAACAGGAAGGCGCCGACAATGCCGAGCACGACATTCAGCCAGATCGGATGATTGGCCTTCATGATCAATCCGGCGATATAGCCTGCGACGCCGCCGATGACGATCGCGATGATTAAGCCCCACATGAGCCATTCTCCCGTTCGGATGTGCGGGCGTACCCGCAGAACCTACTAGATATTGAGAGCCATGCCGTAGGCGTCAAGGACGCTCTCCTTCATTGTTTCGGAGAGTGTGGGGTGCGGGAAGATGGTGTGGATCAGTTCCTGCTCGGTGGTTTCGAGATTCATGGCGACGACGAAGCCCTCGATCAGTTCGGTCACTTCCGGGCCGACCATGTGGGCGCCGAGCAGTTCGCCGGTGTTTTTGTCGAAGATGGTCTTGACCAGGCCGTCGGCATCGCCGAGCGCCACCGCCTTGCCATTGCCGATGAAGGGGAAGCGGCCGACGCGGATATCGCGCCCCTCTTCCTTCGCCCTGGCTTCGGTCAGCCCGACGCTCGCCACCTGCGGCTCGCAATAGGTGCAGCCCGGAATCTTGCCGCGGTCGAGATGGTGCTCGGCAAACCCGGCAATGGCCTCGACGGCGATCACTGCCTCGTGCTCGGCCTTGTGGGCCAGCATGGGCGGACCGGCGACGTCGCCGATGGCCCAGATGCCGGGAACATTGGTGCGACACTGGGCATCGATGACGATGCAGCCGCGATCCGTCTTCACGCCGAGCTTTTCCAGGCCGAGATTTTCGATATTGCCCTGCACCCCGACGGCCGAGATGAGGTATTCGGCGGCAAGGGTCTCGGTCTGGCCCGATTTCAGCACCACTTCCGCTTTCACCCCGGTCTTCTGCTTTTCGACCTTGGTGACCTTGGTATCGACGAGGATACGGATGCCGCGCTTTTCGAAGCGCTTGCGGGCCACGGCGGCGATCTCGGCGTCCTCGACCGGCATGATCTGCGGCAAGAGTTCGACCACCGTCACCTCGACGCCGAGGCTCCTGTAGAACGAGGCGAACTCGATGCCGATGGCGCCCGAGCCCATGACCAGCAGCGATTTGGGCAGGACCTTCGGCTTCATCGCCTCGAAATAGGTCCAGATGCGATCGCCGTCCGGCTCGATGCCGCCAAGGACGCGCGGGCGGGCACCGGTCGCTACGATGATGTTTTTCGCCTGGTAGGTGCCGGTCGGCAGGACGCCCTTGGGTTTCGGGTTCTGCGGCTCGACCGCCGCTTTCCTGGTCTCGGAGACCGTGACCTCGCCGGCCCCGGTCAGCACCGCCTCGCCCCAGATGACGTCGACCTTGTTCTTTTTCATCAGGAAGCCGACGCCGTTCGACATCTGCCTGGTGACGCCGCGCGAACGGGTGACGATGGCTTCGACGTCGGCCGAGTATTTTTCTGCCTTGATGCCGTAATCGGCGGCGTGGACGATATGCGAATAGACTTCGGCCGACCTCAGCAGCGCCTTGGTGGGGATGCAGCCCCAGTTGAGGCAGATGCCGCCCATGTGCTCGCGTTCGACGATGGCGGTCCTGAGGCCAAGCTGGGCGGCGCGGATGGCGGCGATATAGCCGCCGGGGCCGGAACCGATGACAATCAGATCATATGTGTCAGCCATGAAGTCCTCGCTTGTGGCCACCCCGACGCCGATCAGTCGGACGTCAGCAGCGCATAGATTTCGTCCTTGAGCTGCACCCGCCGATGGCGCAGGGCGTTGAGATGGTCGTCGCTGGTCGGCTCTTCTTCGGATTCGGCCCTCAGAACCGCCTGGTTGACCTCGTGATACTCGTTATAGAGCTCGGAGAAATGCGGGTCGGCGACCCTGAGCAACTGCATGCGTTCCTTGAACTGGGGAAAGTCCTCGCCGAGCTCGTGCAGCATGTACGTCATCAATCTCTTCCCTTGTCCGATGCAACCGCCCCTCTGGCCGGCTTTCCCTGTCGTGTCCTGATGCCGTGCGCCGCCGCTTCGGGAGATCTCCGCGCTAGAGACCGAGAACATCCCGTACGACCGGCGCCAAGGCGGTGCCAATGGCGCGGCTGTTTGCCGCATCGAGATGTACGCCGTCAAGCGAAGATGCCGTGGCGACCGTCGCGGCATCGAAAAAGGCGCATTCGAGTTCGCTGGCGATGCGCCGGTAATGGGGCGCCATCTCGCGGCACTCGGTCAGTCCATGTTCGAACATCGGCGACAAATCGGCGTGTTCGGTCGGTACGCAGAAAGGCGGCGACACCAGAACGATCTTGGGTACGCCGGCATCGACGTCATAAGGGAAGGTGCGGATGATCTCGACCAGACGCTTCATGCCCATGGCGGCGGCCAGGGCGGAACCGTTGAGATAGGTCTTGAGATCGTTGGTGCCGAGCATGATGACCACGGCGTCGAGCGGATTGTGGCTGGCCAGCAGCGTCGGCAGCAAACGGGTGCCGTTGCGGTCGGCCAGCGCCGAGAAATCGTCGAACGAAGTGGTGCGGCCGCCAAGGCCTTCCGCGATGATGCGGACCCTGTCGTGCCCGAGACCCTCGCCGAGCACCGTCGGCCAGCGGTCTTCATGGGCGTGGCGGCCGGTGCCGTCCGGCTTGGTGCCGTAGGTCAGGCTGTCGCCGAAGCAAAGGATGGTTTTCATATCGGGCCTCACACCAGCATCATCACGGGGTTTTCAATGAGCTTCCTGAATACCGCCAGAAGCTGCGCCCCGAGCGCCCCGTCGACGGTGCGGTGGTCGCAGCTGAGGCTGACGGTCATGAAGGTGCCGATCCTGATCTCGCCCTTGTCCGGGTAGACCCGCTCCTCGCCGGCGCCGATCGAGATGATGGTGCCGTGCGGCGGGTTGATGATCGAGGTGAAATAGGTCACCCCGTACATGCCGAGATTGGAGACCGCGGTGGTGCCGCCGACATATTCGTGCGGGGCGAGCCTCTTGGTCTTGGCGCGGGTGGCGAGGTCCTTGACCTCGGCGGAAATCTCGCGCAGCGATTTGGTCTCGCAGGCCTTGACCACCGGGGTGAACAGGCCGCCCTCGACGGCGACCGCCACGGCCACGTCGGCATGCCGGTGATAATAGATCGCATTGCCGGCCCAGGTGGCATTGGCCTTGGGCACCCGCATGAGCGCCAGAGCCCAGGCCTTCATGACGAAATCGTTGAGCGAAATCTTGTAGTCCGGCTTGCCGTCGCCGTCCTTGGGGGCGGCGGCGTTGATCTCGGCCCTTGCCGCCATCAGGGCGTCGATCCTGATATCGGCGGAAATGAAGAAATGCGGGATGTCGCGCGCCGCCTCGGCCAGGCGGGCGGCGACCACCTTGCGCATGCCGTCGTTCTTGACCGCCTCGAAACTGCCCTGTTCGTAAAGCCCGCTCGGGTCCATCGCCGCCGGCACGGCGGCCGTGGGCGCAGCGGCGGTCGCGGCTTTTTGCGGCACGCCTTCGATCCTGGCCTTTTCGACATCGGCCTTGACGACGCGGCCCCTGGGGCCGGAACCGACCAGAGCGGAGACGTCGATGCCGGCATCCCTGGCGAGGCGACGGGCCAAGGGCGAGGCAAAGACGCGCTTGCCGTCGCCGCGCCCCTCACCCGTCGCGCTCCGCGCGCCACCCTCTCCCACGAGGGGAGAGGGGGAACCCGAGTCTGCGGCGACCGCTTTTTCCTTCTCCCCTTGAGGGAGAAGGTGGTCCGAAGGACCGGATGAGGGGGTCTTTTCCTCGGCCTTCGGCGCGGGCGCCGGCGCGGCAGCGATATCGCCGATATCGTCGGTGCTTTCGCCCTCTTCGAGCAGTACGGCGATGACCGAATTGACCTTGACGTCCTCGCTGCCCTCGGCAACGACGATCCTGCCGATGACGCCCTCATCGACCGCCTCGACCTCCATGGTCGCCTTGTCGGTCTCGATTTCGGCGATGACGTCGCCGGGTGAGACGCTGTCGCCTTCCTTGACCAGCCATTTGGTCAGCGACCCCTCCTCCATCGTCGGGCTGAGGGCCGGCATGGTGATGTTGATGCTCATCGCCTATTCTCCGATATCCTCGTCCCAGAGCGAGGGATTGTTCTTGATGAAGTCGGCCATCATGTGGGTGCAGCGGGCTTCGTGATAGTCCCTGACGTCGACGCCGGCGAGGCTTAGGACGTCCTGATAACCCTTGAAATTCTCGGATTCGGCCACGACGACGCGCGAAATGCCGAACTGGATGATGGTGCCGGTGCACATCATGCAGGGCGAAAGCGTCGTGTAGCAGGTCACGTCCTTGTAGGTCTTCTGCCGACCGGCGTTCTGGATCGCGTCCATCTCGCCGTGAAGGATCGGATCACCCTTCTGCACCCGACGATTGTGCCCGCGCCCGATGATCTCGCCATTGCGCACCAGCACCGAACCGATCGGAATGCCACCCTCGCCGAGCCCCTTTTGGGCCTCCTCGTAGGCGGCGTCGAGGAACCTTTTGTCGAGGTCTTCCTGGGTCGGCATGGCCTCAGCTCCTGTAGGTCACGGCATTGACCGCCGCGATGACCTCGTCGACGCTCGGCAGCGCCAGCTTTTCGAGATTGGCGGCGTAGGGCATCGGCACGTCCTTGCCGGTGACGCGTGTGACCGGAGCATCGAGATAGTCGAATGCCTCGGTCATCAAGAGCGACGCAATCTCGGCGCCGATGCCGCCCTGCGGCCAGCCTTCCTCGACGGTAACGCAGCGGCCGGTCTTCTTGACACTCTCGATGATCGTCTGGGTGTCCATCGGACGAAGGGTGCGAAGGTCGATCAGCTCGACGTCGACCCCGGCGGCGACGAGCTTTTCGGTCGCCTCGGTGGCATATTTCATCCCGGCCGAGAACGAGACCACGGTGACGTCCCTGCCGGGCCGTACGATCCGTGCCTTGCCGATCGGCAACACGTAGTCGTCGAGTTTCGGCACTTCGAAGGAATGGCCGTAAAGCAGTTCGTTTTCGAGGAAGACGACCGGATTGGACGAGCGGATCGCCGCCTTCAGCAAGCCCTTGGCGTCGGCGGCGCTGTAGGGCGCGATGACGGTCAGGCCCGGCACATGGGAATACCAGGCCGTGTAGTCCTGGGAGTGCTGGGCGGCGACGCGCGAGGCGGCGCCGTTGGGGCCGCGGAAGACGATCGGCACATGCACCTGGCCGCCCGACATGTAGAGCTGCTTGGCGGCCGAGTTGATGATCTGGTCGATCGCCTGCATGGCGAAGTTGAAGGTCATGAACTCGACGATGGGCTTGAGGCCCGCAAAGGCGGCGCCGACACCGATGCCGGCAAAGCCGTGCTCGGTGATCGGGGTGTCGATGACGCGCTTGTCGCCGAATTCCTGCAGCAATCCCTGGGAAACCTTGTAGGCACCCTGATACTGCGCCACTTCCTCGCCCATGAGGAAGATGGTCTCGTCCTTGCGCATCTCCTCGGCCATGGCCTCGTTGAGCGCCTGACGCACCGTCATCTCGACCATTTCCGTACCTTCGGGGATGTCGGGATCGGCGGCGGCAACCATTGTCGGCGCGGCCGGGGCCGCCTCACCCTTCGAGGGTCGCTCCGCTGCCGCCTCAGGGTGAGGCTCGGGGGCGGCTTGCGTCTTGCCCTCATCCTGAGGTGCGAAGGCGCCTGCCGCCGGAGCCTCGAAGGACGAGGGCAGATCCGCGGCGCTCTCGCCCTCTTCGAGCAGTACGGCGATGACGGCGTTGACCTTGACCTCTTCGGTGCCCTCGGGGACGACGAGCTTGCCGACAACGCCTTGGTCGACCGCCTCGACCTCCATGGTCGCCTTGTCGGTCTCGATCTCGGCGATGACGTCGCCGGGGCCGACGGAATCACCTTCCTTGACCAGCCATTTGCTGAGCGTGCCCTCTTCCATGGTCGGCGACAGCGCCGGCATCAGAATGTCGATCGGCATTTTGGCAAAACTCCTGGAATTATCTTCGGCCGGTTCTCAGGCGAGGACTATGTCGGTATAGAGTTCGGAGGCATCCGGCTCGGGATCGTTGGTGGCGAAATCGGCCGCCTCGGTGATGATGGCCCGGACCTCCTTCTCGATCTCCTTGAGCGCATCCTCGGTGGCCCAGCCCTTGTCGATGAGGCGATGGCGGACCTGTTCGATCGGGTCGCGTTCGGCCCGCATGGTCTGCACCTCGTCCTTGGAACGGTACTTGGCCGGGTCGGACATGGAATGGCCGCGATAGCGGTAGGTCAGCATTTCAAGGATGTACGGCCCCTTGCCGTCGCGGGCATGGGCGATGGCGCGCCCGGCCGCCTCGCGCACGGCGCGGACATCCATGCCGTCGACCTGCTCGCCGGGAATGCCGAAACTCAGGCCGCGCTGGGAAAGATCGGTCTGGGCCGAGGCGCGATCGATCGAGGTGCCCATGGCGTATTTGTTGTTCTCGATGATGTAGACGACCGGCAGGTTCCACAGCTTTGCGATGTTGAAGCTTTCGTAGACCTGGCCCTGGTTGGCCGCGCCGTCGCCGAAATAGACCAGCGAGACGCTGTCCTCGCCCTTGTACTGGGCGGCGAGCGCCAGTCCGGTGCCAAGGCTCACCTGGGCACCGACGATGCCATTGCCGCCATAGAAGCGGTGGTCGATCGAGAACATGTGCATCGAGCCGCCCTTGCCCTTGGACAGCCCGCCCTTGCGCCCGGTCAGTTCGGCCATGACGCCCTTGGGATCGAGCCCCATGGCGAGCATGTGGCCGTGATCGCGATAGCCGGTGATCTGGGTGTCGCCTTCCTTGCTGGCCATCTTGACCCCGGTCACGACCGCCTCCTGGCCGATATAGAGGTGACAGAAGCCCCCGATCAGGCCCATGCCGTACATCTGGCCGGCCTTTTCCTCGAAGCGGCGAATGAGGAGCATGTCGCGAAAGGCGAACAGCTCCTCGTCCTTGCTGAATTCGGGAAAGTTCGAACGGGTCGAAGCCGATTTCCGGGTCGCGCTTCTCGTCCCGGCCGATTTGGTGGCAGCAGGTTTGCGCGCCATGAATCGCCTCCAAAAGTGCGTATCCTGGCGAAGCGCATGCCGATCCGCCGCACGGAAACGCGGTAAAAAGAAATTTGGAGGCCGTCCTCAACCTGACGGAAACGCGAGCCGGCTCCAAATGCCGCGGAGCCCTTCTGAAGGGCTCTGCAAGTAAGGGGTTAGAATGCCAAGATGGCCCCAACAAGGCCAAAGCGCAAGAGTGGCAGCGAATTGCCGGATTGGAGCCTAGAGTTTGAAATCATTCCAGAAATATTGAATTAACGCGAATATGGTTACGGTACGGAATTATCTGGAATTGAGCTAATGCTTGTTGTGCTTGCCGTCGAGCAGCACGAAGTCCTCGGGCGGAAGCATCGACAAAAGGGCATGGGCCCGTTCGCTCAACAGGTCGGGATCGAGGGCGGTGGGATCGAGCAGCGACAAACGATGCCTGAGCGCGTCGATCTCGGCCTGAAGCGTGGCGCTCCTGGCTTCGAGCGCCGCCACCTCGTCGCGCATCGCATCCTGGCCGACAAGACCGTACTGGCCGGTAACCGCATTGGCCCCGAGATAGACCAGAAAGCCGGCGAGCGCAGCGGTCATGGCCAATTGCTTGAGAACGGAGGGTTTTTTGAGGCGGGTTGGCATGGGTCCTCATCGCGGCACTTCCGGCAATCCTCGCATGGCAGCGTTAATGCGGGGTTGCGCTACGGTGAAAGCGGGATCGACGAAAGGCTTTGGCAAGTCCGCCGAACGGCAGGAAGCAAGACAGGCGGGACCGGTGCGCCTAATTGGCGACCGGGCACCAGGCGAGAAAGGCGGTAGCGGCGTCGGCGGCGCCTTCGCTGTCGAAATAGGCGGTCTTTTCGATGCCGTTGGCCTTGTCGTCGACCGAGACGGTCAGCCCGGCATCGGGTTGTTTCAGGGCCTCGACGATGCTGCGCACCTGCATGGGATTGCCGTAGTCGAGAACGAGCCGCCCCATGCCGGAAGCCCAGTAGTAGGATTCGGCCGCAAAATCCGTGCCGGCATCGGTTGAGAGGCGCATGTCGACCGGCTCGCCCTTGTCGGCGGCGTCGCGATGGCTCCGGTCCGGCCAGATGAGCGAGAAATTGACCGTGCCGGAGGGACCGCAGAAGATTTCGGCCCGCGTCTTTGCGGTCTCGGCACTCATCAGGAAATAGCGGTGGCCGTGGCCGTCATTGATCGGCTTGCCGGTCCAGCCGGCAAAGGCGGGCGTCGCCAGGACTACCCCCGCAATTCCGAAGGCAAGCCATTGCGCAACCCGACCCATATCGCCCCCTTGATTCCTTGCGTGCGAACATAACAAGTCCATGACGCGTGGCCAAGCGGCATGGATCGACCGATCCTGCAACGGACCGCCGGCTACAGGCGGCAATAGTTGCGGTAGCGGACGATGTTGCCGGACGCCGCGTCCATGTCGAACAGCGCCCTGGTCAGCACGGCGCCACGTTGGACGGCTTCGACCGCGAGGCTGTCGCTGCCCGTGACCAGCGCTTCGCTCAGGGGGCCGAGGATTTCGGGCGTGTCGAGTTCGGCGGCGCCCCAGCCCCTGTCGAGACTCCCGAAACGGGCCGGCGCCGCAAAGCTTTGCGATCCATCGACGACAAATCTCAGGATCAGCGCCTCGTCAACCGGCACCTGCTTGACGGCGGCATTCCAGCTGAGGGCGCGAAAGGCCTGGCCGGACGGGATGCAGTTGAGTTCGATGCGCTCGCCACCGCCGCTGTCGTTGACGACGGCGCGGTAGCTGAGGTCCGTGTTGTCGCTCGCCTGCCCCGACACCCAGAAGGCATCGACAGGCGGGATCATGGCAAGCACGAGTGTGCCGACAATGGCGGCAAAGGTCAGGGCGATGCGAACGAAAACATGCGGGTCGTCTTGGATGGTAGCCATAGTGAGCCTTCAGCGCACCGAAGCGGAATCGATGGTGCGAAATGATGTTTGCAACTTGTTAACTATAGCAATCGAATGGTTAACGAGAGCTAACGCACCGAGCCGTTTCGTCCCCCGACGCGATCTCGAAAGCCCGGTTCGGGCTTCTACTTGAGCTTCCCCATGGGCGCGTAGTTCTCGGGCAGCGGAATGCCGCGTTCCTGCATGGTCTTGAGCACCGATTGGGGCAGATCGGTGCGGCACTGGCAGTTCTTGAGATGGGCGAGATGCCAGAGCATGCGCTGTTCCGCAGTCGGGTTCTTCGGCATCCGATTGGCCTTGTGCCACTCGGCATTGGTCTTGCCCATCGTAATCCCCCTGATGCGCTTCCGGAGCAAAAGGCACGCGATCCTATCCGGACCGCGTGCCCAAAATTGTCAGGATATGGCAGCAGGATCGGGCTCTGCCTGCGATCCTACGCCCGCAACACGCTCTTGCCGGCATAGAGCGCCGAATTGCCGAGCTGTTCCTCGATGCGGATGAGCTGGTTGTATTTGGCGAGACGGTCGGAGCGCGACATCGAGCCGGTCTTGATCTGCCCGGTGTTCAGCGCCACGGCGAAGTCGGCGATGGTCGCATCCTCGGTTTCGCCCGAACGGTGCGACACCACCGAAGTGTAGGCGGCGCGGTGGGCCATCTCGACCGCCGCGATGGTCTCGGTCAGGGTGCCGATCTGGTTGAGCTTGATCAGGATCGAGTTGGCGACGCCCATCTTGATGCCGGAGGCGAGGCGCGTGGTGTTGGTGACGAACAGATCGTCGCCGACCAGCTGGATCTTGGAACCGAGCGCCTCGGTGAGGATCTTCCAGCCGTCCCAGTCGTCCTCGGCCATGCCGTCCTCGATCGAAAAGATCGGGAAGCGGTCGGCCAGATCCTCGAGATAGCGGGCATGCTGTTCCGAGGTGAAGGACTTGCCTTCGCCGGTCATCTCGTACTTGCCGTTCTTGAAATACTCGCTCGAGGCGGGATCGAGGGCGATGTAGATGTCCTCGCCGGGGGTGTAGCCGGCCTTGGAGATGGCGTCGACGATGAAGCCGAGTGCCTCGTCGGCCGATTTGAGGCCGGGCGCGAAACCGCCCTCGTCGCCGACATTGGTGTTGTGGCCCTTGGCGCCGAGCGCCTTCTTGAGGGTGTGGAAGACTTCCGAACCCATGCGCACCGCCTCGGCGACCGAGTCTGCGCCGATCGGGGCGATCATGAATTCCTGGATGTCGATCGGGTTGTCGGCATGCACGCCACCATTGACGATGTTCATCATCGGCACCGGCAGGGTGCGGGCGCTGGTGCCGCCGATATAGCGGTAGAGCGGCAGTTCCGAGGCTTCGGCGGCGGCCTTGGCGACGGCGAGCGACACGCCGAGAATGGCATTGGCGCCGAGGCGTCCCTTATTTGGCGTGCCGTCGAGTTCGATCATCGCCTGGTCAATGCTGATCTGGTCGAGCGCATCCATACCCTGGATTTCGTCGGCGATGGCGTCGTTGACGTTCTCGACGGCATTGGTGACGCCCTTGCCCATGTATTCGGTACCGCCGTCGCGCAGTTCCACGGCCTCGTGGACGCCGGTCGAGGCGCCGGACGGTACGGCGGCGCGTCCAAAACTGCCGTCATCGAGCAGCACGTCCACTTCGACGGTGGGGTTGCCGCGGCTGTCGAAAATCTGGCGCGCGTGGACATCGATAATGGCTGACATCGCTGTTTCCTTGGGTTTTCTGAAGGGGGGGAAGATTCTGCGCGTTGATATACCCATGATGTGAAGAAAGAAAGATGCGACAAGGTTTCCGGTGCCCATTCCCGGTCAAGCCTTGATCTTTTGCCATGGCCTCCCATATCCCCTAGCGTTCTTACGGAACAAAGCTTTGCGGGGGCAGGATGGCCGAACTGGCTTTCCGTACCGAGCAGTTAACCAAGACCTACGGCAGTGGCGAAACGGCCGTCTACGCCCTGCGCGGCGTCGATCTGAGCCTGCCGGGCGGCGAGATCACGGTTCTGCTCGGCCATTCGGGTTCCGGCAAGTCGACCCTTCTGAACATTCTCGGCGGACTCGATTCCGCCACCTCCGGCAAGGCCTTTTTCCGCGACACCGAACTGACGCGTCTGAGCGACAATGGCCTGACCCGCTTCCGCCGTGACCATGTCGGCTTCGTCTTCCAGTTCTACAATCTCGTCCCCAGCCTGACGGCGCGCGAGAACGTGGCTCTGGTCACCGAAATCGCCCGCAATCCGATGCCGGCGGCCGAAGCACTGGAACGGGTGGGCCTGCGCCAGCGCATGGACCATTTCCCGGCGCAGATGTCGGGTGGCGAGCAACAGCGCGTCGCCATCGCCCGCGCCATCGCCAAGCGCCCCAACGTGCTGTTGTGCGACGAGCCGACCGGGGCGCTCGACAGCACCACCGGCGTCACCGTTCTCGAGGCGCTGACCGAGATCAACAGCGATCTCGGCACGACGACGGCAATCATCACCCACAACGCCGAAATCCAGCGCATCGCCCATCGCGTCCTGTTCATGGCCGACGGCCGCATCACCGACCACAAGGAAAACGCCCATCGCGTCCGCCCCTCCGAGGTATCGTGGTGAGCGCCCTCGACAGGAAGCTCGTACGCGATTTCCGCCGGCTCTGGGCCCAGGCACTGGCCATCGCCCTGGTGGCGGCAGCCGGGGTGATGACGCTTCTGGTCGGCATCGGCACCTATCGCGCCCTCTACGACACCCGCGCCGCCTATTACGACCGCTATGCCTTCGCCGACGTCTTCGCCACCGCCGTACGCGTCCCCAACAGCCTTTTAGGCCGAATCGAGGACATCCCCGGCGTCTCCATCGCCGACGCGCGGGTGCAGGCGACCGCCATTCTCGACATCCCCGGTCTCGTCGAGCCGGCCAGCGGCCAGGTCCTGTCCATTCCCAATCAGGGCCAGCCGCGCCTCAACCGGTTGGTGATCATGGACGGGGCATTGCCCCAACCGGGCAGGTCCGACGCGGTTGCCATCTCCCAGGCCTTTGCCCAGGCCAATCATTTCAAGCCCGGCGACACCTTCTCGGCCACCATGGACGGGGTCAAAAGGACACTGACCATTTCCGGCATCGTGCTGTCGCCGGAATACATCTATTCGATCGGACCGGGCCAGCTCGTTCCCGACAATCACCGGTTCGGCATCATCTGGATGCGCTACGACGAGGCCTCGGCCATCTTCGGGCTCAAGGGCGCCTTCAATTCGCTGACCCTCAAGCTGGCGCGCGGTGCCAGCGAAAAGGCGGTGATCGAACAGGTCGACACGCTTCTGAAGCCCTATGGTGGCACTGGCGCCTATGGACGGGCGCAGCAGGTCTCCTACGCCTTCCTCGATTCCGAACTGATCCAGCTCGAAGGAATGAGCGCCGTGCTGCCGCCGATCTTTCTCGGCGTGGCGGCGTTCCTGGTCAACATGACGCTGGCGCGGCTCGTGGCGCTCGAACGCGAGCAGATCGGCCTGCTGAAGGCGCTCGGCTACGGACCGGTGGCGATCGCCTGGCACTACGTCAAGCTGTCGCTTCTGATCGCGTCGGCCGGCGTGGCGATCGGCTGGGTGGCGGGGGCCTGGGCAACGCGCGGCATGGCGGTGGTGTATGCCGAGTACTACAAATTCCCCTTTCTTCTGTTCCAGATCAGCCCGGATACCTATGCGATTTCGGGAATCGCGGCATTCGCGGCGGCGGTGCTCGGCTCGATCCAGGCGGTGCTGTCGGCGGCGCGGCTGTCGCCGGCGGTGGCGATGGCCCCCCCTGCCCCGACGGTCTATCGCCGCTTCATTCTCGACACGATCGGGGTGACGCGCTTCCTGCCGCAGGGCGTCAACATGGCGTTGAGATCGATGATGCGGCGACCGGTTCGGGCCTTCCTGACCCTTTTCGGCATTTCCCTGTCCACCGGGCTCGTGGTCAGTGGCCTGTTTTCCGAGGATTCGCTCGACTACATGCTGAACGCCCAGTATTTCCACGCCCAGCGCGAACAGGCGACGCTCATCTTCTCGCACCCGGTCACTTCGGGTGGTCTGGAGAGCGTCGCGCGTCTGCCCGGCGTCATCAAGATCGAGCCGATGCGCTACGTCCCGGTCAAGTTCTATCACGGGCTGCATTCGCGCCTCGGTTCCATCGAGGGCAAACCCAACAACGCCGACCTCAATCGCGTCATCGACCAGAATCTCGATCCCGTGGCGTTGCCGCCGGACGGGCTGGCCCTGTCGACCGCCATGGCGAATCTGCTGGATGCCCGGGTCGGCGACAAGGTCGAGGCGCATCTGCTCGACGGTAGCGGCAAGGTCCTGATCCTGCCGGTGACGGACATCGTCCAGCAATTCGTCGGCCTGGGCGCCGATATGGAGATCAATGCCCTCAACCGCGCCCTCGGGCAGCCGGACTATGCCGACGGCGCCTATCTCATGATCGACACCAGCAAGACCGACGCGCTCTACAAGGCGGTCAAGGCGACGCCGGGCATTGCCTCGATCACCCTGTCGCGCGTAGCACTCAAGCAACTGCGCGATCTGCTAAGCGAAAATCTCGGCTTCAGCCGGTCGATCTTCGTCACCCTCGCCGTCATCATCGTGTTCGGGGTCGTCTACAACACCGCCCGCATCCAGCTGTCCGAACAGGCGCGGGAACTGGCGAGCCTCAGGGTGCTCGGCTTCACCAAATTCGAGGTTTCCATCGTGCTGCTGACCGAGGTCGCGATCCTGACCGTATTGTCGCTGCCGCTCGGCTGGCTTGTCGGCTATGGCGCTTCGGCCGCCATGATGACGGGCATTTCCAGCGAGTTGTTCACCTTTCCGCTGGTAATCTCGCGGGCAAGCTACGCTTGGGCAACGATGGTCACACTCATCGCCGCCCTGGTTTCGGCCTTCATCGTCCAGCGCCGCATCGCCGGTCTCGACATGATCGCCGTACTCAAGACCAGGGACTGACCCGGTGCGGAACAAGGGAATTCACCCATGAAAAAGCTGCGCAATCTCGTGATCATCGTGGTGATCGCCGCCGCGGTCGTCGTGTTCGGCGCCTGGGCCTTCCGACCGCAGCCGATCGGGGTCGACCTGGCGACGATCACGCGCGGCACGCTGTCGGTGACGGTCAGCGACCAGGGTGTGGCCCGCGTCCGGCATACCTACAAGGTATCGACCCCGATCGGGGGCGAGGTCGAGCGCATTCCCTTGATCGTCGGCGATCGCGTCAGCAAGGGCCAGATCGTGGCCACCATCGTACCGCAGCTCAGCGGTTTCCTCGATGAGCGCGCGCTGGCGGAGGCCGAGGCTTCGGTGCGCGCCGCCGAGGCGTCGGTGACCTCGGCCAAGGCCGACCTCGAAGCGGCGCGGAACGCGGTCGCCTATCAGAAGGGCGAGCTTGAACGCACGCAGCGCCTGCTCAACCGTGGTCTGGTCACCGCCCAGGCGGCCGATCAGGCCGCGTTCGAACTCGACAGCCGCAACGCGGCGCTCGAAAACGCCAAGGCCACGCTCGATCTGCGCCAGCGCCAGCTCGAACAGGCGCAGGCGCAGCTGATCGAACCGACGAGCAAGGACCGGCGCAGCACGCAGTTCGACGTTAGGGCGCCGGTCGACGGCGAGGTGCTCGAAATCGACAACGAGAGCGCCCGTTCCCTGCCGGCCGGCTCGCAGTTGATGATGATCGGCGATCCGCACGATCTCGAGCTGGTCGTCGACCTGGTTTCGACCGATGCCGTGCGCGTGGTGGCCGGTGACACGGCCACGATCACCGGCTGGGGACAACCGGTCGCGCTGACGGCAAAGGTCCGGCGCGTCGAGCCCATCGCCTTCACCCAGGTCTCGGCGCTCGGTATCAGCGAACAGCGGGTGCGGGTGATCCTCGACATCACCTCGCCGCGCGACATGTGGCAGAGCCTGGGGCATCTTTATCGCATCTTCGCCGACATCGAGGTGGCGCGTTACGACAATGCGGTGCTGGTGCCGGTGGCGGCGCTGTTCCGCGACGGCAGCGACTGGGCCTGCTACGTCATGCAGGGCGAAGTGGCCCGCCTCAAGAAGCTGACCCTCGGGGCGCGCGACAGCCAGTCCGCCGTGGTCGAGAGCGGTCTCGACACGGGCGCACGCGTCATCCTGCATCCGAGCGACCAGATCGTCGACGGCAGCCGCATCGTCGATCGCGCGACCCTGAAGACGAAGTAGGATTGCCTCTTTGCCATGGAAACGCAGCGCTCGGCATGGCGAATGCCGCTCATCGCATCGTTCCTGGCCAATCCTTCACCCCGGTCTCCGCCCGGGTGACGGCCGAGGATCTGGCGAGCGCCTTTCCACAACCGTCATTCCGGCGCAGGCCGGAATCCGGCAGACCATAACGGGTATCGACCGGCGTCCCGACGGTGTCGTCGCCGGCCTTCCTTTTCAGCCTTTCGCCGCCTCCAGTTCGATGGCGTCGGTGGCGGCAATGGCCGCCATGTTGACGATGCCGCGGCTGGTGACCGACGGCGCCAGAATATGCGCCGGCTTGTTGAGCCCGAGAATGATCGGGCCGAGGGCCAGGCTGTTGCTGGTCGCCTTGATCAGCGTCATCGACAGGTTGGCGGCTTCGAGATTGGGGAAGATCAGCAGATTGGCTTCGCCCTGAAGGATCGAATCCGGGATGTAGCGTTCGCGGATATCCTGCACCATGGCCAGGTCGCCCTGCATTTCGCCTTCGACGATGAAGTCCGGCGCCCGTTCCTTCAGCAGCGCATAGGCTTCGCGCATCTTGAACGAGGTCGGGCCGTCGCGCGAACCGAAATTGGAGTAGCTCAGGAGCGCCGCGCGCGCTTCGATCTGGAAGCACTTGAGGTGCTGGCGCGCTTCCAGGGCGATGTTGACCACTTCCTCGGCCGTCGGGTCGATATGCATGTAGGTGTCGGCGAGGAAGAGGACGCCGCGCTGCATCACCAGCATGGAAAGCCCGGCGATGTCGCGGATGCCGGGCCGCAACCCGATGATCGACTTGAGATCCTCGGCATGGCGGATGAATCGGCCCTGCAACCCGCACAGCATGGCGTCGGCGTCGCCGCGCCTGACCGCCAGGGCGGCTATGACGGTGGTGCGGGTGCGCACATGGGTGCGGGCGGTATCCGGCGTGATGCCCTTGCGGCCAACCAGCGAATGATAGAGCGCGACATAGTCGCGATAGCGTGGATCGCTTTCGGGATTGATCAGTTCGAAGTCCTTGCCGATTTCGAGGGTCAGCCCGAATCGCTCGATGCGATGCTGGATGACCGCCGGCCGGCCGATCAGGATCGGATAAGCCAGCTTTTCCTCCAGCATCACCTGGGTGGCGCGCAGAACGCGTTCGTCCTCGCCGTCGGCGAAGATGATGCGCTTGGGACTGGACCCGGCGCGGGCGATGATCGGTTCCATCACCATGCCGGTGCGGAAGACGAAACGGTTGAGCTTTTCGTGATAGGCATCGAAATCGGCGATCGGCCGCCGGGCGACGCCGGACTGCATCGCCGCCCTGGCGACAGCCGGCGCGATCCTCAGGATCAGCCGCTTGTCGAAGGGGTTGGGGATCAGATAGTTGCGCCCGAAAGTGTTGTCCGCCCCCGACGAGGAGGCTTCATGCGCCGGCTCGTGTGCCAGCCTGGCGATGGCCTCGACGGCGGCGACCTTCATTTCCTCGTTGATGGCGGTGGCGCCGACATCGAGCGCCCCGCGGAACAGGAAAGGGAAGCACAGGACATTGTTGACCTGATTGGGATAGTCGGACCGCCCGGTGCACACCATGGCGTCGGGCCGGGTTTCCAGGGCCAGTTCCGGCATGATCTCGGGAGTGGGATTGGCCAGCGTCATGACCAGTGGATCGCGCGCCATTTTTTTCAGCATGTCGGGCGTCAGGGTGCCGGGACCGGAAAGGCCCAGGAAGATGTCGGCACCGTCCATGGCGTCCTGGAGATCGGTGAGGTCCGTATCCTGGGCATAGGCGCCGCGCCATTTGTCGACGCTTTGCTTTCGTTTTTCGGTGACGATGCCCTTGCGGTCGCCGATCCAGATGTTCTCGCGTCTGGCGCCGAGCGCGACGAGCAGGTTGAGGCAGGCAATGGCGGCCGCCCCTGCCCCCGAAGTGACGATCTTGACCTCGTCCAGCTTCTTGCCGGCGATTTCCAGGCCGTTGAGGATCGCCGCGGCGGTGATGATGGCGGTGCCGTGCTGGTCATCGTGGAACACCGGGATGCTCATGCGGGCCCTGAGGGCTTCCTCGATGGCGAAGCAGTCCGGCGCCTTGATGTCCTCGAGATTGATGCCCCCGAAGCTCGGTTCGAGCGGGCGCACCACCTCGATGAATTTTTCCGGATCCGTCTCGTCGACCTCGATGTCGATGGCGTCGATGCCGGCAAATTTCTTGAACAGGACCGCCTTGCCTTCCATCACCGGCTTGCCGGCCAGCGCGCCGATATTCCCCAGGCCCAGCACGGCGGTGCCGTTGGAGACGACGGCGACCAGATTGGCGCGCGAGGTATAAAGATCGACCAGTTCCGGATTGGCGGCGATCTCGTTGCAGGGTGCGGCGACGCCGGGCGAATAGGCCAGCGCCAGGTCGCGTTCGTTGCTCAGGGGCTTGGAAGGGACGATCTCGATCTTGCCCGGACGCGGCTCGGCATGGAAGTGCAACGCGGCGTCGCGCAAGGCTTTCTGGGAATTTCGGGGTTCGGAGGCCATCTTTATCTCTGTCGGCGGTCGAAATGCGGACCCAGGTCGCGCCCGGATCCGCTCTAGAGTAGTTTGTTGCCACTAATCGGCACCGAAGGAAAGTCGGCTGAGGCTTAGGCGGCCTCGGATTCACTGTCGACGGCGGCAAAATTGAGGGCCCGCGCCAGGGTGCGGAAGGTTTCCGCCTTCAGCGCCGGCGCGAAAAGGTAGCCCTGGGCCTGCATCACGCCGTGTTCGCGCAGATAGATCGCCTGCGCTTCGGTCTCGACGCCTTCGGCGACGATGTCGGCCCCGAGGTCGCGGGCCATCTCGATCAGGCCGTCGAGCACCGGCAGACGGGTCGTGTCGGGCTGGATCATGCGGACGAAGACCTGGTCGATCTTGATCACGTCGACGCCGAGCGTCTGCATGTAGGCGAGGTTGGAATGGCCGGTGCCGACATCGTCGAGCGCCAGCCGGGCGCCGAGCGCATGCAGGCCGGCGATGACGCTTGCCGCCTGGATACTGTTCGCCAGCGGCCGTCTTTCGGTGATTTCGAAGACGAGCTGCCGATACCGGATCGGCGAGCCTTCGAAAATTGCCTGCACGTCCTCGACGATGGAGCCGTCGCGGAAATGGCCCTCGAACAGATTGATGGAGATCTTGAGCTCGGGCATCTCGGCCATCAGCTCGGCGAGATCGACCCGGGCGATCTGCATCAGATGCACGGTCATCGGAATGGCCATGCCCGAGACCTCGGCATATTCGATGAAACTGTTGGGCGTGACGATCTCGCCATTGCGCTTGACCCACCTTACCAGCACCTCACAGCCCAGAAGCCGTCCGGTGCCCAGATCGATGACCGGCTGGTAAAAGGGCTTGAGTTCCCCGAGCACGATGGCGCGTTCGATGTCCATGGCCGGCAGGGCGGAGCGCCTCACATATTGCAGCGCCAGGATGAGGAAGCCGCCGCTCATCATGCAGGCGAAGATGGTGAAGGCCCAGTCGAGGTCGGAATAGCCGGCGCGCACGTCGATGAAGGGAACGGCGACTTCGGAGCGGATGGGAATCTCGCTGGCGAAGGAATTGACGGCAATGAAGGCCATGCCGTTGGTGCGGCTGGCGAAGGTGTCGTAATTGCCGTAGGTGACGATCGGCGTGCCGTTGGTGAGCGCGATGCGGAAGGTCGTTGCGTCCCTGAAGCCCAGGGGCATGCCGTGGGCCAGACGCGGGCTCAGATAGACGAAGGCGGAAACGCGTTTGACGCCGACCAGGCGTGACACCTTGAGCAAGGGCAGGTCATAGCCCTGAAGACGAACCACGGTCAGGGTTTCGGGGCGGCCCGGCAGGCCGAGGGTCTGGGACAGGACCGAATAGTCCACCTCCTGTCCGAACAGGTCGCAATACTGAACGCCATCGGCGTTCTCGACCAGAATCTGCCTGAACGAAAGCGACACGGAAACGGCGTTCTGGGCGTTACGGACAAAGGTGGGCGTGCAAAGAGACGGGCTCTCGTCGACCACGGTGCGGATGATCTTGATGCCGTCATAGACGGAGTCCTCGGTCTCGACCATGATCTCGTCGAGCAATTGCTGCATGGACGCCGTCTCGCGCATGCGGATATAGCCGTCGAGAATGTAGTCGACCGCGAAAACCGGCACGAAGGCCAGAATAGCGCTCACCAGCATCAGGATATGGGAGTATCTGGACGTCATCCGAAGTTCCGGCCGCGCGTTGCGCCGGCTCGGACCTTATGTGCTTCGGGCTAAGACCTCGTTAAGCAATGGCGGCAATTGCCGGTCGGCCTGCGTGAAGCCGATCCGCGGAAATCGTGGCAAGGCCCGCCCGGCCGGGGGCGGCCGGCACGGGCGGAACGCGGAGAACGGCCTATTTCCTGTCCTGCAGATTGACGCGGATATGCAGTTCGCGCAGCTGCTTGGCGGTTGCGGTCGATGGCGCTCCCATCAACAGGTCTTCGGCCTGCTGGTTCATCGGGAAGGCCGTGACTTCCCTGAGATTGTCCTCGCCGCACAGCAGCATGACGATGCGATCGACGCCGGGTGCGATGCCGCCATGCGGCGGCGCGCCATATTCCATGGCGCGGAGCATGCCGCCGAATTTCTCCTGCAGGACCTCCTCGCCATAGCCGGCGATCGCGAAGGCCTGGCGCATGATTTCCGGCTTGTGATTCCGGATGGCCCCCGAACTCAGTTCGTAGCCGTTGCACACGATGTCGTACTGGAAGGCCTTGATGGTCAGCGGGTCCTCGTTCTCGAGCGCCGCGAGCCCGCCCTGCGGCATCGAGAACGGGTTGTGGGAGAAATCGATCTTCTTCTCCTCCTCGTTCCATTCGAACATCGGGAAATCGATGATCCAGCAGAAAACGAACTTCTCGGCATCGATGAGGCCGAGATCGGTGCCGATTTTGGTGCGGGCGGTGCCGGCAAAGGCCGTGAATTTTTCCGGGATGCCGGTGATGAAGAACACCGCGTCGCCGTCCTTGAGGTCGAGCCGGCTGCGGATCGCCTCGGTCCGTTCCGGGCCGATATTCTTGGCGATCGGACCGGCGCCGGCGCCGTCGCGGAAAAAGATGTAGCCGAGCCCCGGCTGGCCCTCGCCCTGGGCCCAGCCATTCATGCGGTCGCAAAAGGCACGCGACCCGCCACCCGGCGCCGGAATGGCCCAGACCTCGACTTTCGGGTCGGCGGCGATCTGGCCGGCGAAGACCTTGAAGCCGGAGCCGGCAAAATGCTCGGTCACTTCGCTCATCTCGACGGGATTGCGCAGGTCAGGCTTGTCGGTGCCGTATTTGCGCATCGCCTCGGCATAGGGGATGCGCGGCACTTGCCGGTCGACCCGCCTGCCTCCGCCGAACTCCTCGAACACCCCGAGCATGACCGGCTCGATGGCCTCGAATACGTCCTCCTGCTCGACAAAGCTCATTTCCATGTCGAGCTGGTAGAATTCGCCGGGGCTGCGATCGGCGCGCGCGTCCTCGTCGCGGAAGCAGGGCGCGATCTGGAAATAGCGGTCGAAGCCGGCGATCATCAGCAGCTGCTTGAACTGCTGCGGCGCCTGCGGCAAGGCGTAGAACTTGCCGGGGTGCATGCGGGACGGCACCAGGAAGTCGCGGGCCCCTTCCGGACTGGACGCCGTCAGGATCGGCGTCTGGAATTCCTGAAATCCCTGATCGACCATGCGGCGCCGCAGGGAGGCGATGATCTGGGAGCGCTTGACGATGTTGTTGTGCAGCCTTTCGCGCCTGAGATCGAGGAACCGGTAGCGCAGGCGCGTGTCCTCGGGATAGTCCTGTTCGCCGAAGACCGGCATCGGCAGTTCCTTGGCGGCGCCGAGCACCTCGACGGAGCGGATGAACACCTCGATCTCGCCGGTCGGCAGACTGGGGTTGATCGCGTCGTCGTCGCGCTTTTTCACCTCGCCCTCGAAGCGGACGACCCATTCGGCCCTGAGCTTTTCGACCTCGGAGAAGGCGGCGGAGTCCGGATCGACAACGCATTGGGTGAGGCCGTAGTGATCCCTCAGATCGACGAACAACAGGCCGCCATGGTCGCGGATGCGATGGGCCCAGCCGCTCAGTCTGACGGTTTCGCCAGCATTGGCCGCGGTCAATGCGCCACAGGTATGGGTGCGATAGATGTGCATTTTCTTGCTTGGCTCGGCAGGAATTCAATGAGGCGGGAAAAGCGCATGGGCGGATGAGAAAGTCAAGGCGGCCATCGGTCCACCGGCTTTGTTGCGCCAGTTGCGCTCAAAGCTTTATGTAATGGCGCCGGGCTGATAGGAGTTCCATAAGGATAACAAAGAGTCACACATGCAGCCTGTCGTTCAGACGGACGACCTCGCAGCGTTTTGCGCCGCCGCCCGTTCCCATCCCTTCGTCACCATCGATACCGAATTCCTGCGCGAGACGACCTATTGGCCCAAGCTGTGCCTGGTCCAGCTCGCCACGGACGAGGATGCCATCATCGTCGATCCGCTGGCCAAGGGCATCTCGCTGACGCCCCTGTTCGAACTGCTCGACGACAAAAAGGTGGTCAAGGTCTTCCACGCCGCGCGCCAGGACGTCGAGATCTTCGTCAATCTGACCGGCAAGGTGCCCAAGAACCTGTTCGATACCCAGATCGCGGCGAGCGTGTGCGGCCATGGCGACAGCGCCGCCTATGATTCGCTCGTGCAGGCGATCGTCGGCGAAAAGATCGACAAGTCCTCGCGCTTCACCGACTGGTCGGCCCGTCCGCTTTCGGACAAGCAGCTGACCTATGCCCTGGCCGACGTCACGCATCTGAGGGACGTCTACAAGGCGCTCGTCGCCGAAATCGAAAGGAACGGCCGGGCCGACTGGGTGGCGGACGAGAACCGGGCGCTGCAAAGCATCGACACCTATGTCGTCAAGCCGTCGGAGGCCTGGCGCCGGATCAAGGCGCGCCTCAACCGTCCGCGCGATCTCGCCGCCCTCAAGGCGCTGGCCGAATGGCGCGAGAAACGGGCCCAGGACGCCAATCAGCCGCGCGGCCGCATCCTCAAGGACGACGGCATCGCCGAACTCGCCATCCAGCGGCCGAAAACCTCTGCCGAGTTCGACAAGCTCCGGGCCGTGCCCAAGGGATTCGGGCGTTCGGCCATGGGCGCCGAGATCATCGCGGTGATCGAGGCGGTCGAGGCCATCGCCAAGTCCGATCTGCCGCATCTGCCCAGACGCAATAACGGCCCCTCCCCCAAGGGACCGATCGGCGATCTCATCCGCGTGCTCCTGAAGGCGGTAGCCGAACGCGAAGGCGTTGCCGCCCGCATCATCGCCACCAGCGACGACATCGACCAGATCGTTCTCGACGACGAAGCCGACGTCGCGGCGCTCAAGGGCTGGCGGCGCAAGGTGTTCGGGGAAAAGGCACTGGCGATCAAGCAGGGCCGGCTCGGTCTGGCGGCGACGGCCAGGGGAATCGTCGAGATCGAACTCAAGGCCTGAGCGTTTTTCGGCCTCTGCGCGGTTCGGGGATGTCGGTGCTGATGCCGCAGCCGAAAAAGCCGGCTTCGTCGGCAAGGTTCCTCAGCCGGTTGCGTACCCGCTCGCCGGCGAGGAACTCCCACTCGCGCGGGATGTCCAGGATCAGTCTGCCGCCCTCATAGACAAAGCCGAGCCGGCCGAGCACGCCGGGCATGCCGGCCGAAAGCGGATAGGCGACGCGGAAGATGGCGCCGAGCAGACGCGCCCTGGCGCCCGCTTCCTCTCCGGCCATGCTCATGACGGCGGCGTTGACGCTCTTGTGCTTCAATCCCATGTAGCGCACCGCCAGTACTTCGGCGAGGAAGGCGCGTTCCTTGTGTTCGATGCCGGTCATCGAACCGAAGGCGACCAGATCGACGCTTTGTTCGCCGCGATAGTCGGGATGGCCGCGCCAGCCGATGTCTGACAGGTAGCAGGCGGCGATCCTGAGGCGTTTCTCGGCCTCGGTCTCGGCAATGCCGGTGGCGGAAAAGAAGCTGTCGCAAAAGCCGATGAGATCGGCGCCGTGCAGTGGCGAGCGCGCCCGCAACTGCGCCATTTCGACAGCGCCGGTCAGCAAGGGATCGGCCTTGCGCTCCTCCTCGGACATCAGCGAGAACAAATAGCCCTCACGCACGCCGAGAGCCGAGAAGACGACGTCCCTGAATTTGCCCTGGCGCAGCACCTCTCCCATCACCAGCGACCCGAAGGGCAGAAGCTCGCGCCGGGCGGTGCTAATCTGGCCCATGCCCGAAAGGACGCGCTGTTTCTTGGCGGCATTGACGATGTGATCGCAAAGCGCGATCGCTTCCTCGGCGCTGATCGTATAGTGCTGCACCATGTGCAGCGGATAGTGCGAGCGGATCTGGTGCAGCTTGGCGAAACTCCGCCAGGTGCCGCCGATGGCGGCGAAGGTCCTGCCTTCCGAGGCCTTGACGATGCCCGACCGCGTCAAACGCTCGCGGACGATCTTTTCCGCCCTGGCGAGCGACATCTGGCTGTCGTCCTGCAGGCGGATGGCGCCGAGCACATGGGTTTCCCCCTCGGTGTCGCCTTCCGGGCCGAGCGCGGCGAGTTCGAGGCTGCCGCCGCCGAGATCGCCGACAACGCCTGAGAAGGCGTTGATGCCGGCCAGGACGCCGAGGGCCGAATAGTGGGCCTCCTGGGTGCCGGTCAGCACCTTGACCGCCACGCCGGTGATGGCTTCGACCTGGGCGGTGAAGACGGCGCCGTTGCTGGCTTCGCGCGTTGCGGAGGTGGCGAGCACGTGGAAGCGCGAGACCTGCATCAGCCGCACGACGAGGGCGAAGCGGCGGATGGCCCGCAAGGCACGGTCGGAGGCTTCCGGCGACAGCCGCCCGGTGATGGCGAGGCCGCGTCCGAGGCCGGCCGGCGATTTTTCGTTGTAAAGCGGGGTCAGAACGCGCCCGTGCCGTTCATAGACGAGCAGACGGATGGAATTCGAGCCGATATCGAGCACCGCAACCGGTTCGGCGTTTTTCAGCCGACCCTGCGCCATGGGATCGAGATCAGTGCCCCAAACGCTGAATTTCACCCCCGACCTTTCCGGAGCCTGTGTTCCGCCGGAAGCCGAACACAGGCCTTATCCTTTTCTTGTCGCGGTGCTCGGGGCGAAAAACCGGTGTCCACTGTTTCGCCCATCGCTCTAGTCCTGATCCTCGTCAGTGTCGGATTGCCCGTCTTGCGCACTGCCCCGGCCGGAAAGCGAGGGGTTGGTCATGAAATACTCGTGGGCGCTGAAGGGCTCCTCCCCGTCGGCAAGCCGGACACGCTGGGAACTCCCGTCCGGAAGCACTTCCCAGCTTTGCTGATTGTCGCGGAAATAGGCAATCATGATCCGGTCGAGAATCTGCTTGTGCACAGTCTTGTTGGTGATCGGCACCAGCGCCTCGACGCGGCCGTCGAGATTGCGCGGCATCAGATCGGCCGAGGATATGAAGACGTTCGCCTTGCGCGACGGCATTTCATGCCCGTTCGAGAAGCAGTAGATGCGCGAATGCTCAAGGAAGCGGCCGACGATCGACTTGACCTCGATATTGTCGGAAAATCCGGGAATGCCGGGCCGCAAACAGCAGATGCCCCTGACCACCAGCCTGACCTTCACTCCGGCCTGGCTCGCCGCGTAGAGCTCGTCGATGACGACGGGATCGACCAGCGAGTTCATCTTGAACCAGATCTCGGCGTGCCGTCCTTCCCGGGCCAGATCGATCTCGCGCCGGATATTGTCCTGAAGGGTCTGGCGAAGATTGACCGGCGAAAGCGATACCACTTCCATTTCGCTCGGGCGGGCATAGCCGGTGACGAAATTGAAGATGCGCGCCACGTCGCGGGTGATGCGGGGATCGGCGGTGAAGAAACTGAGATCGGTATAAATCTTGGCGGTGATCGGGTGATAATTGCCCGTGCCAATATGGCAGTAGGACACGAGCTTGCCCTTCTCGCGCCTGACGATCTGGCTCAGCTTGGCATGGGTCTTCAGCTCGATGAAGCCGAAAACGACCTGGGCCCCGGCGCGTTCGAGGTCGCGGGCCCAGCGGATATTGGCCTCCTCGTCGAAACGCGCCTTCAGTTCGACCAGGGCCGTGACCGACTTGCCGGATTCGGCCGCCTGGATCAGCGCCTTGACGATCGGGCTGTCGTTCGAGGTCCGGTAGAGCGTCTGCTTGATGGCGACGACATCCGGATCGGCCGCCGCCTGCATCAGGAACTGGGCGACGACGTCGAAGGTCTCGTAGGGGTGATGGACGAGGATGTCCTTCTCCTTGATGGCGGAGAAGGCGTCGCCGTGATGATCGCGGATGCGCTCGGGGAAACGGGCGCGGTAAGGCGTGAATTTGAGGTCCGGCCGGTCGATGTCGCACAGTCGGGCCATGTCGGCGAGCCCCAGGAACCCCTCGATCTCGTAGGTCTCGTCCTCGGTGACGTGCAGTTCGTCGGCGATGTAGCGGCGCAAGGCCCGCGGCGTGTGGCGGTCGATCTCGAGCCTGATCGCCTGGCCGCGGCGGCGCTGGCGCAAGGCGGATTCGGTCTCGACCACCAGATCCTCGGCCTCGTCGTCGATTTCGATCTCGCTGTCGCGGATGACCCGGAACGCCCCCGAGCCGACGATGTCGTAGCCGGGAAAGAGCTGGTGGAAGAACAAACCGATGATGGCGTCGATGGTCACCAGTTCGATGCGGCGCTCGGCGCTCAGTTCGGGCGGCAGGGTGACGAACCGGTCCATATTGGCCGGGACGCGTATCAGCGCCGTCATGCGGTCGTAGGAGCCGGGGCGCTGCAGCAGGAAGGCCAGGGTCAGGCCGCGATTGGGGATGAAGGGGAAAGGATGGGCCGGATCGACGGCGATGGGCGTCAGAACCGGAAAGATCTCGTCGCGGAAGAGCTGTTGCAGATAGCTCACCTGCTCGTCGGAAAGGTCCCTGGCCTCGTGCAGCACGACGTTCTGGCTGAACAGTTCCTCCCGCAGCGTCTGCCACTGATCCTGCTGTTCGAGATTGAGGTGCCGGGCCAGTGTCGTGATGTCGTCGAGCTGGTCGGTCGGGGACAGACCGTCGATCGAAAGGCGCGACATGCCGGCGCGGATCTGGCTTTTCAGGCCGGCGACGCGGACCATGAAGAACTCGTCGAGATTGGACGCCGAGATCGACACGAACCGCACCCTTTCGAGCAGCGGATGGCCCGGATTGCTCGCCTCCTCGAGCACCCGCAGATTGAACTGCAGCCAGGATACCTCGCGATTGACGAATCGCGCCGGGCTGTCGCGCAGGGCTTCGACGTCGGGCGCAGCGACATCGGCTTGTTGGGCGAATTCATCCATGATTGTCGTTCCGCTCCCTCTTGGTTTCCGGCTCGCGCTCCAGGGCCGCGGCGCGCAGGGCAATGGCTTCGGCCGCCACTGCCCGTGTAATCGCGGTGCCACGCGACAGGGCCAGCTTGTCCATGACCTCGACCAGGGCAACCGCTTCGTTGGGTGCGCGTTCCATGCGCCTGACCAGATAAGAAACGAGTCCGGGTTCGACCGCAATCTGGCGGTCGGAGAAAAGCTTCACGAACATTTGCGACAGAAGAATGTCGTCGGGCGGCGCCATGTGGAGCGAGGTGGCGAGGCGCACCCGCGAGCGGGCATCCTCGGTCTTTAGTGGCCAGCCGGCCGGCTCGATGCGGGCCGTCATCAGGATCTGGCGGCCGGAGCGGATCGACTGGTTCAACAGGTGAAACAGCCCGGATTCGGGATAGGCGCCGCGATCGGCGTCCTCGATGAGCACCGGACGCGGATCGGGCGTGCCGGCCAGGGCCTCGATGTCGGTAGGGCTGGCGGCACGGGCGCCGGCGCGTCGCGACCAGATGGCGGCAAGATGCGACTTGCCCGATTTCGGCGGCCCGATCAGAAGGGTGAGCGGACTGGGCCATGCCGGAAAGCTCATCACGTGCCGGTAGGCGAGCTCGTTGCCGGGGGCGACGATGAAATCGGTCTCCTCATGCGAGGGGGTGTGACCCAGATCGAGGACAAGCTGTCGGGCGGCGGCGGGCAGTTCGGTCGGCCACAGACCCGGCTCTTCGCTTCCCCAGTCAGGCTTTGGGCTCATCGGCCTTTTCCGCAACGCTTTCGCCGAGATAAAGAACGCTCGATTTGTACTTTCTGACGGCGAAGCGCACCAGCACGCCGGAAATGGCGATCATCGGCACGGCCAGGACGATGCCGATCAGGCCGAAAATCAGGGCGAAGGCGAACAGGGCGAACATCAGCCAGACCGGATGGACCCCGATCGAACCGCCGACGAAATTCGGATAGAGCACATTGGCTTC
>CAZKTH010000006.1:0-3677 GCA_964555575.1 uncultured Devosiaceae bacterium | reverse complement strand
GGAACTGGCCGACCACGAAGATGCCGAAGATCACCGCGATCATCGCCCCGTCCGGCCAGAACTGGACGATGCCGACGCCCATCGACAGAACGAACCCGGTGAGGAATCCGACATAGGGCACGAAGCTCAGCAATCCGGTCGTCAGCCCGATGGCGACGCCGAAACTGAGCCCGGCGAAGGAAAGCGAGACGGCGTAATAGATCGACAGGATGATCATGATGGTGCCCTGGCCGCGGATGACGCCCGCCATCACCTGGTCGATTTCGTGGAGCACCTGGCGGATCTCGTCGATATGATCGCGCGGCAGCAGCGCGTCGAAGTTCCTGGACATGCGGTCCCAGTCGAGCAGCAGGTAGAAGGCGACGACCGGGGTGATGATGATGACGGCGAGGGCGTTGATCAGGGTGAGGCCGGACTGCATGACCTGGGCGATAAGCCCGCCGACGATGCCGACCCCCTGGGTCAGAATCTCGGCGAAGGTGTTCTGAACCTGAACGACCTGTGCGTGCCCGAGCGAAGCCAGGAATTCCGGCACCCGCTGATTGGCCAGTTCCTGCAACTGGTTGACATAGCCCGGCAGTTGCAGGGCCAGTCCGAAAGCCTGTTGCAGCGCCAGCGGCACGATGAGCAGGAAAGCGGTGGCGAAAATGGCGATGGTGATGGCCAGGATGATGACCGAAGCCCAGAAGCGGGAAAAACGCCAGCGTTCGAGATGGTCGGCGACCGGATCGAGCAGATAGGCAAGCGCCATGCCCAGAATGAAGGGCAAGAGGATGCCACGGAACACCCATAGCCCCAATATGGTCGCTGCCAGCAGACTGAGCCAGATTGTGATCTGGTTTCGCAGGGACATCAGATGCGCAACCCTTGCGTGAAAAATCGGGAGCCGATATCAGCCTGATATCGCCCCTGCCGCCGGCGGGCAACCGCCTTCCGGACACGGCGAACCACTTTCAGAGCGACGAAGCACCATGCCCAACTCCGGAAAGCTGCCATCAAACGGGCTGTCTTACAAGCAGGCCGGGGTCGATATCGATGCCGGCAACGCCCTTGTCGAAGCGATCAGGCCGCTTGTCAGGGCGACGCGCCGGTCGGGCGCCGACAGCGAAATCGGCGGATTCGGCGGCGTCTTCGACCTCAAGGCGGCCGGATTTGCCGATCCGGTGCTGGTGGCGGCCAATGACGGGGTCGGCACGAAACTCAGGATCGCCATCGAAACCGGCATCAACGACACCATCGGCATCGACCTTGTTGCCATGTGCGTCAACGATCTCGTCGTCCAGGGTGCCGAACCGCTGTTCTTCCTCGACTATTTCGCCACCGGCGCCCTCGACGTGAAGGCGGGCACTGAAATCGTTGCCGGCATCGCCGAGGGTTGCCGCGAGGCCGGCTGCGCCCTGATCGGCGGCGAGACGGCCGAAATGCCCGGCATGTACCAGACGGGCGACTACGACCTGGCAGGCTTCGCGGTCGGGGCGGCCGAACGCGGCGCCCTTCTGCCGCGCAGCGATCTGACGCAGGGCGACGTGCTGGTCGGCATCGCTTCTTCGGGCCTTCACTCCAACGGCTTTTCGCTGGTCCGGAAGATCGTCGAGCTGTCGGGGCTCCCCTATGACGCCCCCGCCCCGTTCGATCCGGACGCAACCCTGGGCGAAGCCCTGCTGGTGCCGACCAGCATCTATGTCAGGCCGATCCTTGCCGCCCTCGGGGCCGGCGTCGGCATCAAGGCCCTGGCGCACATCACCGGCGGCGGCTTCGTCGAGAACATCCCGCGGGTGCTGCCCGATACGCTTGCCGCCAGGATCGATCTCGACAGCGTCGCGGTGCCGCCCGTCTTCGGCTGGCTGGCCCGGACTGGCGGCCTGAGCGAAGCCGAGATGGTCCGCACCTTCAATTGCGGCATCGGCATGATCGCGGTCGTTGCCGCCGACGACGCCGGCAGGCTGAGCGCCATTCTGGCCGAAGCGGGCGAATTCGCCACCGTCATCGGCCGTCTCGAAGGGCGCCGCGACGACGCGGTGACCTTTTCCGGACGGCTTGACCTGTGATGGCGAAAAAACGCGTCGCCATCCTCATCTCCGGCCGCGGCTCCAACATGGCGGCACTGATCGCCGCCGCCAGGGCGCCCGACTATCCGGCCGAGATCGTCGGCGTCATTGCCAACACCCCCAAGGCGGCGGGGCTCGAAACGGCGCGGGCCGAAGGGCTTCGAACCGCGATCGTGCGCCTGAAGGACCATGCCGACAAAGCGGCGGCCGATGCCGCCATCGAGGCGCAGCTTGAAGCCTGGAACATCGATCTGGTCTGCCTTGCCGGCTTCATGCGTCTGCTCGGGCCGGAACTGTGCCAACGCTGGCAGGGCCGCATCCTCAACATCCACCCTGCCCTGTTGCCCGCCTTTCCCGGCCTTGACACCCATGAACGGGTCCTCGCCGCCGGGGTCACCGAGCATGGCTGCACGGTACATTTCGTCACCGCCGGTATGGACGAGGGCCCGATCATCGGCCAGGCGAAGGTGCCGGTCCTTGCGGGCGACACGCCGGAAAGTCTTGCTGCCCGGGTGCTCGTCGAGGAACACAGGCTTTATCCGGCCTGCCTTGCCCGCGTAGCGCGCGGCGAAATCGGCATGGCCGGGCCGACCGGCTGATTCATCAGACCGTGTGATGTCCGCGATTGTCAAAATCGGTTCGACCGATCCGGGCAATGCCGATAGGGTCCGGACAAAAGGAGAACATAATTGCCGCTACGCTATTGGACCCTGATCCTGTTCCTTGGCGCGGTCTGGGGCGGGTCGTTTTTCTTCAACGCCATCCTGATCCGCGAAATCGATCCCTTGTGGGTCTCGGCCGGGCGCGTGACCATCGGCGCCGCCATCTGCTGGGTCTATTTCTTCGCGACAAAGCGTGTGTTGCCGACAAAGCCCATCACCTATCTTCAGCTCCTGTTTCTCGGCGTGCTCAACTATGCCATCCCCTTTGCCCTGTTCCCCTATGCCGAACAGCACATCTCGAGCGGCATCACCGGTGTGATCAACGGGCTGACACCGATGACCACCGTGCTGGTGTCACAGGTCTGGCCCGGCGGCGAAAGGGCGACATGGAACAAGTTCGCCGGCGTCATCATCGGCCTTGCCGGGGCGACGCTTCTGGCCCTGCCCTCGCTGCATACGGGAGGCTCGGCCGAGATCCCGGCCCTTCTGGCCGCCTTCACGGCGACTCTGTGCTACGCCGTCACCCTCAATTACGCCCGCCGCTTCCGCGACATCGATTCGGCCAGCGTCGCCACCCTGTCGCTTTCCGGCGCGGCGCTGACCAGCGTTCCGTTTGCCCTTGTCATGGTCGGCGCGCCCGTCATCACCCTACCCGAGACATGGGGTGCCCTGATCGGCATCGGCACGCTGTCGACGAGCTTTTCCATACTCATCCTTTTCTGGCTGCTGCCGCGCGTCGGGCCGACAAATGTCGCGCTCAACACCTTCATCACCCCGATCTCGGCGCTGCTGCTCGGCTATTTCATCCTCAGCGAAAGCCTCGAGCCGGTGCAGTTCCTCGGCATTCTCGTCGTCTTTGTCGGACTGATCGCGGTCGACGGGCGGGTGCTGAAGCTGTTGCGTTGGGGGGCGGCGTCGGTGGAGAGATAGGGCATGCGTTCTGATGGAGCGAGAACGCATGCCCTGT
>CAZKTH010000005.1:27994-32015 GCA_964555575.1 uncultured Devosiaceae bacterium | reverse complement strand
TGCCGTCTTTTTTCTTATTCAGAAATTTCTTGACGGTTCTCGTCCGTTGTCCACCCACCTCTTTTGTGACATCAACGATATTGTCACTATTATATACAGCCCAATCAGTAAAGAAATGATTTCTATTTCTAAAATCTACCTCGCCAGACTGATACCTTATACGCTGAATATTATCTACAAACATCGGATAAGAACTAGAGAGCTGCATCGCTTCCACATTTTTCGCGAACAGCGTTCGCATATCGGATTCGCGAGTCGTAGTACCTAAGTGGGTCGGAGCTTTCATCGAGCTCTACGTCGACCGCAACCTCTGTCATGAGTGAGGTGGCGCGAATGGGTACACTTTTGTAGTGAACGGCGAGAAGAGCCTCCTCCAGTGCCTTCTGCACTGCCTCCATCTCGACACCAATTGGTCCTACAAGGCCGATTATGAGTTCAGGCCTCCCCCAGTCGACCTCGTCGTCACTTTGTTGTGCCAAACCGACTTCCCCTCGCTCACGATATTAAGACCGGACTGGAAGAAAGTTAACTCCGTGTTAGCATGAATCACGGGAGGAATTGCTATGGCACAAGATTCGAAAATGCAGGTTAGTGCTTTGTCAAAATCATCTACACACTCTGACAAGCTGCGATCCAGTCTTACCAGCGTGGCCAACAGCCTGCGCTCGCGTCCTGTCGAGCTTCGTGGTCCATTCAGAAGTGGCGCGACAGAGGTAAAAAAACCAGCAGCAGCAAAATAGAGTTGCCGTGCAGTTAGGGTGATCGCGCACTAAGTCCCTGAACTGAACCTCACCCCTTCCCCCGCTTCACCCCGATCAGCTTCCACACATCCGCCCCGTCCTCGTCCGTCTCGACGCGGACAAACAGCCATTTCCCTTCGGTGTAGAGCGTCGCCGCGCTGAGCGCCTTCCGCGCTGACGCGTTGAGGCCGTAGCCTTCGATCCCGGCCAGTTGTGCCGGCGACAGGATCACCTGCGCGACGAAAAACCCCTCATTCGGGTAGAGCGCCGTCAGCAATTTCCCCTTGAGGCGAAAGCTGAGGGCCCAGCCATAGTTCCTGCCGTACATGAACCGGAAGTCTTCCGTGACCTTCGGGAGGACGCGGGTTTCCCTGACCATCCCGGTCCAGCGCCTTTCCGCGCCGCCGAGCGCTTTGGCAATCTCCGCCTCGATGGGCCGCTGGTTCCTGTCCGTGAAAAACCCGATGCTCATCGGGAAACGGCTCTTTGTTGCCGCCCTCGGAAAAGCCGATCGGGGTTGCGGCAGACTACAGCGCCGGGCGCCAGTTCCAAACCCACATCCATGCATATTGGTTCTGGGGCTGATCCGAGCTCATGATGAGCCCTTTGGGCGGGCGGATTGTCCTCATCCTTGGGCCTTGAGCCCGTAGCTCAGCACAATCGCCCGCCCGGTCATGACTGTCTCGAACGGTTGGTAGGGCCACGAGCCCGCATGCAAGGCGGAGCCATCATGAACACATCATGCGACCATGTCGGTGTCGGCGTTTCCAAGCATCATCTTGATCCGGCCATTGCCGGCGTGGCCGGGCGCTGGCGGATCGGCAACGACACTGCGGGCGTCAGGGATCTGGTCCGGCGCCTGTCGCGATTGACGCCGCCCTCATCGCGCGCTTCGCTCAGGCCATCGCCACTCGGACGGCGCCAACGCGCCCTTGGCCCGGCGTACCGAGCCTTTAGGCTCCATTCCCGGCATCGGCGCCTGGGCCGCCGGTCGCGCGGGACGCGAATCCTTTCCGAAGAATCGCGCCGCCGCGACGGATTTGCCATCGAAACCGCGGGCAATTCAGTGTAGAAGACGGGCTCGGGGGAGGGGATATCCGGGGGAACCAACCGAAAGGGATAACCCATGCCCAGACGCATCGACGTCAAGCTGATCCCCGAAATCGCCGGCTCATCCTATCCGGCGCCGTTCGACGAAAAGCTCGGGACACGGGCCCGGCGGCATCTGGGCGACCGTGCCGGGCTGACCCAGTACGGCGTAAACCTTCTGACCGTGCCGCCCGGCGCCTGGTCGAGCCAGCGCCACTGGCACACCCATGAGGACGAGTTCTTTTATGTGCTTTCCGGCGAACTGGTTCTTGTCACCGACGAGGGCGAGGAAGGGATGCGCCGCGGCGACGCCGCCGGCTTCAGATGCGGCGAAGGCGTCGGCCATCATTTCCAGAACCGCTCCGAGGCGCCGGCGACGCTTCTCGTCATCGGCAGCCGCAACCCCGGGGACCAGGTGTTCTATCCCGGCCTCGACCTCAAGACCGGCATCGGCGGCAAGCCGGCGCCTTTCCTTCATCTCGACGGCACGCCCTATCCCTAGGCGCCGCGTCGTCTGCCCTATCTTGCCTCAAGCCGAAAAAGACAAATGACGTTTTCCCCCGCTCCCTCCGGTTTTGCCGCCGTCGTCTTCGACATGGACGGCACCCTTCTCGACACCGAGCCGCTCTATCGCGAGGCGATGTATGCCGCCTGCGCCGAACTCGGCTACGAGATGACCGACCAGTTGCATGCCGCCCAGGTCGGCATTCCGCTCGATGTCGCCGAATCGCTGTTTCATGCCGCCTTCGGCGCCGATTTCCCGATCAGGCGCTTCCACAAACGCATGCAAGAGATCATGACCGAGCTGGTCGCCAGCCGTGGCGTGCCCGAAAAGCGGGGTGCCGGCACCCTGCTGCGAGCGCTGAAGCACGCCGGCATTCCGACGGCCGTCGTCACCTCGACCGCCAATCCGACCGCCACCATCCGGCTCGAACGCGCCGGTCTTTTCGATCTGCTCGACGTGGTCGTCACCCGCTCCGATGTCAGCAGGGGCAAGCCGCATCCCGAACCGTTCCTGGTCGCGGCGGCGCGTCTTGGTGTCGCACCCGGCAACTGTCTTGCCGTCGAGGACAGCCCCAACGGCATCCGCTCCGCCCATGCGGCCGGCATGAAGGTGGTGATGGTGCCCGATCTGGTTCCGGCCAGCGAGGATGTCGCCAGCCTCTGCCACGCGGTGCTGCACGATCTGGATACGGTGCGCGCCACCTTCTTCCCCGACGAAGCCGCCTGAGCCACGCCGGAGCGGCGCCCGGTCAGGCGCGGGCCAAACGGAATGGTTAACCAATTCTTGACGCGCATGGTTAACCAAAAGTGAAATAGCGGTTTCAAATCACTCGTGTTTTGGCTAAGTTTGCTGCCGAACGAACACACGCGCAACGGCGTGGCGGGGGAACGGGACGGATGCTTTTCCGGCGGGCAGGCAACATTGCGGCGCTTTTGGGCGGGCTGATGTTTGCGGCGCTGGTGCCCGGATCCGCCGCCGCCGAAGAGGTGACCCAGGTTGCCACGCTGACGCCGGAACTGCTTTCCGCCTATGTCGCCAACCAGCAGGTGGCCAGGCTCCGTCGCGACCTGCTGTTCCGGCCCGAGACCTGGGCGGCGCCCGTGCCGGCGCCGAAGCTGACCGAAGCGATGGTGTCGGCCTATGTCGCCAAGGGCTATGTCGAGACGCCGGAGCGGATCGGGAACATGCAGGCCGAGCGTTCCTGCCTTGCCACCGCCATTTATCACGAGGCGCGGGGCGAGCCGGAAGAGGGGCAATGGGCCGTGGTCGACGTCATCCTCAACCGCGTCGCCTCTTCGCGCTATCCCGACTCGATCTGCGGCGTCGTCTACCAGAACGCCGACAAGGGCCGCTACAAGTGCCAGTTCTCCTTTGCCTGCGACGGCAAGTCGGACGCGGGCGGCATCGGCAACCGCATCACCCGCGAAAGCTGGGTGAGGTCCTATATGGTCGCCGAAGCGGCGCTCAAGCAGCAGCAGGCGGGCGAGCGTCGCGAGGTCGTTCCCGACAACACGCTATTTTATCACATGTTCAACGTCCGGCCGGACTGGGCCAGCGATTTCAAGCGCGTCGCCTCGATCGGCAGCCACATCTTCTACGCAGCCCAGTAGGAGCGTTGCCAGCAAAGGTGGCAACCGGCTTTGCGGTTCGGCAACGCGACCGTCCGGAATCATGCGTTGCCAGCAAA
>CAZKTH010000005.1:0-27894 GCA_964555575.1 uncultured Devosiaceae bacterium | reverse complement strand
AACCGGCTTTGCGGTTCGGCAACGCGACCGTCCGGAATCATGCGTTGCCAGCAAAGGTGGGAACCGGCCTTGCGGCCACTAAAGAGGCACTCCCGGCCGTGCCGTTAGGTCCTGTCAGGTATTGTCGGAAGCGGTGCAGACGCTTCCCTCCCCCTTGTGGGAAAGGATTGAGGGTGGGGGTGTCGGCGCCGGCGCCTGCGGCTCCACCCCACCTGACCCGGCTCCGCCGGGCCACCCCGGATCAGGTCCGGGGCAGGCTCCTTTCCATCAAGGGGAGACATGCAGGCGACGATTCCGTCAGAAAATCGACCCGTCCTAACGCCATTGTCGCCTTTATGAAATTTGCGTAACTGGCGGTGAATCGCCGTCTGCCTTAATATGCGCGCAATTTTACCGGCCAAAGCCGACTCGAGACGGCGCACTGCACGATGGTGCGCCCGCCTTGTGCACCCGGATGGCAAGGAGGGCTCATGCCTAAGATCGCACTGGTTGATGATGACCGAAACATTCTGACCTCGGTGTCGATGACGCTCGAGGCCGAGGGCTACCAGGTGGCCACCTATACCGACGGCGCCTCGGGCCTCGAGGGTCTGACCACCGACCGGCCGGATCTTGCCATTCTCGACATCAAGATGCCGCGCATGGACGGCATGGAGCTTTTGCGCCGCCTCAGACAGAAATCGGATATGCCTGTCATTTTCCTCACCTCCAAGGACGAGGAGATCGACGAGTTGTTTGGTCTGAAGATGGGTGCCGACGACTTCATCACCAAGCCGTTCAGCCAGCGGCTTCTGGTCGAGCGGGTCAAGGCGATCCTCAGAAGGGTCGCGCCGCGCGACGCCGCCGCCTCGGGAACCCCTTCGGACTCCTCGTCCCAGGCACGGCCGGTGCTCGAACGCGGCGCGCTGGTCATGGACGAGGAGCGGCACACCTGTTCCTGGAAGGGTCAGCGCGTCACCCTGACCGTTACCGAATTCCTTATTCTGCAGGCGCTGGCGCAACGGCCTGGCGTCGTCAAGTCGCGCAATGCCCTGATGGACGCCGCCTATGACGATCAGGTCTATGTCGACGACCGCACCATCGACAGCCACATCAAGCGGCTGAGAAAGAAGTTCAAGGTGGTGGATGACGATTTCGACATGATCGAGACGCTTTACGGCGTGGGCTATCGCTTCAAGGAGCAATAGGCCATTGGCATCGACGACCGAGAGTGGGCACACGACCCACGCGGCGACCGATACCGGGCCCGGAACCGCCCGTCCCCGGCGTCGGCTGCTTGCGCGTCTGGCCGATGCCTTCCGCCGCCTGGTGCGGGTGACGATCTTTGCCTCGCTCAGGCGCCGGATCGTCGTGCTCAACCTGGCCGCCCTTGCCGCCCTGGTCATCGGCATCCTGTTCCTCAACCAGTGGCGGGCCGGGCTGATCGATGCCCGCGTCCAGGCCCTGAGGATCCAGGGCGAGATCATCTCGGCGGCCGTCGCCGCCTCGGCGACCGTCGACAGCGACCTGATCACCGTCAATCCCGATCTCCTGCTGAAGATGCACGCCGGCGACAGCACGCCGTCCTTTTCCTATTTTGATCCGAGCCTGGAATTTCCCATCAATCCGGAGCGGGTGGCGCCGCTTTTGCGCAACCTTGTTACCCCGACGCGCACCCGCGCCCGCATCTACGACAAGGAAGGCCTGCTGATCCTCGACAGTTCGAGCCTTTATGTCTCCGGCGAGGTCATGCCGCAGCCCGTTTCGCCGCCCAAGGACCAGAACCCTCTTGTCGGGTGGTGGAACTCGCTGATGAGCTGGGTGCCGGGCGACGCCTTTTCCATCTATCAGGAATACGGACCCAACGAGGGCAAGCGCTACCCAGAGGTCGAGGCGGCCCTCAACGGCAATGTCGCCGACCTTGTCCGGGTCGATCCGTCCGGCCGCATGGTCATTACCGTCGCGGTGCCGATCCAGCGCCAGCACACCGTCATCGGCGTGCTTTTGCTGTCGACCCAGCCCGGCGACATCGACTCGATCGTTGCCGCCGAACGGATGAGCATTTTGAGGATCGCCCTGGTCGCGGCGCTCTCGACCACGGTTTTGAGCTTCCTTCTCGCCGGCACCATCGCCGGGCCGATGCGCAAGCTTTCCGATGCCGCCGAGCGGGCCGGCAGCTCGATGAACGCCCGCGCCGAGATCCCGGATTTCACCGAACGCGGCGACGAGATCGGCCATCTGTCCGGCGCCCTCAGGTCGATGACCAACGCGCTTTACGACCGCATCGAGGCGATCGAGCGTTTTGCCGCCGACGTCGCCCACGAGCTCAAGAATCCGTTGACTTCATTGAGAAGTGCCGTCGAAACCCTGCCGCGCGCCACCAAGCCGGAGCAGAAGGATCGGCTGATGGCCGTCATCCAGCACGACGTCCGCCGGCTCGACAGGCTGATTTCGGACATTTCCAACGCCAGCCGCCTCGATGCGGAGCTGGCGCGCGAGGAACAGGATTCGGTCGATCTCGACCAGATGCTGGCGACCCTGACCGCAATGCATGCCGACATGGCCGAAAAGCGCGGCATCACGATCGTTTACGAGAAAAAGACCGGACGCGCGGCACCGCTGGTTCTCGGCCATGACAGCCGTCTCGCCCAGGTCGTTTCCAACCTCATCGACAATGCCGTGTCGTTTTCGCCCGAGGGCGGCACCGTCACCGCAACCCTCGGCGTCGACGGCGACACGCTCGTTTTGACCGTCTCCGACGAAGGGCCGGGCATTCGCGGCGACATCTCCCGCATTTTCCAGCGCTTTTACACCGATCGTCCCGAGACCGAGAGCTTCGGGGACCATTCGGGACTGGGCCTGTCGATTTCTAAACAGATTGTTGAGGTGCACAGAGGCACACTCAAGGCCCAGAACCGGCAGGATCGTTCGGGAGCGCTGTTCACCGTGCGCCTGCCACGCGTGAAGAAATGAGCATGGTCCCGGACAAAGGGGACGGGTTTGCGGACGTGGTCATGCAAGAGGAAGAGATTGCACCATGGCCAATTTGCATGGAACCGGACTTGTTCTCGACGGCTTCGGCCTGATGCTGCGCGGCCGCTCCGGCGCCGGCAAATCGCTGCTCGCCCTGCAATTGCTCGATGTCTGGCGCGATCGTGGCAGACCTGCCTTTCTCGTTGCCGATGACCGCATCGAAGTCGAAGCCCAGGATGGCCGGCTGGTCATGAAGGCGCCGGCGAACATTGCCGGGCTGATCGAGTTGCGGGGCAGGGGCATCGTCTCGCGTCCGTTCCTCGAAGAGGCCCGTCTTGACCTCGTGGTCGACATGGTCGAGGAATTGATCCGCTTCCGCGAGGAGGAAGATTTCGTCACCGAGCTCGAAGGGGTCCGGGTGGCGCTTTGTCCGGTACCCGAACGGGCCGTGATCGACAGTCCCCATCAGGTGCTGCTGGTCGGTGAGGCGCTTGCGGTATTGACGGCCGAACGAGAAGAGGCGAAACCGCACCGCAGCGGCGCGGCCAAAAAATGACTTGAAACCTGTTGCCGGCCATCCGAGACTCAGCACGAGTGCGGAGTCTGCCGCCCGGGGAGTGTTTATGATCGGCATGGTGCTTGTGACGCATGGCCGGCTTGCGGAGGAATTTCGCTCCGCGCTGGAACATGTGGTCGGTCCGCAGGAGAATTGCGAGACCGTTTCGATCGGACCGGACGACGACATGGAGGAACGGCGCAACGACATCGTCTCCGCCGTTGGGCGCGTCGAGACGGGTGATGGTGTCGTGATCCTGACCGACATGTTCGGCGGCACGCCCTCCAATCTTGCCATTTCGGTGATGCAGAACCGCGAGATCGAGGTCATCGCCGGGGTGAACCTGCCCATGCTGGTCAAGCTGGCGCGGGTGCGCGGTGAAATGGGAATGAAGGCAGCGGTGCGCGAGGCCCAGGACGCGGGACGTAAATACATCAACGTCGCCAACGACGTGCTGGGAGGCTAGAACATTGCCGAATTCCTCAGTTGCCGATGCCGGGCGGGCGCTGTGCCAGCGCGTCACCATCTGCAACAGGAAGGGGCTGCATGCGCGCGCCTCGGCCCGATTCGTGCGCACGGCAGAATGCTTCGAGGCAGAGGTCAGCGTCGCCCGGGACGGCGTCAGCGTCGACGGCACCTCGATCATGGGCCTGATGATGCTGGGCGCCGGGCCGGGTTCGACCGTGTTCATCACGGCGCGCGGCCCGCAGGCGCGCGAGGCCCTCGAGTCGCTCGTCGAGCTGGTCGATAACGGCTTCGACGAGGACGCGGAAAGCGCCGGCGAGATGGAATAGTCCGCCCGCCGGAACGGAAAGCGGGATAATGATCAGGCGGCTCATTTCAATTGCCGGTGGCGTTGCTCTCGGGGTCGCGGCTTCGCAGTTTCCCGAATTCGCCCAGCAATACCAGCAGCGCCTCGGCGGCGCCGTCGACGAACTGCATGCCTTTGTCGAAAAATTCGACGCCTCGGCGCAAAGTGCCGGGCTGACCCGGAAACAGGCGCTTAGTACCTACGCGCAGACCGGCAACGGCTTTCTCACCCACCGGGGCGAGGATGTGGGGCAAACGATTGCCCGCTACGATCGTCTCGAAACCCAGCTCACGGCACTCGAGAACGCCAATATTGTCACCCGCGTCACCGACATGGCCCTTTATTACGACCCGGACGTCGCAGAAGGCGCGCTCGAGACCTACAAGCCGGCCGTGCCGGTCACGCCGGAAGGCTTCATCTATGCCGGCACGGGGCTTGTTGTGGGTTATTTGCTGTTCGCCGCACTCGGCTGGGCCGGCGCTCGTCCGTTCCGGCGGCGGAGACGACGCGAGGAGCGCGGCGGGGCATAGTGAATCAAGACATTTCACGCCAGAGGAGGGTGTGACGACTTGCCGGTAGCGAGAGCGCCGCCGCCGCGATCAACATCGTCCGGGCCCACAAGCCCGGAACGACCGTGCCGGGTACCAGTTCAATTGGGCCCGGCGCCGTCGACGGGGCGGTGACACCTGCGCAACCGGAGCGAAGCGCGCCAGCATCCATTCTCGATGGCACCTATACCTGGGAAGGCAAATATTCCATCGGAACCGTGGTGACGATACGGGCGGTAATATCCGGCGACACCATCCAGCTCACCATTCACAATTATAGCGCGAACGAAGGCAGTAATGTCAGCGTTAGCCTTGGTGGCGGCAAGCTTGCGCAGAATCCGGCCACTCCGAACGCAGTCGCGCTCACCGGGTCCTTGCTCGATGGCAAGGCGAGCTGGAACGACGGCAGCGCTGTGCTGATCGGCGGCTACTGGTGGTGCCAGACCAGGGATGGTGGCAAAACGGTCAGTCTGAGTTGGGCGCCCGGCAATAACGGCAATTTCGGCGGTCATGACATTTTCGGTCCGACCGGCAACGAGTTCCAGCACGGCGCCGATACGGCCTGGGCGTCAATCGTGCGCCAGGCGAAAAGCTCGGCCCGGCTGGAAAGCCGGGCCGGTTCGCCGCCGTTCCGGTGGCAACATCGAGATCGGCTTGATCCAAAGACATAAACATTTCTTTATATCCTTATTGTCTGCGCCACCCGGCCCGCGTATAACCCCCGAACCCGCACCACATTCAAATCAGCAAATCGGAGACGTTCATGTCCCAGGACTACGCCGTCAAGGATATCGGCCTTGCCGATTGGGGCCGCAAGGAACTCGACATGGCCGAGGTGGAAATGCCCGGCCTGATGGCCATCCGGGCCGAATATGCCGAAAGCCAGCCCCTGAAGGGCGCCCGCATCGCCGGCTCTTTGCACATGACCATCCAGACCGCGGTCCTGATCGAGACTCTCGTCGCCCTTGGCGCCGAAGTCCGCTGGGCCTCGTGCAACATCTATTCGACCCAGGACCATGCCGCCGCCGCCATCGCCGCGCGGGGCATCCCGGTCTTTGCCCACAAGGGCGAGACGCTCAGGGAATACTGGGCCTTCGCCGACAAGATCCTCGACTGGGGCAATGGCGAGACCGCCAATCTGATCCTCGACGACGGCGGCGACGCCACCCTTCTGGTCACCCTCGGCGCCAAGGCCGAACAGGACCCCTCCCTCATCGCCCATCCCAAATCCGAGGAAGAGGAAGAGCTTTTCGCCGCCATCAAGGCGCGGCTGGCCAGGGAGCCGGGCTTTTATTCAAAGGTCAGGGGCAACATCAGGGGCGTCTCTGAAGAGACGACCACCGGCGTCATGCGCCTTTACCAGATGGAAAAGCGCGGCGAACTGCCCTTCTCGGCGATCAACGTCAATGACAGCGTCACCAAGTCGAAATTCGACAACAAATATGGCTGCAAGGAATCGCTGGTCGACGCCATCCGCCGCGGTACCGACGTGATGATGGCCGGCAAGGTGGCGATCGTTTGTGGCTATGGCGATGTCGGCAAGGGCTCGTCCGCCTCGCTGCGCGGCGCCGGCGCCCGCGTCCTTGTCACCGAGATCGATCCGATCTGCGCCCTGCAGGCGGCCATGGACGGCTATGAGGTCGTCACTCTCGCCGATGCCGCGCCGCGCGCCGACATCGTGGTCACCGCCACCGGCAACCGCGATGTCGTCACCCTGGACGACATGAAAAAGCTCAAGGACATGGCGATCGTCTGCAATATCGGCCATTTCGACAACGAGATTCAGGTCGCCGAACTGCAGAACTTCAAATGGACCGAGGTCAAGCCGCAGGTCGACATCGTCGAGCTCGCCGAGGGCAAGCGCATCGTTCTGCTGTCCAAGGGGCGTCTGGTCAATCTCGGCAACGCCACCGGCCATCCGAGCTTCGTGATGAGCGCCTCGTTCTCCAACCAGACCCTGGCCCAGATCGAATTGTGGACCCGGGGCGACAAATACGACAACAAGGTCTATGTGCTGCCCAAGCACCTCGACGAAAAGGTCGCGTCGCTGCACCTCGACAAGCTCGGCGCCACGCTGACCCAGCTTTCTCAACCGCAGGCCGATTATATCGGCGTGCCGCAGCAGGGCCCGTTCAAGTCGGCACAGTATCGCTACTGAGCGTCTTCCGGATGGCGGGCGAAAGCCGGCCTGCTGCCGGAAACCCCGTGTCTGCAAGGGGATATGTCACGCGTTCCGGTCCGGCCGGAACGCGTTTTGCATTTTGCGCACCCGTCTCCGGACTCGCCCGGATTCCCTGAGATTCCCGAGCGCCTGTGCAAAATGGCGCAGTCCCCATTTCTCCCCTTCAACCCGATTCCGGCGACGGGTATGGTATGAGTGATTCGGCGACAGATGGGGTTCGTGCTTCGCCGGTCTCCAGCGTTCGGCGGCGAATGCAATAAAAACGAGATTCTGGGCAGAGGGGCACGGCATGCGGTATGCATGGTTCCGGACGGGGATGGGATTCGGCGTTTCAAGCGCTCCCGTGATCGGTCTTCTCGCCGCCACTCCTGCTCAAGCCGCCACGTTTTCCTCTGCCGCCGTCACCGGTGTCGCCCCGATCGCCATTGCCGCCGGTGCCATCGGTTTCGGCTTCGCTGCCGGTGTTCTCATGATCCGGGCCAAGCAGCGCGATCGCAAGGCGCACGAACGCGCCCAGGCGCAGATTGCGCAGCTTCGTGCCGATCTCGACCAGGCGCAGGCGATCCTCGAAGGCATGCCGGAGGTAACGATCCGCTGGAGCGATCTGAAGAAGCCTCCGGCAATTTTCGGCCATCCCTCGGCCATCTTCAGCCAGCAGGCGGATCAGGAAGCCATCCTCGATTTCGGCCGCTGGCTCGTGCCGGAAGACGCCGAGCTTTTGCGCCTCTATCTGTCGCGCCTGCGCAGCGCCGGCGAAACCTTCGACATCAGTCTTTGCTCGCGCGACAATAGGCAGATCCGCGCTTTCGGCCGTGCCATAGGCGGCGCCTCCGTCCTGCGGCTGCGTCTTGCCTTCGCCGTGCCGGACCGGCAGACGGAGCCGTCTGGCGAGGGCCTTGTCGATTGCGACGCGGCAGCAAGGCTTTTCGTCCGGCTCGATCTGCCGGCGGTCGTGTGGACCCGACCCGGGGATCGCATCGCCGCCAATGCGGCGGCGGATGTCCTGACGTCCGAACTCGCGCGCGAGGAGCTGTTCTCGCCGGCCGAGCGAAAGGCGCATGACAAGGCGTTGACGGCGGCCGGCGGCGCTACGGTGCTGCGTGGCGCCAGGCTCGGCGAGCGCATTTTCAACATCGTCCTCAGCTCCCTGTCGGACGGGTCGCTGGCCTGCCTCATGCCGGCGGCGGGAGCCACGACGTCGGCGCCGGCCGCGACGGACGGCGATATCGGCGCGGTCATCGACGCGCTCGACCGGCCCATCGCCGTGTTCGACGGACGCCAGCAACTGGTGCGCGCCAACCGCGCCTATGCCCAGTTCTGGGAAATCGAGGATAATTATCTGAAGCCTGGCACGTCCGAACGGGCGATGCTCGACCGCATCCGCACCAAGGGCTATCTGCCGGCCGAGGTCGACTACCGCGCCTGGCGGGCCGAACATCTCAAATCCTACGGTCTTTCCGAGCCGCGCGCGACGCTGTGGCATCTGCCAGACGGGCGCGCCGTCAATGTTTCGGCCATGCCGGTCTCGGCCGGCGGCGTCATCTATGTCTTCAACGACCTGACAGAGCATCTCGCCCTCGAAACCCGCTACAACGCCCTCAACAAGGTGCAGAATGAAACCCTCAATGCCCTCAACGAGGGCGTTGCCGTGTTCGGCATCAATGGACGGCTGACCCTTGCCAATCCGCGCCTGTCGGTTCTGTGGAAGCTGCCAACAAACGTCATCGGCAAGCATCCCCATATCGACGAGATCGCCACGGCCTGCGACGAGGCCATGTCCGAGGACGGCGCCGCCATCTGGGCCAATCTCAAGGAAGTGGTCGTCGATCTCAATCCGGCTCGACCCGACCGCGCCGGCCGCATCCGCCGCGCCGACGGACGGCTGATCGACTGGTCCGCGGTTCGCCTGCCCGACGGGCAGACCATGCTGACCTTCGCCGACGTTACCGAAAGCGCCAATTACCAGCAGCTCTTGAAGGAGCGCAACGACGCCCTGGTCACCGCCGACCGGCTCAAGGACGCCTTCGTCCAGAACGTTTCCTACGAGTTCCGTTCGCCGCTGACCAATATCATCGGCTTTGCCGACATTCTCGCCTCGGGCGGGGTGGGCGAGCTCAACGAGAAGCAGAAAGCCTATACCGACTATATCCGCGCCTCCTCGGCGACACTTGGCGTCCTCATCGACAGCATCCTCGATCTGGCCACGGTCGATGCCGGCATTGCCCAGCTCGATCTCAAACCGCAGAACATCGTCGCCCTGATCGACAAGGCGCGTTCCGGCCTTGCCGCCACGCTCACCCTCGACGCCGACGAGGCACCGCTCGATCTCGAGGTGGAGATCGACCCCGACCTGCCCGAATTCGTCGCCGACGGCACCCGCATCGTCCAGGTGCTCTACAATCTTCTGTCGAGCGCCGCCCGCTATTCGCGCGAGGGATCGGTCGTCCATCTCAAGGTGACCTCGCGTGGGTCCGACCGGATCCTGTTCATCATCGAGGACGAGGGCATCAGCTTCCCGGAAGAGGTCAGGGAAAGTCTGACCCAGCGCTTCGACAGTCAGCCGGCCGAAGCCCGCCAGCGCAGCGACGGGCTCGGCCTGACCATCGTCAGGACCTTCGTGCACTTGCATGGTGGTTCCCTGCAGGTCGAGGAGCGCGAATCCGGCGGCACCCGCATCATCATCAACCTGCCGGCGAACGTGACCGTCGAACAGACCGGCGCCGCCGAATGAGCGCAGCCGCGCCTTCGTCCATCACCCTCGATCTCTCCAGTGAAGCCGATACGGCAAGGCTCGGCGCGGCGATCGCGGCCCGCCTCCGACCCGGCATGCTGGTTCTTCTTGAGGGCGATCTCGGCGCCGGCAAGACGGCGCTCGCCCGGGTGATCGTCCGCGCCCTCGTCGGCGACCCGGAGCTCGACGTGCCCTCGCCGAGTTTCGCCCTCATCCAGCCCTATGAGCGCGGCGACGGCGTGCCGGTTCTGCATGCCGATTTCTATCGGCTGACCGAGGCGAGCGAGACGCGTGAACTCGGCCTGTTCGACAATGCCGACGCCATCGTTCTCGTTGAATGGCCGGAACGCGATCCCTCGTTGATGGATGAGGCCGATCTTGCTGTCACGCTCAGGCAGGGCAAGGCGGAAACGGCGCGAAAAGTTGAGCTCGCCTCGCCGCGTGGCACGATCGACTGCGCGGCGCTTGTGGCGACCTGACAGGCCAGACACGTCAAAGCCAAGTGCGCCATCGCCGGATTCCGGACCCCGGCGGAAGCCAAAATCCAGAAAGCCCGGTGCACAAAGCCGTCGCCGGCAAGGCGGGCCTTTCCACGGCATGCAATGGCGGGTTGCATCGTCTTGGCCAAATGATGAAAGACTCTTGGCATGCAAACGCGATTCCCGCCCGCCGCGATTCTGCTCGCCGCCGGCCTCGGCACCCGGCTGAGGCCCTTGACCGAGACCCGGCCGAAGCCGCTGGTCGAACGGGTGGTCGCCCCGCTCGCGGCCGAGGGCGTTTCGCGCTTTGCCGTCAACGCCCACTACCGGGCCGAACAGATGACGGCGGCGGTTTCGGCGCTGCCGGTGCGGTTCCCCGGATGCCGCTTTGCCCTGTCGCACGAGGACGAGATGCCGCTCGGCACCGGCGGCGGCGCCAGAAAGGCGCTTGATCTCGTTGAAGGCGATCCGGTGCTTGTCAGCAATACCGATTCCTTCTGGCGACGCGAGGACGACGCGCCGCTTGAGCGCATGGCCAGGCGGCTTGACCAGACCCCGGATGCCATCGTCCTGCTCTGCGCCCATCCGGCCCGTGCCCATGGCTTTGGCCGCAGCCATGATTTCTGTCTCGATCCCAGGGGTACGATCACCCTCGATGCCGGCCTGCCGGTCATCTATGCCGGTCTGGCGCTTCTCGGACGGCGCTGGCTTGCCGACGGCCCCGAGGATCCTTTCTCGATGCTGCAGCTCTTCGAGCGTGCCGAGGAAGAGGGCCGGCTCAGGGGCGTGCTTTTGAACGCGCCCTGGTTCCATGTCGGCGATCCGGAGGGCCTGGCCGAGGCCGAACACGCCTTGCGTGAGGGTTGAGCCATGGCCGGAACGAAGCTTTTCACCATTGCCCCGCACGTGCCCTTCCTTGAAACCCTGGTCGCGGCGATCCGCGATGGCAGGCTGCCCCGTCCGGCGCCTTCGCCCTTCGGTTTCGCCGACCTGACCATTCTTGTGCCGACCCGAAGGGCCCGTGCTGCTCTGGCCGAAGCTTTCCTCGATGCGGCCGGACCGGCGCTCATGCTGCCCGACATCCGTGCTCTTGGCGACGCCGATGCGGCCGAACTGCCCTTCCTGCCGCCCTATGAAGCCGAACCGCTGCTGCTGCCGGTCGGTCTTAACGAGCGGCGCCTCACCCTTGCGGCGCTTGTGGGCAGATGGGTCGAGACCGCCGAACGTCCGGCCTTCAATGCCGCCGGTTTCGCTTCGCCGCCGAGCCCGGCCGAGATCCTCGCCCTGGCCGACTCGCTCGGTGCCCTGATCGATTCCTGTCATACCGAAGGGGTGAGCCCACCCGCCTTCCGGACGCTGATCGAAGACAGGGAACTGTCCGAACACTGGCAGCAATCGCTCAAATTCCTCGACATCGCCTTGCGGAACTGGCCCGTGATCCTGGCCGAGGCCGGCAAGGCCGATATTGCGGAAATCCGCGACAGGGCGCTCGACCGGCTGACCGGGGCGGTGCCGCTCCTGTTCGGCGACCGGCCAGTCATCGCTGCCGGTTCGACCGGTTCGGTGCCGGCAACGGCGCGGCTTCTCGCCGCCATCGCCCGCCTGCCCAACGGCGCCCTCGTCCTGCCCGGGCTCGATACGGAAATGGACGAAGCGACCCAGAAGGCGCTGCTCGATAGCGGCAACGCTCCGCACGGCTCGCCGCAATACGGGCTTGCGCGCCTGCTCGGCCGGCTCGGCGCCCGGAGCGGCGCGGTCGTGGAACTGGCGCCCGAGCCGTCGCGGCGCACCACGCTTGTCCGCGAGGCGCTGGCGCTGGCCGAGGCGACCGGCCTTTGGTCCGAGACGCGGATGGATGCGGAATCGACGGACGAGGCGCTCAAAGGCGTCGCCATTCTTGCCGCCCGCTCCGAGGACGAGGAGGCACGCGCCATTGCCTGCTGCGCCCGCGACGCCGCGCCCAGCAGATCGGTCGGCATCGTCACCCCGGACCGCAATCTCGCCCGCCGCATCGGCGCCGAACTCAGACGTTTCGGCATCGTGGTCGACGACGCCGCCGGTACCCCGCTTGCCCAGTCCCGGGCCGGGCGGCTGATGCGCAACGCCCTTGCCGTGGTCTCGCAAGGCTGGGCACCGGTGCCGCTCGTCGCCCTGCTGCGCAACCGTTATGTCACCCTCGGGCGCCCGCGTTCCGAAATGGCCGGCCTGATCGATGCGCTCGAACTCGGCCTCCTGCGCGGCCAGCGCCCGGCGGCGGGGCCGGATGGGCTACGGGTCGCCATCGCCGCCAATCTTGCCGATGAACTCGACCACCCGGCCAGGCGGCTGACAGAGGACGAAGCCGCGGCGCTGACCGGGTTGATCGGTGCTCTCGAACAGGCGCTCGCGCCGCTCGCGAGGCTTCATGATGCAAAGGGCTTTGCTGCCGCCGAGTTCACCACTGCGCTCGGAGTGGTCTTTGACACCCTGACCGACGCCGGAGCGTCCGAAACGGCGGTGCCCGAGGGCGCCGAGATTTTCAGGCGCTGGGTCGCGGAAATATCGGGCCTCAAGGGACTCGGGCCGCGTTTCGCCGGTCCCCAGCTTGCCGAGGCGTTCGAAGGCCTCAGCGCCGGCCTGTCGGTCAGGGCGCCAGCGCCCGAAACCACGGGCATTGCCATCCTTGGCCTGCTGGAAGCGCGGCTTTTGTCCTTCGACCTGGTCATTCTCGCCGGGCTCAACGAGGGCGTCTGGCCGGCACCGGCCGATCCCGGCCCATGGCTGTCGCGCAACATGAAAATCGCCCTCGGCCTCGAGCCGGAGGAACGCCGCCAGGGCCAGGCGGCGCATGATTTCGAAATGGCGCTGGGGGCGCCGGAGGTGGTGCTCGCCCATGCGACACGCATCGGCACGACGCCGGCGCTGCCGTCGCGCCTGCTGCAGCGGCTCGAAACCTATGCCGACAATGCGGCATCGGAAGCGATGCGGACCCGGGGCGAAGCCTATCTCAAGGCGGCGCGGGCTCTCGACGCCGTCGCCTTTTCCGTACCGGCCAGCCGCCCGATGCCATCGCCGCCCGCGCACCTCAGGCCGCGCCGGCTGGCGGTGACCGATATCGAAAAGCTCATCCGCTCGCCCTACGAGCTCTATGCCAGATATGTCCTCAGGCTTCGCCCCGTCGATGCGCTTGGCGCCGATGCCGATCTGGCCGAACGCGGCTCGCTGATCCACAAGGTCATGCAGGCGCTGGTCGAAAAAAGGATCGATCTCGCCGATCCGCAGGCGCTTGAGCTGTTGCTGGCCGAGGCCGATCGCATCTTTTCGGGGCTGGAGACCGATCCGGCCCGCCGCGCCGTCTGGCGACGACGGCTGATGGTCCAGGGCGAAAAGGTGCTCGCCTTCGAGGCCGAGCGGGCACCACTTGTCGCCGACCGCCATGTCGAGGTGAAGGGGCGGATCACCTTCCCGGTCGAAGGCGAGGAATTTATCCTTCATGGCCGCGCCGACCGCATCGACCGGTTGCGGGACGGGTCGGCGGAGATCATCGATTTCAAGACCGGATCGGTGCCACAGCCCAAGGAGATGAAACAGCTCCTGGCGCCGCAGTTGCTGGCCGAGGCGCTGATCCTTGCCGGTGGAGGATTCAGGGATCTGCCGGCCGTGCCAGTCTCGGCCCTGACCTATCTGAGGCTGCCCGCAGACCCCACGGGCTTCGAGCAAAAGCCTTTCGTACCGCCGGACGACGACGACCTCGCCGGGGCCATCACGCAGATGGAAGTCAGACTCGCTCGTCAGATCAGCGAATTTCTGCTCCGCGACGATCAGCCCATGGCACCCGACATCCTGCCCAAGCCGAACCGGACCTATGAGGGCGATTACGACCATTTGTCGCGCCGGACCGAATGGGCCGCCGAAGAGGACGTGGAAGGAGAGCAATGAGCGAACGCGAAGTCCGCCCGACACCGGAAATAGAAAGGCGGCAGGCGGAGGCAGCCGATCCAAAAGCCTCGGTCTGGGTGTCGGCCAATGCCGGCGCCGGCAAGACGCATGTGCTGACCCAGCGGGTTCTGCGGCTGTTGCTGACCGGCGTCAGCCCAGAGGAAATCCTCTGCCTGACCTACACCAAGGCGGCCGCGGCCGAGATGCGGGCCCGCGTCACCGACCGGCTTGGAAAATGGGCGCTCATGCCGGAAGCCGAACTGGGCGACGAACTGGACAAGCTGACCGGCACGCCTCCGGAGGCCGGCACGCTCCATCGCGCCCGTACCCTGTTCGCCCATGCCCTCGATACGCCGGGCGGGCTGAAGATCAACACCATCCACGCCTTTTGCGAGAGCGTGCTGCACCGCTTTCCGCTCGAGGCCGGCGTGCCCTTCGGCTTTGCCGTCATCGAGGATGCAGAGCGCGAACGCCTGATCCGGCAGGCACGCGAGACGGTATTCACCGAAGCGCTCGGCGGCGGGGCGCTGGGCAGTGCCGTCAACGTGCTGTTCGACAGCCTGTCCGACACGATGATCGACAAGGTGGTGACCGCAGCCCTTTCCGACATGCGCAAGCTGATGCCGGTTCTTGGCGATGTGCCGGGCGCCAAGGCGCGGCTCAGGCGTCTCGCAAAGGCGGAGCAGCTTGCCGATGGTGCGACGCTGAGGCGCGCCATTGCGGCCAAGACGCTGATCAGGCGCGAAACGGTGCTGCTGATCGGCAACGAATGCGATCCGAAGCCGGGCGGCAGCCGCACAGTCGATGTTCTGGCGGCGGTCGCCGACCCGGATGCGCCAACCGCCGAGGACTTGCAGAAAGCGCTTTTCACCCAGAAGGGAGAACCGCGCAGATCGCTGCTCCTGAAGGCCCAGGCTCAGGCCTTCCCGGTGCTGCTCGACACGCTCGAACGGGAGCAGAACCGCCTTGCCGGACTCCTGGCCGACATTGCCCGCGCCGAGCTTATCGCCCGCTCCGAGGCGCTGGTCGATGTGCTCGGCGCCATCGTCGAAAACTATGAGCGGCTCAAACGCGCCCGCGCCCTCATGGATTTCGACGATCTGGTCTTCCGCACCGCCGCCCTCTTCGCCGACCGGGCACAAGGGCCCTGGGTGCGCTACAAGCTCGATGCCGGCATCACCCACATCCTGGTCGACGAGAGCCAGGATACAAATCCCGAGCAATGGAAGGTGGTCGATGCGCTGGCCGACGAGTTCTTCGCGGGTCAAGGCGCCGTCGAGCGACCGCGTTCGCTGTTCGCCGTCGGCGATCCCAAGCAGTCGATCTTTTCCTTCCAGGGAGCCGAGCCGGCCCTGTTTGCCGCCTCCGGCGACGCCTACCAGCAAAAGGCCGGGGCGGCCGGGCGTGTCTTCCGGCGCCTGCCGATGGCGGCGAGCTTTCGCACCCTGCAATCGGTGCTCGACGCGGTCGACCTGGTCTTTGCCCCCGGACCGCTGCGCGAGGCGGTCGTCGTCGGCGAAACCTATGAGAAGCATTTCAGCACCCGCACCCATTCCGGCGGACGGGTGGTGCTGTGGCCATTGATCGAAGTCGAAGCGGGCAAGGAAGGCAGCGATCCGTGGAAGCCGGCGGAGGTGGTTTTCTCACCGACGAATTCCGCCAAACAGCTGGCCGAGACGATCGCGGGCACGATAGCGGAATGGATCACCAAGGGCAGGCAGCTCGGCCAACGCGGTCGCGCCATCAGGGCCGACGACATCCTCATTCTCGTCCAGTCGCGCGGAGCCCTGTTCCACGAGATCATCGGGGCGCTGAAGAAGCGCGGTCTGCCGACCCCCGGCGCCGACCGGCTCGATGTCGGCCATCACATCGCCATACGCGACCTTCTGGCGCTCGCCGACGTTCTGCTCAATCCCGGCGACGATCTGACCCTGGCGGCGCTATTGCGCTCGCCCCTGTTCGATGTCGGCGAAAACGAGCTGTTCGCGCTGGCCCATGACCGCGACGGCAGCCTGTTCGCCGCCATGGCCGACAGTGGCATCCCGGCCGTTGCCGAGGCCCATGCCCGTCTCGACGCCTGGCGGCGGCGGCTCGATTTCGAGCGGCCCTACGAGTTTTTTGCCGACGTCCTTTATGCCGGCAGCGGATTGAGGCGCTTGCATGCCCGGCTCGGCGCCGAGGTCGACGAAGTGATCGCCGAATTCCTGGCGCTGGCCCTGGCGCACGAGCAATCCGATCTGCCGTCGCTCACGGGATTCGTCGCCGAGATGCGGGCGCGGCACGTCGAGATCAAGCGCGAGCTCAACGAACAGAGCACCGGCATCCGGGTGATGACCATCCACGGCGCCAAGGGGCTCGAGGCCCCCATCGTCATTCTCGCCGACGCGGCGAAAAAGCCGCAGGGCAGCCAGACCCATCGCGCCCTCTATTTCGCCAGGGAAGGTGGCGAGCCACTGCTGTTCCTCGCCTCCGGCAGGTCCCAGCAGACCGAAGAGACGATGCGGTTCTACAATCAGGAGCTCGAGGCGCAGATGGATGAATACTGGCGCAAGCTCTATGTCGGCATGACCCGCGCCGAGGACGAACTGCATGTCGCCGGCGTTCTCGGCCTCAGGGCGAAAAAGGAAGAAACCTGGTATGGCGTCATCGAAGCGGCCCTTTCCGGCAACACCACCGGCTTCGGGATCGCGTCCGGTCTGACCGCCGAGATATTCCCCGAAGATGCCGCCCCCGACCGTTTTCTGGCGCCCGCCCCTGGCGAAGCGATTGCGGGCGAGGCCGCATCATTGGCACCCCTGACGCTGCCGCGCCGTCCTGCGGTGCTGACGCCATCGAGCGCCGGCGCCCAGGCCGATCCGCTCGATACCCATTTCGAGGCGGTCGGTGATGCCGATGCGGCCCGCCGCGCCGGCATTGCCCTTCATGCCCTGTTGCAGCACCTTCCCGGCGTGCCGGCGGCCGAGCGGGAAAATGTCGCAGGCGCTGCGCTCGCAAGCCTTTTGCCGGGAGATCCGGAGCGCCATGGCGCGCTGGCGGCGACCGCCCTTGCCCTTGTCACCGATCCGGCTCTCGCGGAAATCTTCGGTCCCCGTTCCCGCGCCGAAGTGCCGGTTCTGGCCAGGGCAAAACGCCGGGACGAGGACGTACTGATCGCCGGCCGCATCGATCGGCTGATCGTCGGCGAAACGGCTGTCACCATTGTCGATTTCAAGTCCGACGCCCGTCCGCCCGCCAGTGCGGCGGCGATACCGCGTCACTATATCGCCCAATTGGCGCTCTATCGCGCCGTTCTTGCCCGTATGCATCCGGACAAGCCGATTTCGGCGGCGCTGCTCTGGACCGCGAATGGCCAGCTGATGCCGGTTGCCGAAACGGCGATGGACAAGGCAATGAGTGAGATCCTGATTTGTTAACCGGCTCGGGCAAGTTTATTCCGCGATTCCGCCTCCTTTCATGAGAGTGCGGGCAGGTGGGTCTTGAACTCTGGGAAGACTCCACCTAAATCTGCTTCAGCGTATTTTACCGATGAAAGGCTAATGCCATGACCACGCACGTGTCCGACTCCACCTTCGACACCGAGGTGCTCGGAGCCAAGGAACCGGTGCTTGTCGATTTCTGGGCTGAGTGGTGCAGACCCTGCCTGGCCGTTGCACCGCTGCTCGAAGAACTCTCGACCGAGCTTGAAGGCAAGGTGAAGATCTGCAAGCTCAATGTCGACGAGAACCCCAACACGACCATCAAATATGGCGTGCGCTCGATCCCGACCATGATTCTTTACAAGGGCGGTGAGCCGGTCGACATGAAGATCGGCGCCGGGACCCCCAAGGCCGGTCTGGCCCGCTGGCTCGAAGCCCACGCGGACGCCTGAGCGAATTGGCCGCAAGCGCATTGAAAAGCCCCGGCGACGTCCGGGGCTTTTGTTTTTCGCGCCCCGATCGAAATGGTATCGTCCTTTTGTGGAAGCGGTTCGGCCGGGGCAGAACTTCTCCGCCAAGGGAGAGGTGAAGGCGCGAAAAGCTGGAGCAAAATGCGTTCCGATGGAATCAGAACGCATGCTCACTCTGTTTGTGGTCGCATCCTTCGGATCTCAAATCGTGCCACCGGCACGATTTGCCCCTTCGGGTCGTCCTCGGCTTACGAAAAACCGGGGCCCACTTTTTGCACGATGCCCTAACGCGGCGGGGTGCCGTTCCGGGCGAGCACATGCCCGGCCAGGTGCAGCGAGCCGCAGATCAGCACCCGGGCATTTTCCACCAGGGCCGCCGCCTCTAGGGCGGCCTTGACGCCGCGCATCGGCCTGGCGGCAAGTCCCATCCCACCTGCCATGTCGGCCAGTTGCCGCGCTGTCCACGAGGCGCGCTCGCCCGGAATGCGGACGGTGAAAAGCCTCGGCTCAATGTCGGCGAAATGGGAAAGGAAGCCGCGCGCATCCTTGTTGGCGAAGCTTCCCATCACCATGACGAGCGGTTTCGGGTTTCGTGCCTTGATCCTGCGGATCGCGTCGGCGACGACGGCGCCGCCGGCTTCATTGTGGCCGCCATCGAGCCAGAGTTCGTGGCTTGCGGGCAGCAGGGCCCACAGCCGGCCGGTGGTGATCGGCATCATCCGCGCCGGCCAGTCGACACTGCGCAATCCCCTGGCAAAATCGGCTTCGCCGACCGGCAGGTCGAAATGCCGCGCCGCCGCGATGGCAAGGGTGGCGTTTTCGATCTGGAACGGACCGTTGAGCGCCGGCTCCGGCAAATCCAGCAAGCCATCCTCGTCGCTGTAGATCAGCCGTCCGCGCTGGCCGTAGCCGTCGAAGTCCTGCCCGGCGACGAAAGGCGTCACCGCGAGTTTTGCCGCCTCGTCCTGGATGGCGTCGATGGCCGCGTCTTCCTGCCGGGCCACCACCGCCGGGCTGCCCTGTTTGAGGATGCCGGCCTTTTCCCGGGCGATGCCGGCAAGCTCGTGCCCGAGAAACTCGACATGGTCGAGCGAAACCGGCGTGATCACGGCGCCAAGGGGACCGGAGACGATATTGGTCGCGTCGAACCGGCCGCCAAGGCCCACTTCGAGCAGCAGATAGTCGGCTTCGATCTGCGAAAAGAGCAGAATGGCCGCCGCCGTGGTGATCTCGAAATAGGTGATCGGCTTGCCGGCATTCACCTCTTCGGCCCGGGTGAGGGCGGCATTGAGCTGTCGCGCGCTCACGAGCGCGCCGGCGAGCCTGATGCGTTCGCGGAAATGAACCAGATGGGGCGAGGTGTAGACATGGACGCGTTTGCCGGCGGCTTCGAGAAACGCCCTCAAATAGGCGATGGTCGAGCCCTTGCCATTGGTGCCGGCGACATGGATGACCGGTGGCAGCCTGTCCTGCGGCCGCCCCAGATCTGCGAGCAGCCTCTCGATACGGTCGAGCCTCAAATCGATCAGCTTGTTGGGATGCAGCGTCAGCAGGCGCCGCAGAATGGCGTCGGTGCGGCTCACGCCTTTTCTCCCGGAAGGGGAAGAGAACTATTCGGCGTTTCCGGCCACCGGAGCGTTCAGAAGATCGTCATCGCCTTCAGCCGCCACCACGACGTCGCGCATCGTCACCTGCCTGGGTGCCGGCAACTCGTTGCGCTTCAACGCCTCGGGCGCCGGCTGCTTGGTGAAAATGGCGATCAGCGAGGCGATGGTCGATCTGAGTTCATGGCGATGCACCACAAGGTCGATCATGCCGTGTTCCCGCAAATATTCGGAACGCTGGAAACCGATCGGCAGCTTCTCGCGGATGGTATCCTGGATCACGCGCTGTCCGGCGAAACCGATCATGGCACCCGGCTCGGCGATGTGGATGTCCCCGAGCATGGCATAAGAGGCCGTGACGCCGCCCGTGGTCGGGTTGGTCAGCACCACGACATAGGGCAAGCCGGCTTCCCGCAGACGCTGTACCGCAATGGTGGTGCGCGGCAGCTGCATCAGCGACAGGATGCCTTCCTGCATGCGGGCGCCGCCCGAGGCGGTGAACATGACGAAGGGGGTGCGCTCTTCGACCGCCCGCTCCATGGCGGCGATGATCGCCTGGCCGGCCGCGACCCCGAGCGAGCCGCCGATGAAATCATATTCGTGCACGGCGGCCGTCACTTCCATGCCGAGAAGCCTGCCATGCGCGGCAACGATCGAGTCCTCGGTGCCGGTCTTGGTGCGCATTTCCTTCAAACGGTCGGAATAGCGCTTGGTGTCGCGGAATTTCAGCGGATCGGTGGCGACCTGCGGCATCGGCATCTCGTCATAGACGCCGTCGTCGAAGAACAGGCCCAGCCGGTCGCGCGCCTTGACCTTCATGTGGTAGCCGGAATTCGGCACCACCCACTGGTTCTCCTCGAGATCCTTGTAATAGACGAGTTCGCCGGATTCGGGGCACTTTATCCAGTAGTTCTCCGGCGTCTCCCGCTTGTTGAGAAGGGACCGGATTCTCGGCCGGACAACGTTGTTGATCCAGTTCATGGGAAGAGTTGAGCCTCTTTGGGTCTTTCGCCTGTCTCGTCTATATAGGCCTTGCTCACCCTATTTATCAGGTCCATTCGCCTGAAGCAAAGGTGGCGGAGGGCAAGCGCCCGGCGCATCGTGCAAAAAAAGGATCCCGGTTTTCGCCGGCCGGGGACCGCCGCAAAGGGGCAAATCGTGGCGGCGGCACGACCTGAAGTCCGAAGGATGCGGCCGGAAAAAGGGTGCAGCCTAGGGGCGGGCGCGCCGGACTCCGTCCCTGAGATCGCGGACAACGGCATGCACGGCCTCGGCCGTGCCGCTTGTCGCCTTGCCCTCGACAAGGGAACTGGCGACCGCATTGATGAGGGCCGAGCCGACGACGACACCATCGGCATCGCGGCCGATGATCGCAGCGTCTTCGGCCGTCTTGATGCCGAAGCCGACGGCGACCGGCAGGGCGGTGTGCGACTTGATGCGCCTGACCGCCTCGCCGACGGCGGCGCGGTTCTTGATCGCGGCGCCGGTGATGCCGGTCATCGACACGTAATAGACAAAGCCCGAGGTGTTCCTGAGAACGGTCGGCAGCCGCCTGTCGTCGGTTGTCGGTGTGGTCAGACGGATGAAATTGAGCCCGGCTGCAAGTGCCGGCAGACACAGTTCCTCGTCTTCCTCGGCCGGCAGATCGACGACGATCAGCCCGTCGACCCCGGCGGCGACGGCATCGGCGACGAAACGGGTCACCCCGTAGACATAGATGGGATTGTAATAGCCCATCAGGATGACCGGCGTCTGTTGATCCCTGTCGCGGAAGCGGCGCACCGTGTCGAGGGTTCCGACAAGCGTCTGGCCCGCCTCAAGGGCGCGATGGCCGGCCATCTGGATCGCCGGCCCGTCCGCCATCGGGTCCGAGAACGGCATGCCGAGTTCGATCACGTCGGCGCCCGCCGCCGGCAGTCCGTCAAGAATTGCCTGGCCGGTTTCGGCGTCGGGATCGCCCGCCATCACGAAGGTGACCAAGGCCGGCCGGTTGGCGGCGGCGCATTGAGCAAAGCGCCTGTCTATGCGCGTTGGAGTCATGACGGGAGGCATTCCGGGTCGTATCGGTTCAAATCCGGTTCCCCGCAGGCGAATGCGGCGGAGCCAACGGCATCTAGAGCGTTTTCAGGCGAAGTGGATACCGGTTCGCCGGTTCGAAAACGCGACCACTCAATAACTTAGAGCTTTTGTTCTGATTCCATCAGAACGGAAAATGCTCTAGGGCATGCGGAATTGCCCTGTCAACCGCATGCAAAAGCGCCACGGCCTGGGGGAGCCGTGGCGCTGATAGTTTGCTCGCGTATATGTTTAGTCGGAAGCTACTTTCGTATCCACCTCGGAGGCGGAAACGAGTTCGTCCAGAAGCTCCGCAAATTCCACGATGAATGTGCTGGTCATGCTATCTTTTGTGAACTCGTAACTTGTGGCTAACAAAGCACTAATGCCGAAGTATTACCTATATGCCAACAGGACTGAGTGCAAGTCCGATATGCGCCGGGCGCATGGCATTTGCGCATTAATGTTACTTTCGGCCGGACAGATCCGGAAACACCCTAAATCCTGAGACTCGGGTCTTTATCGAGATAGCGGCCGACCGATTCGACGTCCTTGTCGCCGCGCCCCGACATGGTGAGCACAATATTTTGATCTCTGCTCATCTCCGGCGCGAGCTTGAGGACCAGCGCCAGCCCGTGCGCTGATTCGAGTGCCGGAACGATTCCCTCGCGCCGGGTGCAGATCTGGAAGGCGGCGAGCGCTTCCCGATCGGTGATCGGCACATAGGAAACACGGCCACTGTCCTTCAGCCAGGAGTGCTCGGGTCCGACGCCGGGATAATCGAGCCCGGCCGAAACCGAATGGCCTTCGAGAATCTGCCCGTCCCCGTTCTGCAGCAGATAGGTGCGGTTGCCGTGCAGCACGCCCGGCCGGCCACCGGTCATCGAGGCGGCATGGCCGTTCTCGACCTCGATGCCGTAGCCGCCGGCCTCGGTGCCGTAAATGGCGACATCCGGGTCGTCGAGGAAGGGATAGAAGGTGCCGATGGCGTTGGAGCCGCCGCCGACGCAGGCGACGAGCGCATCCGGCAGCCTGCCGGTCGTCTCGAGCATCTGCAGGCGCAATTCGGTGCCGATGACCGACTGGAAGTCCCTGACCATTTCCGGATAGGGATGCGGACCCGCCGCCGTGCCGATCAGGTAATAGGTCGTGTCGACATTGGTCACCCAGTCCCTCAGGGCCTCGTTCATTGCGTCCTTGAGCGTGCCGGCGCCGGCCGTCACCGGCCTGACCTCGGCGCCCAGGAGCTTCATGCGCTGCACGTTGGGCATCTGCCGTTCGACGTCGGTTGCGCCCATGAAGACGGTACAGGGCAGCCCGAAGCGGGCGCAGACCGTTGCCGCGGCCACGCCATGCTGGCCGGCGCCGGTCTCGGCGATGATGCGCGTCTTGCCCATGCGCCGGGCCAGAAGAATCTGCCCAAGGCAATTGTTGATCTTGTGCGAACCGGTGTGGTTGAGGTCCTCGCGCTTGAACCAGATCTGGGCACCGCCGTATTCAGCGCTCAGGCTTTCGGCGTGATAGAGCGGCGAGGGCCGTCCGACATAATGGGTGTGCAGGTCGCGGATCTCGGCAGCATAATCCGGATCGTTCTTGGCGGCGCGATAGGCCGCCTCGAGATCGAGGATCAGTGGCATCAGGGTTTCGGCGACGAAACGTCCGCCATATAGGCCGAATTTCCCGTGCTCGTCAGGTCCGTTCCGATAGGAATTGGCGCCGTCGGTCATACTGTCCTCGATTGCTGTTTTCCGGCTGTCGCGCGTCCGAACCGGAAAACCGGTACCCACCTTTGCCCGGACACGCTCCTACAGCTTGGCCGCGGCGGCGCGGGCGGCGGAGACGAAAGCGGCGATCAGAGCCACATCCTTTTGGCCCGGCACGCGCTCTACCCCGGACGAGACGTCGACGCCCTGGGGCCTGACCTTTTCAAGGGCCTCGCCCACATTCTCCGGCGTCAGGCCTCCGGAAAGCATGAAGTTCACCTCCTGGTCAAGGCCGCGCAACAGGTTCCAGTCGAAGGCGACGCCACGCCCGCCCGGCAGCTCGGAATTCTTCGGCGCCTTGGCGTCGAGCAGCAGCCGGTCGCATACCGCCTCGTAATCGTCGAGCTTGCCGAGATCCTCGGCGCCGCCAATGCCGACGGCCTTGAGAATGGGGATGCCGGCATCGGCGCGGATGGCATCGACCCGGTGCGGCGCTTCCGGTCCGTGCAGCTGGATCCAGTCCGGATCGAGGGCGGCGATCTCGGCGACCTTGGAATTGTCGGGATTGACAAGCAGCACGACGCTCTCGACATGCCCGCGCGCCAGCGAGATCAGCTCGGCCAGGGGGTCGATTTCGACATGACGGGGCGAACGCGGGAAATGGACGAACCCGACCATGTCGGCCCCGGCCGCGATGGCCGCCTCGAGCACGTCGGGAGTCTTCAGACCGCAAATCTTGATGATGGGGGAATAACTCATGCGCAAAGCCGATAGGTGTACGGGCTAATCGATCTCCAGAAAATCGTCGGTTGCCGCCAGTCCCTTCATGCCGGGATGCGGCTTCTGCTGGCGCCGGGCGCCCTCCAGTTCACGTCCGAGCCGTTCCGCCTCGCGGCGGTATTGGCGGCGTTCACGCCGATGCCGTCCCTGGGAGAACCAGACCGCAAGCCCGCCGAGCACAACGCCGATGAGCAACATGGCATAGATCACGGCGAAAAGGGGAACGTCAAAACCGGGCAACAAGGCCGGATCGCGCCCGAACGGATCGAGGCCGACATGCACCGTCTGCCGGTTGGCAAGCGCGAACAACACCAGAATCACTGCGAACGGCAAGAGCAGGAACCAGCCGACCAGACGTTTTGTCATCCGCGTTCCGTTTCCGCCTTAGGCCTCAGCCCGGCCATGACCTCATCCGGTCCCTTGCAACAATCCAACAGACGGCTGTTTCGTTTTCGCGAAATGCCGGTACCCAGTCTGCCGCGAAGCGCCTCAGCCTATTTGTTGAGCCGCTCGCGGATTTCCTTGCCCGCCTTGAACTGCGGGACATATTTTTCCTCGACGGCGACCTTCTCGCCGGTGCGCGGATTGCGTCCGGTTCGCGGCGGCCGGTTCTTGATCGAGAAGGCGCCGAAGCCTCTCAGTTCGACCCTGTCCCCTCTGGACAGGGCATCGCCGATCTCGCCGAGAATGGCGTTGACGATGTTCTCGACATCACGCTGAAACAGGTGCGGATTCTCCGCAGAGAGCTTTTCGATCAGTTCGGACTTAATCATTCGTGCCCCCCATAGCGGCGCTCCATCCGGGAAAGCCGTTAATCAGCAAGGTTTTCAGCCTGCCAAAGCGAAACCAGCCCGTCAAGCGCATTGGCGTTGCCAGGGCCCAGACCGATGACCGACAGAGCCTGTCCGCCGGCCAGCTTGAGCAGGCGGGTCAGGCTGTCTTCCGGCGGCGGATAATGGGTGAAGATCTCGAGATTCGGGTCGAGATGATCCTGCTTGTCGAGCCAGGCAATCGCTTCGGCTTCGCCGCCCGCCTCGTCCGCGAGCTTGTTCTCGATAGCCTGCCGTCCGGTCATGATTCGGCCGTCCGCCAGTTCGAGCGTCCGGGCCCGGTCGATGCCGCGGCGTTCGGAAACGATGTCGACGAACCACTGGAAGCTGTCGTCGACGACCTTTTGCAGGCTTTCGCGCACCTGGCCCGTCAGCGGGTCGTTGATGTCCGGCTCGGCCTTGAGCGGTCCGGTCTGCACCTTCTGGTAGTCGACCCCGATCGTGTCCATCAGCTTGGCGGCGTCGACATGGCTGATGTAGACGCCGATCGAGCCGACCAGCGACAGACGGCGGGTGAAGATGCGGTCGGCGCTGATCGCCGTCATGTAGGCGGCCGAGGCGCCCAGTTCGGCGATGGTGGCGACGACCGGCTTGCTTTCACGCAATTTTGACAGGGCTTCGTAGAGTTCCTCGCCCCCGGCGGTTGTGCCGCCCGGCGAGTTGATGGCGACGATCACCGCCTTGACGTGATCGTCCTTGGCCATGCGCTCGATTTCGGCCAGGCGTGCCGGGTCGGTGGCGATGACGCCATTGACGACGATGCGGCCGATATGGTCCCCGACGGTTGCGCCCGGCAGGGCGAAACGCCCCACAAGCGCCAGGACCATCAGGCCGAAGGCGACAAAGGCGAGGAGGCGCCAGCGGGAACGGGCGCGCCTCAGGGCACGCGTGGCGGGAATCGTGTGGGCGAGTTCGTTCTGGTCAGTCATGATCCTGATAGCGCATGCCCCGGGACGCAATTGCTTCGCCCCGGCCAAATCGGCGTACCATGTAGCGCGCGTCGCCGTCGTAGGACAGCAGTTTTTGCCTCAGCGTGTCCACCTGCTCGACCGTGAAGCCGAATTTCGCCCAGAACGGCGTGGAGTGATTGACCGCGATCAGGCTGATATTGGGAAAGTTTCTGGCCTGGGCGTGCTTGATCAACCCGTCGATGATCTGGGATGCGGCGCCGACCTTGCGGGCCACCGGCAACAGGGCGATGTCGTGGATGTAGTAGGTGTCGGCATTCGCGGGCAGGCTGCCGACGAGGCTGTTGAGCGCCGGAGCGTCGCCGAAGCGCCAGGGGTGGGAAAGGACATAGCCGGAAATGCGCTCGCCGATCTCGAGCACATAGGCGCCGTCGTGATAGAGCGCGTGGCGCTCGGCCAGCACGTCGACGGATTCGAAATAGCCGGGATGGACGGCGTTTGCGACCCGCTCGACCTCCTTGAGGTCGAATCCGGTCATTCCGCGCCATTCGACATTGGTGACCCGCATCTTGGCCGCTCCGTCCTCAGGGCCCTTTCGGGAAAAGCATGCTTTCCGCCCCGGGGCGGGGGTGAACATCGCTTTTCCGGTTGGAACGCGCGAGCACTCGATTTTACTGGTGTGGCAGGGTCCGCGCCAGAGGCGCGGACCCGACAATCGTATCGAGACCCTACTGGTTCTCGCGGTCCTTCAGCGCGGCGCCGAGAATGTCGCCGAGCGAGGCACCCGAATCCGAGGAGCCGTACTGGGCCACGGCTTCCTTTTCCTCGGCGATTTCGAGCGCCTTGATCGAGACGGCAATCCGGTTGGTCTTGCGGTCGAACTGGGTGACGCGGGCATCGACCTTCTCGCCGACGGCGAAACGCTCCGGCCGCTGCTCGGCCCGGTCGCGGGAAAGGTCGGACCGGCGGATGAAGGCGGTCATGCCGGTCTCGCCGACCGTGACCTCGATGCCGCCATCGTTGACGGTGGTGATGGTGCAGGTGACCACGGATCCCTTGTGCACGCCGGCGGAGTCGGCCGCGGCGGCGGCGGCGTCAGCGGCGAGCTGCTTGATGCCGAGCGAGATGCGCTCCTTGTCGATGTCGACGTCGAGCACCTTGGCCTTGACCTGGTCGCCGCGATTGTAGTCCTCGAGCGCTTCCTCGCCCTGGCGGTGCCAGTCGAGGTCGGAAAGGTGGACCATGCCGTCGACATCGCCGTCCAGACCAATGAACAGGCCGAATTCGGTCTTGTTCTTGACTTCGCCCTCGACGGTCGAACCGATCGGATGCTTTTCGGCGAAGCTGTCCCAGGGATTGGCGAGGCACTGCTTGAGACCCAGAGAGATACGGCGCTTGTCCGGATCGACTTCGAGGATCATCACTTCCACTTCCTGCGAGGTCGAAACGATCTTGCCCGGGTGGACGTTCTTCTTGGTCCAGCTCATCTCGGAGACGTGGATCAGGCCCTCGATGCCGGGCTCCAGCTCGACGAAGGCGCCGTAGTCGGTGATGTTGGTGACCCGGCCCTTGAACTTCGCGTTGACGGGGTACTTGGCCTCGATGCCCTCCCAGGGGTCGGCCTCGAGCTGCTTCATGCCGAGCGAGATGCGGTGGGTCTCGTGGTTGACCCGGATGATCTGCACCTTGACCGTCTGGCCGATCGACAGCACCTCGGACGGGTGGTTGATGCGCCGCCAGGCGATGTCGGTGACGTGCAGCAGGCCGTCGATGCCGCCGAGATCGACGAAGGCGCCGTAGTCGGTGATGTTCTTGACCACGCCGTCGATGACCTGGCCTTCCTCAAGGCTCTGGACCAGCTCGGAGCGCTGCTCGGCGCGGGTCTCTTCCAGAACCGTGCGGCGCGACACGACGATGTTGCCGCGGCGCTTGTCCATCTTGAGGATCTGGA
>CAZKTH010000004.1:0-33001 GCA_964555575.1 uncultured Devosiaceae bacterium | reverse complement strand
AGGACGGCATGCTCAAGCACGCCCAGACCTACGAGATCATGACGCCGGAAAGCGTCGGCATCAAATCGACCTCGCTGGTGATGGGCAAGCATTCGGGCCGCCACGCCTTCAAGCAGAAGTTGAAGGATTTGGGCTACGAGCTTGCAGACAATCAGTTTCAGGAAACCTTCCAACGCTTCAAGGATCTCGCCGACCGCAAGAAGAATGTCTACGACGAGGACATCATGGCGCTGGTCGATGACGAACTGGGCTCGGCGGCGGACCGCATCAAGCTGGTTGACATGGAGGTCGTCTCCAAGATCGGTGGCACCCATACCTGCACCATGACACTTTCCATCGACGGCAAGGCGAATTCGATCAGATACACCGGCACGGGTTCGGTCGATGCCATCTTCCAGGCGATCAAGCAGGGGGTGAACGCCGACCCGCATCTGGTGCTCTATGCCGTCGACGCGGTGACCGGCGGTACCGACGCCCAGGCCAATGCCCATGTCCGACTCGAGATGAACGGCAGGATCGCCTCGGGCAATGCCGCCGAGCCGGACACGCTCGTCGCCTCGGCCCGCGCCTATCTCAACGCCTATAACCGTCTGCTGATCGAGCGCGGCGGGTCGGCCCAGGGCGCCATGGAAAGCGCGGCGGGATAGCGATGGCCTGAACATTCGGGGCGCCTGCCGGTCCAGGGGACTGGCAGGCGTTTCACGACATCCGGGAAGCCGTGCTCTTTGTTGGCCGGCATTCCGAGCGGAGTCATGACCGCAATCATCCGGCTGATCGCGCCCGGAAAACCATCCGCTGCTGCTCAAGCTTGATGGCCGGCCAATCGGCACCATCCGGCTCGACGATTTCGGCAACCGAACCGGCGCGGTGCGGTTGGTCGCGATCACGCGCGCCGAACAGGGAAGGGGCCACGGCCGGGTCATGGCCGGCATGTGCGCGGACATGGCGCGCGGGCCCGGCATCACCACCCTGTTCGTCAACGCGGCACCGGAAGCCGTCGGCTTTTGCCGAAAGACCGGCCGGGAACGGTTTTCCTGGGATCCGTCTGAACTGGTCTCGACCGCTGGCGACTGCACCCAGATGCGCAAACGGCTTGGCTGAAACCATCGGAATCCGGACTTTGCACCGCGACCTGATGCCGCGAGGACGGCCCCACGCGCCGGCGCGACATGTGGCCAAATTGACAGGCCGCCGCCCCCTCACTACCTCACCGGAATGAGGCGCAAGGAGGGATGGCAATGATCGTGATGCCGGTGGCAACGGTCCGCGTGAAAGCGGCCGCCGGACTCGCCCGCGAACGGAGGCCATTTCCGTTCGTTTTCGCCGCCTGTGCCTTGCGCCGGTCCTGAAGCCCCGATCCGGAGCCCGGTAACGTGTCCGCTAGCCGCTATATCCGCCGGCAGTTCAGTAGCCCGAAAGGCTGGCTCGGCATGCTTGCCGGCGCCCTCTTGGCCTATCGGCCCTCCAACCGCCGTCGCAATTTCTGGACGGTCGCGCTTCTTGACATCGCGCCCGACGACCGGGTGCTGGAAATCGGCTGCGGGCCGGGCATCGCCATCGCCGAGATCGCCGCACACCTCACCACCGGCTCGGTCACCGGTATCGACCATTCGCGCGTCATGATCGATCAGGCGAGTTTGAGGAATCAGGGCGCCATCCACGCCGGCAGAGTCGAACTCAAGCACCGCGACATCGACGATCTGCCGGTCGTGATGGGGGGCTATACCAAGGCGCTGGCGGTCGACGTCCTGCAGTTCCAGCCCGATCTCAATGCCGCCTGCACCGCCATCGCCGCCGTGCTGGCGCCGGGCGGACTTCTGGCGGTCACCTATCAGCCGCGTCTCAGGCACGCCACGCATGTCGACGCCGCCGCCTTCGGCGACCGTCTCGCCGTGGCCTTCAGCCATGCCGGTTTTGCCGATATCCGCATGGAGGAACTGGCGCTCAAGCCGGCGCCGGCGATCTGCGTGATCGGACGCAAGGCGGATGCGCCGGCAAAATAGACGCCATTGAAGCGGACGCCGGATTGCGGCAAAAGCCCGAGTCGCCAGCGGATTCGGCTTTGCTGTTTGCGCCTTTGCCATGGTTCCGGCCGCTTGCGGGCCTTTGTGGGCAGTGGATCGTTGCCGGGTCCCAAATGAATGAAGGAGATGACCGGTTGAAACTCAATCGTGAAAACCTGTTCCGACTCGCCGTCTGGCTGAAAGGACTCGACGGGCTCGGCGAGCTTCTGGCCGGGCTCGGATTGCTGTTCATCGGGCCGGCGATGCTGCGAGGCTGGGTGCACGCGTTGACGCTCGGCGAGATCAGCGAGGATCCGCATGATTTTGTCGCGACCCATCTGCGCCAGGCCGCCGAAGCGCTGTCGGCCAATGGCGAGATGTTCATCGCCGTCTATCTGCTGATCCACGGTCTCATCAAGATCGGACTGGTCGCGGCGCTGTTGCGACACCGGATTTCGGCCTATCCGGTGGCCATTGTCCTGCTTTCGGCTTTTCTCGCCTTTCAGCTCTGGCGGTACCTTGCCGGCGGATCGGTGCTGCTTCTGGCGCTCAGCCTGTTCGATATCCTTGTGATCGCCCTGATCTGGCGGGAATGGCGAGTGCTGGTGAAATGAGCGGCCGGCATGAAACGCCGGTTGCCTTTTCGGCAAGGGGCGAAACCGGTCCATTGCTTCAAAAAATGCGCGCTTTGGCGCCGTCGTGCTGGACAGCGGTTGGGGTGTTTGCTAGAGAGGCCGCCTTGGAGATGGGCGTGTAGCTCAGTTGGTAGAGCAGCTGACTCTTAATCAGCGGGTCTGGGGTTCGAGTCCCCACTCGCCCACCAATACTTTCAATGACCTAGCTCGTTTTCGGTGAGAACACATAGAGAACGAGGTCTCACAAGTCTCACGGGAAAAGTCCCACGTGAGACTTTTGTTCTCTGGGCGTTCTTTTTCGGCGTGGCAAGTTTTCGTACGTCAGAGATTTTCACCTCTTCGAACGTGCCGCCTATAAGCCAAAGTACCTGCTCGCGTGCTTCGGTTCTGGAACCTGTCCTAACGGCAACTTTTCCAGTTATCCCAGCGCCAACATGGGAAACGCGGAATAAGCTCAGCGTGTCCGACATTCTATCCCCGCGAGGTGCGGGAACCAGACGCGGGCGATGGCCTCGTCACGGGTGTCCTGGGGGCGTGGCTGGCTTGATCGGCCTGCCGCGCTGGGTGAGTGTGGCCGCAAGGCTTTCACCCGTCTCAGCGGCCGCCTCTGCCATGCGGACATGAACACCAGCAGCAAAAGCCCCGCGATGAAGGCGGTGAACAGCGCGTGCGTGATTTTCATTACCTTTCTCCCAACCAACATCCGTCCACCGGCGGAATCGGCCGATTGCGGTTGTAGGCGCGGCGGTCATGGACTTGATGACAGTCGCGTGGCATTTTCCGTGGCAAATCGACAGGGGCGGTGGATGGTTTCGGGCGCGGGGTGACGCGCCGGACGATTTCCGCTGTGCCCCGGCGCTCGCGCCCGGAAAATTAACCGGGCCATGGCAGGTTCGATCCCGGACTGCGTTACCTGATTTCTGGAAAGGCCCATGACGGTTTCCGCCTTCGACCATCCGCTCCTGTCCCAGCTCGTCGGTGACGACGAGGTCGCCGCCTTTTTCGGCTTCGACGCCGAACTCTTTGCGGCGATCGCCTTCGAGACGGCACTGGCGGAAGCCTGCGCGGAAGCGGGTCTGATCCCGAAAGAGTCGGCGGCGGCGATCGCCGAGAAGCTGCGCAATTTCAGGCCCGAAATGGTACGGCTTGCCGCCGCCACCAGGCGCGACGGGCTGATGGTGCCCGATCTCGTCGCCCAGATGCGCAGCCATGTTGGCCCGCCACACGGCCATCATCTGCATTTCGGCGCCACCAGCCAGGACGTCACCGATACTGGCCTGGTCCTCAGGCTCGCCGAGGTCCTGACCATCATCCAGAACCGGCTCGCGACGCTGCTCGACGCCCTTGAAGAGGCCGATCGCCGCTTCGGGGCACACAAGCTGACCGGGGTCACGCGCATGCAGCGCGCCCTGCCGATCAGCGTTGCCGACCGCCTGCGCACCTGGACCGGGCCGCTCGAGCGCCATGCCGCCCGGCTTGACGAATTGCGGCCGCGTCTGATGGTGCTGCAGCTCGGCGGCGCCGTCGGCACTCGCCATGCCTTCAACGCCAGGGGCGACGTGGTGGCGCAACGTCTTGCCGAACGGCTCGGCCTCGGGCTTCCGGCCCATCCCTGGCATGTCGAACGCGACAATTTCGCCGAATTCGCCAATTGGCTGTCGCTGGTGACCGGGGCTCTCGGCAAGATGGGACAGGACCTTCTCCTGATGTCGCAGAACGCGCTCGGCGAGGCCAGCTTCGCCGAGGGCGGCGGCTCCTCGGCCATGCCGCACAAGCAGAATCCCATCGCGGCCGAGGCGCTGGTGGCCCTGGCCCGCTTCAACGCGGCGCTTCTGAGCGCCATGCATCAGGCCCAGATCCACGAAAACGAACGCTCGGGCTCGGCCTGGACGCTCGAATGGCTGGTTTTTCCGCAAATGGTCGTTGCCGCCGCCGGCAGCCTCAAGCGGGCGCATGACATGATGCTGTCGGTGACGGCGCTCGGCCGCTGAGAGGTCTGCGACACAAAGACCGGACTATTTTTTTCAACAAACCGCGAGCGCCCCTTTCGACAAGGACCCGGGCTTCCTACATAGGGGCCACGGAGGCCGCGCCTTCGGGCGCATTGCGTCATGGTCGGTCACGATCCAACTGCAACCCTGGCGACAAAGACTTGTTCCTCTCCGATCCCGGCAGTTTCGGCGCTTTTGTTCAGGTTGTGATGATCGATCTGGTGCTGGCCGGCGACAATGCCGTCGTCATCGGCATGGCGGCGGCGGGCCTGTCGCCGCATCTGAGACGCAAGGCGATCTTCTGGGGCATCATCGCTGCCGCCGGCTTGCGGATCCTTCTGGCGCTGTGCGCCGTCTATCTGCTCGAAATCGTCGGTCTGTTGCTGGCCGGCGGCATCCTTCTGCTCTGGGTCGCCTGGAAGATGTACCAGGAACTCAGGGAAACCCAGAGGATCCATGCCGGCGCGGGGGCCGGTGAAAATGGCGGCATATCGGAGCCGTCGCGCGTCCGGGCTAATGTCAAGGGCTTCGGGGCAGCCCTTTCCCAGATCATGATCGCTGACGTGTCGATGTCTCTCGACAACGTGCTCGCCGTTGCCGGCGCGGCGCGCGAGCATACCCTTGCGCTCGGCTTCGGCCTGATGCTGAGCGTGGCGCTGATGGGTCTTGCGGCGAATTTCATCGCGCGTCTGCTCAACCGTTATCGCTGGATCGCCTATGCCGGTCTTCTGATCATTTTCTTGGTGGCGTTCCGCATGGTTGTCGACGGCTCCAACGAGATTGCCGTATTCGCCGGGATCGACTCGCCGCTCATGCACCTGGTCCCCGTCCAGATGCTGGCCCATCACTGAGAAAACGCGGCGAAATGCCGTGTTTCGGGCAGCCAACCGCCGGGATTCCGGCCTTGCCCGCGCCGTGACAGCGGCGCGGCAGACGTCTTGGTAGTACCCCGGCAGGCGCCGGTGATTTTTCCGAAACCATAGGCGCCATTTTTCTGATCTTTGCGCATTTGCGAAAGGAATTGGGCATCCGGGCAGAATAATCTGCGCCTCAACCTTCGCCATGTCTGCCACCGGGCGGCTCGTATCGATCGAGCGAGCGCATCGCGGTCGGGGGCTGTGAATGGTCACAGGCACGGAGCGGATGATGGATGCCAACGAAACTTCGTTGATCGAAGCACCCCAGAACGGGGCTGCGACGCGGACGACGGACCGGTCGAAAAAGAAAGTGAAGTTCCTTTTGACGCTGAAACACGTCACGCCCGAGAAATGGGACGAGATCGTGTCGGGGTTTGACGGCGTCTGTCAGGAAATGACCACCGCCTTTGCCGGCAATCGCTGGCCAGGCGTCGCGCTCGATCCGGTTGTCATGTATGACGGCAGGAAAGCGGTCGCCGGTGCGCTTGTCATGGTCCAGCGCCTTCCACTCGGCATAGCCAAGCTGGCGGTGATCAAATGGGGCCCGGCGCTCAAGGACGAAACGAGCAGTTCCTGCCAGGCCATTTACGGCCAGTCCGTCGAACTCCTGATGTCCGAATTCGCCAGAAAGCACGGCATGATGCTGTCGATCATGGCCCGGGCGCCGCGGCGGAAATCGGCCGAATGCATCAAGTTCCTTGCCTGGAGCGGTTTCCGCGCCGGGGTCGAGCTGCTCTACCCCAACCGCTACATCGTCAGACTCAGCCTCGACGACGCGGCCCAGCGCAGGAGCTTTGGGCAGAAATGGCGCTACCATCTCAACAAGGCCGAAAAGGAAGGGCTCGTCTTCGAGCATGCGTCAAGCGACCAGCTGCCGGACTTCGAGCGGCTTTACGATGCCATGACCGACCGCAAGAAGTTCCCGGACTATTCGGCCTATGAGACGATACCGCATCTGATGGCGGCAAAGGTCGAGGCGCTGAGGCCCAGGCTCTTTTTCGTCAGGAAGGACGGGGAAATCGTCGCCGGTGCCCTGATCTTCACCGCCGGACGCACCGCCACCTACCTTTATGGCGCCACCAGCGACAAGGCCCTGCCGCTGCGGGCCGGCTATTTCATGCAGTGGAATATCATCCGCTGGCTGCGCGACAACACCGGCGCCGAATATTACGATCTCGGCGGTACCGACGGTTTCCAGGGACTGCACCAGTTCAAGAAGGGCATGGTCGGCAGCGAAGGGCTGATCACGCCGGTTCCGCCGGTCTACAATTACGCCTCGAACCCGGTCGCGCTCGTCGTCGGCACCGTCGCCTATGCCGCCCGTGACGGGCTTCACGAGCTCAAGCGCTTCATCAACTGGTTGCGCAACGACATGGCGCGGCCCAACCAGGAGCGCTAAGTGGGATTGCCCTCGAAACTGGCGTCGCAATCGGCGCTGATCTTTCTGGCGCGCGTCTTCGGCGCCGGGCTCATGTTCGTCGGCCAGGCGGCGATCGCCCGTCTGTGGGGGCAGGCGGTGCTCGGCGAATATGTTGTGGTGATCGCCACCGCCAATCTGATCGCCGCCTTCATGCCGCTCGGCTTTCAGACCATCGGCACCTATTTCGCCGCCGAGTACCGGGCCAAGGGGCAGGGGCGGCTGATCTGGCGTTTCGCCTTTCTCGCCTTCGGACAATTCGCCGTGGTGGCCATGCTGGTCATCCTGTTCGGCCTGAATGGACTCGGCCTGATCGGCCAGAGCAAAGACGTGGTGGCGGTTCATTTCCCCGCCATGGTGGCAATCGCCATTTCGACTGCTCTGATGTTTGTCAATTCCAGCCTTCTGATCGGGCTCAAACGGCCCTTTGCCGGCTACGTCGCCGATACGCTGGTGCGTCCGGCCATGCTGGTCGCGGCCTTCGTGATCGCGCTGATCATGCTGAAGGGCGGCATCGGCGAGATGCTGGCCATCTTCGCCATCGGCTATGGCGGCGTCGGCATAGTGCATTTCGTCTTCACGATCTGGAGTTTGAAGGACGTGCCCGATACCGGCGAGGCGGTGCCGCTCGTCAAGGAAGCGGGGCGGTGGTGGCGGTTTGCCTTGCCTTGGGTGCTGATCGCCCTTGCCACCGATTTCTTCTTCGATCTCGACCTGGTAGCGCTCTCGGCGCTGATGACGCCGGACGACCTCGCCATTTTTGGCGTCTGCGCCCGCATCTTTTCCCTGGCCTCGTTCGGCGTTCTTGCCGTCTATTCCGTGACCATGCCCGACGTCTTCGAGGCGGAGGCGAGCAACGACCGTGCCGGCTTCATGCGCCGTATCGGCGACGCCAATGTCGTTGCCACCGGCGCCTCGATGCTGCTGTTCGGCGGCGCCGGCATTTTCGGACCCTTTGCGCTTTTGCTGTTCGGCACCGGATTTCTCGCCGGTTCGGCACCGCTGGCGGTCCTGTGCCTGGCACTGGCGGTACGGTCGGCCTTCGGACCGACAAGCCTGGTTCTGTCGATCCACGATCACCCCTATGCCAGCCTGCCGGCCGTCGCCGCCGGTCTTCTGACCCTGATCGGTGCCAATCTGGTGCTGGTGCCGGCTTTCGGACTGATGGGCGCCTCGATCGCGGCCTTCGTCGCCATCGGGGTGTGGTCGGGCATGTTGTGGCTGATTGCCAGGCATCTGGCCGGGCTCGACGTGTCGATCCTGCCGCGCCTCAGGGAGAAGCAGGCGCAGCGGGCCAATCTGGCCTCCGCCGAATAGGGCCTTTGCGCCGGAATTGGCGCATTTCAGGACTTGATGGAATCGCCGATGGTCCAGCGAGGGACCGGTGTTTTCGCCTGGATCCGAAAGACTCTAGCATCGTACGAAAAAGTGGATCCCGGTTTTTCGCAAGAACGATGCGACCACAAAGAGAGTGAGCATGCGTTCCGATTCCATCAGAATGGAAAATGCTCCAGAGCGTTTTCAGGCGAAGTGGATACCGGTTCGCCGGTTCGAAAACGCGACTACTCAATAGCTTAGAGCAAGCGTTCTGATTCCATCAGAACGGAAAATGCTCTAGCGCCTGAGGAACGGCAGGACGCGCTCGACCTGGTATGCGAGGCGCGCCAGCGCGCCGACGCTGATGCCCCGGTCGTAGCCGAGTTTGGCTTTGTCGAGCGGGTATTCGTACAAGAGATAGTCCTCGCCGAACAAATGCTGCTTGAGTTCGGCCACGCGCTTGTAGCCATAGCGTTCCATCAGGGCGATGGAGACTTTGTTCTCCGGCCGTGAATAGGTCAGGATCTTGTGGAAGCGGTCGTTCTGCCACACCGGCCGGTAGTTGCGCATGACCCGCATCGCCAGGGTGCCGCTGCGGTGTTTCGGGTCGAGATAGGACCAGTACTGCCACAACACGCCATATTCCGGGCCCGACAGGATGAAGCCGGCAAGCGCGCCATCCTGGCGAATGGTCATGACATGGCGCGGGTCGGTGCGAACAAGGGCGTCGAGATAGGCCGGCGTCAAGCGCCCGCTCTCGAAGCTCTTGAATTCGTCGTTGTAATGGGGCGAGGTCCAGACCGCGTCCATGACCATGCGGTGCACCGCCGGAAGATCGCCGAAACGTGCCGGAACCAGAACCTGCTCCTTGCTTGCCGCCGAGGCGGAAGCGGCCTGCTGCTGTTTCGGCTCGTTGCGTTTGTCCGTTTCGGGATGTCCGACCGTATCGACTGCGCTCGACATGATGCCCTCGCCTGCTGTGTCGATCACAATAGCATGGGCAGGCTCGGATCCCCCATGCCCGTCCGACTTTAGGCTTAACATGTCCGAAGCGCACCGCCCGGAAATGATGAAAACACCAATGTCCGCATTAAGTGCTTTCTAGTCATTTTCCAAAGGTTTCACGCTGCATGCGTGCGGATTAACAGTTTCTAGCGGGCAAAGGCACATCATGATCTGACAGCTAACTGCGGGAGCATGAAGATGGGCATTTCAAGGGCCGTTGTGGCTATTCTGTCTGGGCTCGTTCTGGCGATGGGATTTGTCACGTCCGCACTTGCCGACGACTGGGAAGCGGTCAAGCTGCGCGGCGCGGTCTTCACGCTTGTCGACAATAGCTGGGTGCAGCTGGCGCGCGGCGACGTGGTGTCGGACAACCGCATCATCCGCACGGCGCCCAATGCCCGGGTGCAGCTCAAGCGCGGCAAGGAGACCATCGATCTCGGATCCGATACCCAGATCCGCATCTTTGATCGCGACGGGCAGAAGTTCACCGTCATCCAGGAGCATTTCGGCGAAGTTGCGATTGCGGCGGAGCACCAGGACGTGCAGCATTTCGCCGTCCAGACGCAATATCTCGCCGCCGTGGTCAAGGGCACACGTTTCACCGTAACGACCGATGAGCAGCAGTCCAACGTTTCGGTACAGCGGGGCACGGTGCAGGTGCGTGACGTCGCCCGGCGCCTGATGGTCGACATCACCCGTGGCCAAAGTGCCAGCGTCGGCAACAACAAGGCCCTGTCCACCGGTGGTTGGGGCAAGGCTGCCCCGGTCGTCTCGTTTACCGGTCCTGAATCTGCGGAAGATGTAGTTCCTGTGCCGACCGGTGAAACCGACGAGAGTGCCGGCGATTCCACTTCGATGACTGACGAAACGTCGACCACTGTCGGAACGCCAGCGGTTGCCAATACGGCCGATACGCCGGCGGCAGACGTGGTCGCGAACACACCGGCAGCCACCAAGTCGCCTCCCGGACAGAACAAGGATAAGTAGCCGCTCTTCGGCAATGACCCCTTGCCGATAACCCATTAGGCAACATTTGCGGATACGCTTGCTCAGGAGAATTTGAACAGCGGCCGTCGATTCCGCGGGATGGAGCGCGTGAAGTCCAGTCTCAGATCGCCCGTTACGATGGCGGTACTGCTCGCGGTGTTCCTGTTCGCGCTGGCGGGCTGGTTCAAGCCGGTCGACGACCTTATCCGCAGCCTGCGCTTCGGGGCGGTGAACCACCCGTTCAGCGGAGAGATCGTCTTTGTCGACATCGATGCCAAAAGCATTGTCGATATCGGCGTCTGGCCCTGGCCGCGCAGCGTCCATGCCCGGTTGATCGAAAGGCTCATCGCCGACGATGCCGCCGAAATCGTCCTCGACATCGATCTCAGCACCAAGTCGACCGAAGCCGAGGACGACACACTGGAAGGGGCGCTGCGTGACGCCGGCGGCTATGTCCTGCTCGCCAGTTTCCTGCAGCCCAGGGACGCCGACGGCTCGCAGCACGTCAACCGTCCGCTGCCGCGCTTTGCGAAAAACGCCACCCTCGTCAGCGTCAACGTTCCTGCCGATCCGGACGGCATCGCTCGCCGCTACCAGATGAACTATTCCGCCGAAGACGCGGTCTATCCTTCCATCGCGTCGGCACTGTCCCATGTCGAGGGCGCGCCGAACGAGGAGTTCACCATCGATTTCGGCATGGATCTTGAGACCATCCCCCGCTACTCGCTGCACGACGTGCTGAACGGCAGCATCGGTGCGGCGCAGCTGGCCGGGCGGCAGGTCATCGTCGGGGCCAGCGCGCTCGAGTTGCGCGATACCTTCGCGGTGCCGCGCTTCGGCACCTTGCCCGGTTCGCTCATCCATCTGGTCGCCGCCGAGAACCTCAGGCAGGGGATCACCATCAAGCAAATGCCGATCGCCGCCTCGGTGCTGCTGGCGCTGATCGTTTCCCTTTTCATCGGACTGATCCTCAGACGCGGTTCGGTCGTCGCGGCGGCCGCCATTGCCTGCGCCATCGCCATCATGGTCGAGGGCGGTGCGATCGTCCTGCTGTCGCAATTCGCCATGATGCTCGACACCTTCGTGGTGCATGCCTCGCTCATCGCCTTCGGCACTGTCAGCCTCGGCTATGAACTCACCTCCAAGGGATCGCTGCTCGACACCTCGACCCGCGCCCATGCCGAGACGCGCAACGTGCTGGATCGCGTCATCGCCGACAATTTCGACGGCATCGTCGTCTGCGACACCATGGGCAATGTGCTGATGTCCAGCCGGCTCGCCGAACTCGTCCTGGGCGAAGGGAACGATCTGGTCGGCCGCCAGATGGCGGAGATCCTGCCCGAGACGCTCGCTGACCTGATGCGCAGGGCGCTGGCGGCGTCGCAGGACCAGTTGCAGGGCCGGCTCAGCGAAATGGAAATCGCGGTCAACGGCGCCGCGATGATCGTCGAATTCGTCATCACGGTCTCCGACCCCGAGCATGTGCCCGGCACGCCGACGATCGGGGGCAGGGTCGCCTGCCTGACATTCCGCGACGTCACCAGCCGTCGCGCCAATGAGGAGCGCCTGCGGTACCTGGCCGGCCACGATCCGCTGACCGGGCTCGTCACCCGCAACCGGCTGGTCGACATCGTCAATGCCGCCATGTCCGATCCGGTGCGCCGGGCCGCCGGTCTGACCGTTTTCCTGCTCGATCTGTCGCGGTTCAAGGCGGTCAACGAATCGCTCGGACATTCCTATGGCGATGCCGTTCTGCAGCAGGTGGCCAGGCGCCTGAAAGCCAGCGAGGTCAGTGTCGTGGCGCGGCTCGGTGCCGACCAGTTCGCCATGATCCGTTCCGGCGTGCTTTCCGATCTCGGAACCGAATCCTTCTGCAACGCCATCTTGCGGCGGGTGAGCGACGTCTACCCGCTCGGCGAACACCGGGCGATCGTCGGCGCGCGCATGGGCGTGACCACCAGCGCCGTTTCCGGCCTAGATCCCGGGGTACTGCTGAGCCACGCCGACATGGCCCTGAGCGCCGCCAAGCGCCTGCCGGACAACAGCCACAACGTCTACACGCCGGAAATGGAGCAGAAAATAAGGGAGAGCCAGAAGCTCGAGATCGCCATGCGCCATGCGATCGAACGCAACCAGATGCATTTGAGCTATCAGCCGCAGGTCCTGCTTGACAGCGGGCGCCTGATCGGGGTCGAGGCGCTGGTGAGGTGGAACCATCCCGAATTCGGCCCGATCCCGCCGGGCAAGTTCATCCCTGTCGCCGAGGAGACGGGCCTGATCATCGATCTCGGCCGCTGGATCCTTCTGACCGCCTGTCGCGAGGTGGCGCAGTGGCAGGGCGCGATCAAGCTGGCGGTCAATGTCTCGCCGCTGCAGTTCGAATTCGGCGACATCGTCGGCGATGTCATGCTGGCCCTGACCGAGTCGGGCCTGCCGCCCGAACGCCTCGACATCGAGATCACCGAAAGCCTGCTCATTTCCAATCCGCGCTTGATCACGCAAACGCTCGAAACACTGAGAGGCATGGGCATCGGCATCGCCATGGACGATTTCGGCACCGGCTATTCGTCGCTGAGCTATCTCGGCAAGCTGCCGATCGACAAGATCAAGATCGATCAGAGCTTCGTGCGCGGCTTGCCTGAAGACGAAGAATCCGCTGCAATCATCCGTGCCGTCATGACTTTGGCGCAGTCATTGGGCAAACAGGTCGTCGCCGAGGGAATCGAGAATGCCGATCAAGCGACGCTTCTGCGCCTGGCGGGGTGCCAGATTGGCCAGGGCTATTTTTTCGGAAAATCGCTCAGGTCGGCCGAGATGTCGGCCCGCGTCGGACGTCTCGAACAGGAACGCCAGCGCGCCGCGGGGTAGGGCGTCCTTGGTGGTCGGCACGCCGCCACCGCCATTGCGAGTGCCCGAAAAGCGCGCGGCAATCCATGAACCGCCATGCTGGCATTGGCCGCTTTCTGGATTGCGTTGCCGCTCCGCTCCTCGTAATGACGCGAAAGGACTTGGCGAAAGCAAAACCGGCTCCGGTGGCATCCGCCTTCTCTTCATCATTCTCTTTGCGGCGTTCTCCTTGGCCTTGACCAACGTGGCGAACGCTGCGGAACCGAGCCTGGATCAGATGGCCGGCCAGATGATCCTCATGGGCTTTGCCGGCGACAGTGTCGAAGCCACGGCGCCTCTGACGGAAATGATCGGGGAAGGGCGTCTTGGCGGCGTCATGTATCTCAAGTCCAATGTCGTCTCGCTCGATGCGGTCAAGCGCATGAACGCCCGATTTGTCGCGGCGAACCCGCATCTGCCACCCTTCATTGCCCTCGATCAGGAAGGCGGCAAGGTCGAAAGGCTGACCGAGGCGGTCGGTTTTGCCGAAATCCCCGCGGCGGCGGACATCGCCAGAACCACCGATCCTCTCGGCGCCGAGGAGATCTATGCGAAAATGGCCATGGGGTTGAAGGCGCTCGGTTTCACCCTCAATTTCGGGCCGGTCGTCGATCTGGCGCTCAATCCCGACAATCCGGTCATCGCCCGCTATGGCCGTGCCTATGGCGCCGACCCGCAAACGGTCGTCGACTACGCCGAGGCGTTTGTCGAAGCGCATCGTCGCGCCGGCGTGCTGACCGCGCTCAAGCATTTTCCCGGTCATGGCTCTTCAACCCAAGACAGCCACGAAGGCTTTGTCGACATCACGGCGAACTGGCAGCCTGTCGAACTCGAACCATTCCGCCGGCTCATCACCGACGGCGACGCCGACATGGTCATGGTCGCCCATCTCTATCACGACAAGTTCGGCATCGATCCGGAGCGCAGGCAACCTGCCAGCCTCAATCCTTCCTGGATCGAGGGTGTGTTGCGCTTCCAGCTGGGTTTTCAGGGTGTGGTCATCACCGACGATCTCGAAATGGGCGCGGTACGCAAGAGCTTCACCCTCAAGGAAAGCGTCGAGCAGGCCGTGCGCGCCGGCGCCGACATCCTGCTGTTCTCCAATACAGTCAAGCCACGCCTGTCGCTGGCCGACGAGGTCCGGGCGATCCTTGTTGCCGAAGCGCAACGGGATCCCGACTTCAGGGCGCGGATCGTTCAGAGCTACGGACGAATTGTCGCGCTCAAAGACGCCCACCGTTAGCCGCAACCGTCGGCATGACGGTTGACGTCCGAGTGTTGCCGCGATATTAGGTCAGTATTACTGACATATAGAGTTCTTCATGAACACCGCCATGATCTGGAGCTTCCTGCTGATTGCCGTCCCGGCCTTTTTCACTCCAGGGCCGAACAATCTGATGCTGATGACCTCCTCGGCAAAGTTCGGCCTCAGCCGAACGCTGCCGCATGCCGCCGGGGTAGCTGTGGGGTATCCGCTGATGGTGTTCGCCGTGGCGCTCGGGCTGGGCGAGGTCTTCAACGCGGTTCCGAGCGCCAAGCTCGTGCTCAAATATTTCGCTGCCGCCTATCTTTTGTGGATGGCCTGGCAAATGCTCGGTCTCAGGATCGGGGAGGTGGCAACGCGCGAGCGGCCGCTGCGTCCGCATGAAGCGGTGCTGTTCCAGTGGATCAATCCCAAGGGTTGGGTCATGGCGGTCACCTTCGGCGGCGCTTTCGTCAGCAATGGGCCGGACCGGATGATGAGCGTCCTGTGGGTGACGTTCGGCTGCTTCGCCCTTTCGCCGCTATCGTCCGGGACCTGGATGGTGTTCGGCGAAAGGCTGCACGCCTTGCTCAAAAGCACCGGAACCGAACGCTTTCTCGGCGCAATTCTCGCCCTGCTTCTTCTTGCAGCGGTAATACTGTTTTTCATTTAGCTGGATCGGGTTACAGTGTCATATGCGCGTTGTGCCGCTGCGGCATGGTCCGCGCCGACAGCATAGGGGGGAGTCGAGTCGGCATATGGCTGAGACGAACGAGGTCAAGCGGGTACGCACGCTGTTCATCTCCGATCTGCATCTTGGCATGCGTTCGGTCTGCATCCGCCAGCTCATCACTTTTCTCGGCCGCTACCAGGCCGATACGATCTATCTGGTCGGCGACGTCGTCGATGGCTGGAAGCTGCAGAAGGCCTGGCGCTGGCCGCCCGAATACAACCGTTTCGCCCAGACCGTGCTCAACATGGCGGTCTCGGGCACCAAGGTCGTCTATCTGCCGGGCAATCATGACGAGTTTCTGCGCGAATATCTGGGCACCTATTTCGGCGAGGTCGAACTGACCGACCGTGTCATCCATACCAGCGCCACCGGCAAGACCTATCTGGTTATCCATGGCGACCAGTTCGACATGGTGGTGGGTCAGTTTCCGCGCCTCAGCCATTTCGGCCACTGGGCCTACAATCTGGCCCTGCGGATCAACGTGCCGATCAACTGGTTCCGCCGGCGGCTGGGTCTGCCGTACTGGTCGCTGTCGAACTGGGCCAAGGAAAAGGTCAAGAATTCCTCGGCGATCAAGGACCGTTTCGAGGCGGCGCTGGTGCGCGAGGCGCGCGAATCCGGCGTCGACGGCGTCATCTGCGGGCACATCCACATCGCCGACATGCATGACCGGCTCGGCATCGAATATCTCAATTGCGGCGACTGGGTGGAGAACTGCACCGCCATCACCGAGGATTTCGACGGAAATTTCGAACTTGTGCGCTGGCCGCGTGAACTGCCTGTCCGCCGGCCGCATCGCCGCAGATTGAGAGTAGTGCGGATTGCCCAGTAGGATCGTCATCGTCACCGATGCCTGGACGCCGCAAGTCAACGGCGTGGTGCGGTGCCTGACCGCGGTTGGCGACGAACTGGCCCGGCGGGGAATGGACGTCTTCTACCTGACCCCGGCCCAGTTCTGGACGGTGCCGCTGCCGACCTATCCGGAGATCCAGCTGGCGCTCGCCTCCCAAGGTGCGGTGGCGGCCTATTTCGACCGGATGCAGCCCGATCACATCCACATCGCCACCGAAGGCCCGCTCGGCCTGCAGGCGCGCCTGTTCTGCGAGTGGAACAGGATCGCCTTCACCTCGAGCTATCACACCCGCTTCCCCGAATATCTGGCGGCGCGGGTGCCGATTCCGACCGAGGTCTCCTATGCCTATCTCAGATGGTTCCATGCCGAGGCGGCGGTCACCATGGTGCCGACGCCTTCGGTCGCCGACGTGCTGACGGCGCAGGGTTTCGACAAACTCGCGATCTGGTCGCGCGGCGTTGATCCCGCTGCCTTCCATCCTGGCGAAAAGACCCTGTTCGGCGATCTCGAGGGTCCGCACCTGCTCTATGTCGGACGGGTCGCGGTCGAAAAGAATGTCGAGGCCTTTCTGCGCCTTTCGGTGCCGGGCAGCAAGATCGTCGTCGGCGACGGACCGCAACTCGAGGAGCTGAAGAAGAAATATCCCGAGGCCCGTTTCACCGGCAAGAAGACCGGCGCCGAACTGACGGCGCATTACCAGAGCGCCGATGTCCTGGTCTTTCCCTCGATGACCGATACTTTCGGCAATGTCATGATCGAGGCGATGGCCTGCGGCACGCCCGTCGCCGCCTATCCCGTGACCGGCCCTGTCGACGTCCTCACCGACCCCGGTGCCGGCGCTCTTGATGCCGATCTCGATGTCGCGGTGCTAAGGGCCCTGAGCCTTGACCGGGCCGACGCGCTTGCCCACGGTACCCGCTTCACCTGGCAACACGCGACCAACCAGTTCGCTTCCTGGCTGGTGCCCTCACGTCTCGGCGAACGCCGGCCGCGCCACGCCGCCTGAGCGCACTGCGCCGCAAGGGCAGGGCAATTTCCGACGATCGCGTGGCATTCCCCATATCGCCTTTTATTTTCGTTCGTGGCAAAAGGAGGCGTCGACTTGACGATTTGCCGGCCGGATGAACGTTGAGACGTCATCGTTCCGCCCGCATGTCACATTTCCACCTGGAGCACCAGATGTCCGCCCGTCCGTTGCGCGCGCTGGCCTCGCCGGAAGGGCGCACCGCGCTTTTCTACATGACGGTGTTTGCCACGCCCGGTGCCACCAGCGCCTATCTCGGCATCTGGCTTAACGACAAGGGCCTGAACGGCGGTGAAATCGGCTGGATCAATTCCGTGCCGATCTTCATGATCCTGGCCTTCAATCTGTATGTGGGACGGCTGGCCGACCGCGCCAATGACTGGCGAACGGTCATCGTCATCGGCGCTCTGCTTTCCGGCTTCCTGCCGATCGCGATGTTTTTCGCCCATGACTTCTGGAGCATCCTTTTCGTCTGGACCCTGGCCGGCTTGCCCTTCGGTCTCGTCCAGCCGGTGATCGATGCCGCCGCCATGCGCATGACCCGGCGCAACGGATCCAATTTCGCCTTCGTCCGCGCTTTCGGCACCCTCGGCTATATGCTTGCTCTGGCGGGAACGGCCGCGGCGGCCCAGGGTCTCGGGGGCGGGATCTTCCTGCCCATCATCCTGGGGATCGCCCTGTCCCGCGCCGCCTTGTCGCTTTTGCTGCCGAAATTCCGCGCGACGGCAACGCAGAGCGCGCCGCTGCCAGTCGATGAAGCCGCACCGACCCCGATCGATACCGCCATACCGACGCCGGCAATCGGCGGGCAGAAGAGTGTCGGCGACTATTTGAAGCCTTGGTTCCTGGCGCCGATCCTCGCCTTCGCCCTGGTGCAGGGGCTGCACTTCATCCTCGGGGCCTTTGCCGGCGTGGTCTGGCGGGAAAACGGTATCGCCGAAGGCTGGGTCGGCCCCTTGCTGGCGCTCGGCGCCGGGGCGGAGATGGTGGTCATGTTCACCTTCAAACGCATAGCCAGCCGTTTCGGCGCGCGCCACCTCATCCTGTTCGCCATGCTGGTTTCGGCGCTCAGATGGGCCGCCATGACACTCAATCCGCCGCTTCCGCTTCTGGCCCTTTTGCAGCTGAGCCACGGCATCACCTTCGGCATCGGCTATCTTGGACTGATGAACTTCATCGCCAACTGGACCCCGGAGCATGTCGCCGCCGAAGCACAAAGCTTCGCAACCATCGTGCAGTTGGCCATCATCGTCGTCATTCTCAGTGGCTTCGGCTATCTCCTCGACGCCTTCGGCATTCATGCCTTCGCTGCCGGCGTGGTTGCCTCGCTCATCGCCGCCGTTCTCGTTTTCTGGTCGCTGCGCATCATGGCGAGTTCGGACGAGGTTCCGCCGCCGCCTGCCTGACGATATCCGGCAAAAAAAGGGCGGCCATCCGGCCGCCCCTTGCACGTTTTCGTACGCCGGTCAGTGCAGCCGGCCGACGGCGTGGGCCAGCATGGTGTAGACCTTGCCGCGATCCGAAAGGAGCAGGGCGCGGGTCTCGCTGGCGGCCTGCGGGCCAGCGGCCGCACGCCTCAGATACTGCTCGAACTCTTCCATGTAGGCAATCGCCGTGGAAGAGAAATCCGTATCGCGCTGCAGCCGCTTGCGGACCTCGTCGTAAACGCCCTGTCCGCTCAGGGTATAGATGCGGCGTGAAAAGACGCTGGTCTCGCCGGACTGGTAGCGCTGCCAGGCTTCGCCGAGGGCTTCGGTATCGACGGCGCGGGCGATCTCGCCGGAAAGGCCGGAGAAATTCTGCTGCCGCGGCGGCGCGCTCGCCTGGCTGGCCGAGGCATTGCGCAACACGTCGCGCAGCCAGCCGCCATTGCGGTCGGATGCGGTCGGCTGCGCCGGTTCGCGGGACGGCTGCGGCGTCGGTTCGGGCTGGCTGGTCGAAGCGGCGAGCACGTTTTCGAGTGCCGATCCGATTTCGGCGGTCGAGGCCGGCGATCTGAAGCTCGGCTGGCGGGCCTCGATCGGCTGAATCTCGTCGCGGCGTGCTTCGGGCGCACGCGGCGGCTCGGGCGCACGCGGTTCAGCGGGCCGGGCGGACGGTGCCGGCGGCTCGTCGTTGCGGCGCGACGGACGCCTCAGGCTGACATCATGCGTGCCGGACTGGTTGCGCACGATGGTGTTGAGCTCGTTGAGCGCCTCGATCTGCTCGGCGACGACCCGGCGCATGGCCGCGGCGCTGGCGCGGGTCTCCTCGGGCAGTTCCAGAACGCCGCGCTGCAGTTCGGCGCGGGTCGATTCGAGTTCGTGACCGACCTGACCGGCCGTGGCGCGCATGGCCGCCGCGGTCTCGTTGAAGCGGCGGCTGGCCTCGTCGAGCGTCGCCTGCATCTCGTTGAGCATGGTGTGCTGGGCGTCCTGGAGAAGCTGATTGGCGCGCCGGCCTTCGTTGTCGGCGGCGGTCGAGAAGCTCTCCAGTCCCTGCGTGACGGCGGTCGAGGTCGAATCGAGCGCCTGTTCCATGGCCTGACGGGCAGCGACGAGGCGGTGTTCGGTCTCGACAACCGTCTCGGCGATCGAGGCGGCGAAGGTGCGCATGCGTTCGTCGATCTCGTCGGCCCGTGCCGTGAAGCTTTCGGCCAGGGCCTCCATGGCGCCGCGACGGTTCTCCAGCGTGTCGATCGAGAAATTGCCGGCGTCCTTGAGCGTGTCGGCGGCACGATCGATGTTCTCCGCCTCGTGGTCGAGCGAGGTGACCAGATCGGAGAATTCCTGCGTCATCATGCCGATCGCCTTCTGGAAGGCGTCCACATGCCGCGCCACCAGGCCGCCGGCATCCTCGGTTGCCGACAGGGCGTCCCTGACGGTCGAGGAATAGGTCGAAGTCTGGCTGGCGACGCGCGATTCCATATCGGCGAGATTGCTGGTCGTGGTTTCCAGAACCCGCTGCAGCAAGAGGTTGGAATCGTTGAGGCGTCTGAGGGACTCGTTGAGCTCGCCGCTGATCTTCTCCGAGGATTCGGACATCAGCCGTTCGGATTCCTGGGCCGAGTCGGCCAGGGCGTCGCGCAGGATGTTGCCATGGCTCCTGAGCGCGGCGGTCAACTGCGCGCTGCGACTGTCGATGATCTCGGCAAAGGCGGCGGATTGCTCGGAAACGGCCTGGTTCATGACGTCGATCTTGGCACCGAGTTCTTCGGCGGTCGCCACCGCCTTGACCTCGACCAGGTCCTCGATGTGGCGGGCGGCGTCCTTGACCCTTTCGAGCGCGGTCCTGACCGCCACATCCATGCGGGCCGCTGTCTGCTCGACATCGGTCGAGATCGAGGCGGTCGCCTTGGAGATGCGGGTGGTGATCGTTTCCTCGATGCGGTCGGCACCGGATTCGAGATCGGCCATCGACTGCGAGATGGTGGTGTTGAGGGTGCGGTTGAGTTCGCCGAGCCGGTCGGCGGCGATTTCGGCACGGGCCGTGATCGCCTCGGGCAGGGTGCCGAGCCGCTTGTCCACCATCTCGGTGATCGAGGTCGACGCGTGGTCGACGCTGGTCTCGATGATCTGGGCCGCATCGCGGGCGCTTTCGACGATCTTGCCGGAAACGGTGGACAGACGGGCCGTCAGGCCGGTTTCGACGTCGTCGAGCCGGGCAACGGCGGAATCGACGCCGCGGCCGAGACTGTCGTTCAGGCCTTCGACGCGGCCGTCGATCAGCGCTGTGATGCGGTTGGACTGGTCGGACAGGGTGGTCACGACATTGTTGATCACCCCCGCCATGCGGGAATCGAGGGCGGAGCCCTGACCGTCGATGGCGGTCGAGATCTGCTGGGTCCGGGTCTCGATCAGGTCGTTGAGCGCCTCGGTGTGGGTGTCCAGCGTCTCCGACAGCGTCTGGGTGCCGTGCGACAGCGCCTCGGAGAACTTGACGGTGCGGTTGCCAAGAACATCGCCGAATTCCTGGGTACGGCTCGTCAGAGCTTCCGACAATTGCTGGGTGCGGGTGCCGATACGTTCGGCGACGGCGCGGGTCTGGCTGCCGAGCGTGTCTCCGAGGGCGCGGGTGCTCTCCTCGATGGCGAAGCTCATCTCGCCGGTCCTGGTCTCGAGCGTGGTGGCGAATTCCGTCGTCCTGAGCGCAATGGCCTCGTCGATGGCGCTGCTCGTCTGCTCGATCGTGACCCTGAACGCCTCCGAGCGCTCTTCGACCATCTTGCCGAAGCTGTCGGCGCGCGTGTCGAGGACCTCGGCAACCCCGGCGGTCCGTTCGGCAAGGGTGGTGTCGATGAGATTGGCATGGCCGTCGAGGAGACTGGCGAGACCGGCGGTCTTTTCCGACAGCGAGGTGTCGATGAGATTGCCATGGCCTTCGAGAAGTTCGGTGAGGCCGGTGGTCCTTTCGGACAGCGAGGTGTCGAGGAGACTGACGCGGTCGTCGAGGAGACTGACGAGGCCGGTGGTCCTTTCGGACAGCGAGGTGTCGATGAGATTGGCGCGGCCGTCGAGGAGACTGGCGAGACCGGCGGTCTTTTCCGACAGCGAGGTGTCGATGAGATTGGCGCGGCCGTCGAGAAGTTCGGCGAGACCGGCGGCCTTTTCGGACAGCGAGGCGTCGAGGAGATCGATCCGGCTGTCGAGGGCTTCGCCGAGACCGGTGGTCTTTTCGCCGAGGGTGGCGTCAATGAGATTGGCGCGCGTGTCGAGGATGTCGGTCAGGCCGGCGGTCCGCTCGGCAAGCGCATTGTCGATGACATTGGCGCGGCTGTCGAGAAGTTCGGCGAGACCGGCGGTCTTTTCGGACAAGGCGATGTCGACGAGGCTGGTCCGCTCGTCGAGATGCTGAATGAAGCCGTCAAGACGCGTGTCGAAGATCAGCTCGATGCGCCGGCCGCGTTCGTCGGCGACGTTGGCGAAGGCTTCCGAGCCCTGTTCGATGGCGAGGGCCAGCCCCTGGGTACGCTCATCGGCGGTCCGGGCAAAGGCATCGGTCTGTTCTTCGAGGGTTGTTGTGATCAGCTCGGCACGGTCGTCGACGACCCGGGCGAGGGCGTCGGTCTTGTCGACGATGGCGGTTTCGAGGCTGGTTGCGCGCGTGTCGAAGGCGCTGGTGTGCTGGTCGAGCATGGTGATCAGCCGCTCGCCCTTGTCGGCAACCACGGCATCCATGGCGCCGAGACGGCTGTCGAGCATCAGCGCCACCTCGTCGACCCGTGTCGACAGGGTGGAAAGGGCTTCGCCGCCGGCGCCGGAGATGATCTGGCGGGCCGAGTCGGCATTCTCTTCGATGACGCCGCCGATCTCGATGATGGCCGACTGGAAGCGGCTCTCGATGGCGTTGACGCGGATCGACATCGATTCCTCGAGCCGGTTGATCAGGGCGGTCAGCACCTCTTCGGCCTTGACCGTGCGTCCGCCGATGTCGTTGACGACGCGGCCGCTCAGATCTTCTAGCGTCCGGGTCAGCGAGGATTCGCGCTCGTCGAGGCCGGACAGCATGGCGTCGCTGCCCCTGGTCATGGCCGAGCTCAGACTGGCCGTGCCGTCCTCGATGGTGGCGCTGACCACGGCGGCGCGTCCGTCGATCTCCTCGATCAGGGAATTCATGCGGGCTTCGATGGCGGACGAGAGCGTATTGGTGCGGCTGTCGAACAGCTCGGCCAATGCCTCGGCGCGCGAGCCGAACAATCCGTCAAAACGGTCATATTTGGCTTCGATCGCCCCTGCCATGTCGGACGTACGCGTGTCGATCCGATCGACGAAGCCGTTGGCGCGATCGTCGAGAACCGACTGGAAGCTGTCGGTTGCGTCCTCGATCTGCTTGCGCGCCGCCGCACCGTGCTCGGTGATGGTGGCCTGCAGGGCGGTGCCGATCTGCTCGAGATCGCCGATCATGGCGGTGTGGGCGCCGCCAATGGCGTCGCGCACCTTGTCGGAATTGATGATCACCGCGTCGCGCTGTTCGGCCAGATCCTGGATGAGGGCGCGCAGACGGGTTTCGTTTTCCGAATAGGTGCGCTCGAGCGAGGTGACCTCGTTGTGCACCATCACTTCAAGCTCGCCGGCGCGGGAAAGGGCGCGCTCCAGTCCGTCGCCGAGGGCGTTGACCTCGCGTCTGACGGCCTGGCCGACGGTGGCGACCTTGTCGGCCGCGGTGCCTTCGGGATCGGTCAGGCGCATGGCGGCCTGGGTCATCGAGGTTGCGGCGATCCGCAGTTCCTGGGCGCGGCGCACCAGGATGGCGACGGCGAAGAAACCGACGACCGGCAGGCCGATCAGCGCCATCATCCCGACGAATTCGGAAGAGGTGACAATGCTCTGGAGGCCGTTCGGTCCGGTCGCCTCGGCGCCATAGCGCAGATAGGCGATGCCGCCGGTCACGGCGAGCCACAAAAGCGAAAGGAAGGTGGCGATGGCCAGCGGCGCGCCGGAAGAGCGTGCCTGCATGTTGTAGATGAGACGGGTGCCGCCCATCCGGTCGTCATTGGCAACCGAACCGGTCTGGCCGGCGATCTTTTCGCCGGAGCGCCGCCGTTCGGCCGCCCTGGCCTTGGTTTCGTCCTGGTTCCGGGCCGGCCGCTTCGGCGTTTCGTCTTCGTCCGGCGTGAAAACCGACTCCTTCAGAGCATTCTCGACAGCCGAGAAGGCCAGAGCCGCAGGATCTTCGGTTTTGGAGGTCGGTTCGTTCGCCATACTCTACAACTCTCGCATTGGCAGTGGCCTCAGGCGGCGTGTGCGAGATGCGGTATCAGCTTCCCCCGCTGGGCGCCGAATGCGGCGCAGAACCCCCCGGCCCCCTACCGCTTTGCTGCACCCGCGCCGCCGCGCGCTGGTAACACGCCTTTATACACTGACGACCGGCGATTCAGAATGTTTTCTTAACAAAAGGTTAATTTGTGTGCAAATCTCCACGATGCAACCGCCGCATGCCGGCCGGCTTTGCTTGGCGCGAAGCGGACGACAAAGACTCTCGCGCGGTCGCGCCTCCGGAGCGGAATCGCTCCCTGCCACGTTGAGAATTTCGGCCAGGATCACCGGCAGGAGATGATTAACCCGGTCACGCTAGACTGGGCCAAACCGTATGCGGAGAGCGACATGAAGGCCAGCGCAGTCCTGACGGACAAGAACGTTTCCCAAAAGCGCTCCGCGATGAGCGGCCAGCCCATCGATCTTGTCTATCTGGCCCGGCAGACGCTGGGCGATCCGGGGCTCGAAGCGGAAGTCCTCATGCTGTTCTCGCGCATGGCCGCCGCCTATCTCGAGAAGGTCACGGACTCGGTCGACGGCGAGGAGATCACCCTGGGTCTGCATTCCCTCAAGGGCGCGGCGGCGGGCATCGGTGCCGGCGCCATCGCCATCGAGGCGGAAGCAGCGGAAGCCGAATGGCGCGAAACCGGCAGGCTCGGGGCCGAACGCCTCTCCGACCTTGCCATGAAGGTCGAGGAAGTGCAGGTCTTCATCGCCGGGCTTCTCGACGACTAGAGTATTTTCCGTTCTGACGGAATCGGAACGGAAGCGCCAAGTTGCTGAGTGGTCGCGTTTTCGAACCGGCGAACCGGTATCCACTTCGCCTGAAACCTCACATCCGGCGGAAATTCCTCACCGCCTGTCCGTGCGACGTCACAAGGCCGCAGCCTGGTCACTTGTGCCTTGTCGTTGTCGCCGTTATCACCCCGACAGTGCGCAAGGAGTTCAATTCCGACATGACAAGACTCATTTTCGTCGATCCGGATGGCACACGCCACGAAGTCGAGGCGGAAAACGGCGCAACCGCCATGGAAACGGCGCTCAGGAACGGCATATCCGGCATCGTCGCCGAATGCGGCGGCTCGCTGACCTGCGCCACCTGCCATGTCCATGTCGACGACAACTGGATCGAAAAGACTGGCGGGCCGTCGGCGCCGGAAGAGGACATGCTCGATTTCGCCTATGACGTCAGGCCGACCAGCCGGCTGAGCTGCCAGATCAAGATCCGCGACGAACTCGACGGGCTGGTGCTCCATATCCCGGCCCGGCAGAGCTGAAAGACCCGCGCAACCGGTTGGTAGGCAGGCGGCGGCGGGCCGGCCCGGCTGCTTGGCAGCGGGCAAAGCGCAATTGCCGGTTGATTTTCCCCGTCATTGCGGTCAATCAAACCCCCGGAAACCGGCCCCCATCCGAGTGAGCCTCATGTCTGAAAATACCATCCAAACCGATGTCGTCATTGTCGGGGCCGGCCCGGTCGGGCTGTTCGCCGTGTTCGAACTCGGCCTTTTGGACCTCAAATGCCATTTGATCGACATTCTCGACCGGCCGGGCGGCCAGTGCACCGAACTCTATCCTGAAAAGCCGATCTACGACATTCCCGGCTATCCGCTGATCACCGGCCAGGAACTGACCGAAAAGCTGATGGAACAGATCGCGCCCTTCGGTCCCGAGTTCCATTTCTCGCGCATGGTCACCACGCTCGACATCCAGCACGACGGCAGCTTCATCGTCCAGACCGATGCCGGCGAGGTCTTCCACGCCAAGGTGGTGGTGATCGCTGCTGGCGGCGGCTCCTTCCAGCCCAAGCGTCCGCCGATCGCAGGCATCGAAGGCTATGAAGGCAAGTCGGTTTATTATTCGGTTCGCAGGATGGAGGATTTCCGCGGCGAGGACATCGTCATCGTCGGCGGCGGCGATTCCGCCCTCGACTGGACGGTTAATCTTGCCCCGCTGGCAAAGAGCCTGACCCTGGTGCACCGCCGCGACGAGTTCCGCGCCGCCCCGGCCGTGGTCAACGAGATGCGCGCGCTGGTCGCCGCCGGCAAGATGAAGCTGGTCATCGGCCAGGTCGCCGGGCTCGAAGGCGAGAACGGCCACCTGACGGCCGCAAGGCTCAAGACCAAGGAAGGCGAGATCGAGACGGTCGCCGCGACGCGCATGCTGCCCTTCTTCGGGCTGACGATGAAACTCGGCCCGGTCGCCGACTGGGGGCTCGATCTCAACGACAATCTGATCGCCGTCGACACGGCCCGTTTCGAATCCTCGGTGCCCGGCATCTTCGCCATCGGCGACATCAACTACTATCCGGGCAAGCTCAAGCTCATCCTTTGCGGCTTCCATGAGGCGGCACTGATGGCACAGGCGGCCAAGCGACTCGTCGATCCGGACGAGAAGGTCATCTTCCAGTACACGACCTCCTCGACCAAGCTACAAAAGAAGCTCGGCGTCGCCTGAACATGGAGTCCGGCGCGATGAAACCGATCGTCATCGACCGCGGCGGCAACGAGCACACCCTCGAGGCGATCGAGGGCCGGCGGGCCATGGAGGTCATCCGCGACTGGGGCCTCGACATCAAGGCCGATTGCGGTGGCGCCTTCGCCTGCGCCACCTGTCACCACGTTGCCGAAGAATGGATGGAAATGCTCGATGCGGCGCGCCAGGAGGAAGAGAACATGCTCGACACCGTTGCCGATATCGAAGCCAGTTCGCGCCTTTCCTGCCAGATCCTCGTGTCCGGAGAGCTTGACGGGCCGAAACTGACCCTGGCGCCGGGCTCCCGCGGCGAGGAGGAGGCGTGAACGATACCTCCTTGCCCATTCTGACCGCGACCAACGCCCTTTTCCTCGATTTCGACGGCACTCTGGTCGACATCGCCCCGACGCCGGATTCCGTTGTCGTGCCCGAAGGCCTGGTGCCGCTGCTCGAAAGGCTGCGCGACCGGTTCGACGGCGCCCTGGCGGTCATCAGCGGGCGCAACCTCGCCGACGTCTCGGATTACTTGTCGCCGCTGGTGCTCCCTGCCGCCGGCACCCATGGCACGGAGCGGCGGCGCTTCGACGGCAGTCTCGACACGCCCGGATCGGATGTCGCAAAAGAAGCGGCCGAGATGGCCGACCGCGCCGAAAGGGAAGTCGCGCCGCTTGCCGGCGTCATGGTCGAAAGAAAGCCCTATTCGGTCGGACTGCATTACCGGGCGGCGCCGGCGCGCGAGGCCGAGTGCCGCGCCATTCTCGACCGTCTGATCGAAAACCGTCGCCACCCCTGGGAAATCATGCAGGGCAAACTGATTGCCGAAGCGCGCCTCAAGGGCCACTCCAAGGCGGGGGCGGTACGCGCCTTCATGACCGAGGCGCCCTTTGCCGGGCGCGTGCCCGTGTTTGTCGGCGACGACGTGACCGACGAGGAGGGAATGCGGGCGGCGCGGGCGCTCGGCGGATTCGGCATCAAGGTCGGCATGGGCGAATCGATCGCGGACTATCGGCTCGTCGATCCGGAGGCGGTCCGGCGCTATCTGGCGAGCATGGTTTGATTCAGGTTTCAAAAACAACGATAACGATTTGCATTAAATAATAATTTCAGTTCTGCATGACAGCCATTCCGCGCCAGAATTTGGTCACGCGGTCTCGATATGCTATATGTGCAGTATGGAGGAAATTGCTGAAATGGGAGGGCGAACCGCAAAGGGGTTTGTCATGAAGCCTATCGTGATCGTTTCCAACCGGATTCCGGGCAAAAGACCCGCGGCCGGTGGATTGGCGGTGGCGCTCAAGAAAGTCCTGAGCGAACGGCAGGGATTCTGGTTCGGCTGGTCCGGAGAGTTTTCCGAACAATCGAGTCATACGGCTCAATTCGAGCGTATCGACGGACTCCAGATCGCCGGCCTCGACATTCCCGAGGCCGACTACAAGGGCTATTACGAAGGTTTTTCCAACTCGGTGCTGTGGCCGGCCTTTCACCACAGGCTCGACCTGGTCAAGATCTCCGAGGACGACTACGACGCCTACCGGCGGGTCAACCGGGACTTTGCCGAGGCGCTGTTCGAGGAGATCACCCCGGACCACACCGTCTGGGTCCACGATTATCATCTTATCCCGCTCGGACAGGAATTGAGGAAACTGGGTGCCAAGAACCGCATCGGATTTTTCCTGCACATCCCGGTGCCGGGGCCCGAAATCTTTTCCGCCGTGCCGCATGCCGCCGACCTCGTCGCGGCCCTGTCGGCCTACGATCTTGTCGGCCTGCAGGCCGAGCGCGACGTCGACAAGCTGAAGAACCAGTTCGAGATGACCGAGCTGCCCTCGGTCAACGACGCCAACGAGGCCCAGCCCGCATCGCTGCCGCGCATGGTCGAGGCCTTCCCGATCGGCACCGATCCCGAAGCCTTCGGAAAGCTCGTCGAGCGTCCGCACGCCCAGCGCACCGCCGAACGGGTCAAGACCTCGATCGCCGGACGCGAGCTCATTCTCGGGGTCGACCGGCTCGATTATTCCAAGGGTCTGCCGGAGCGGATCGCGGCGTATGACGCCTTGCTGACCAATTTCCCGAAATGGCGGCGCAAGGTGCACATGCTGCAGATCGCGCCGACCTCGCGGGATTCGATCGAGGAATACAAGGACATCAATACCGAACTCGATCTCGCCACCGGCCGGCTGATGGGCAAGTTCGCCGATCCGGATTGGGTGCCGATCAACTACGTCAAGCGTGCCTATCCCCAGACCTCCCTGGCCGGGCTCTACCGGGCCGCGAGCGTGGCGCTGGTCACGCCGCTGAGGGACGGGATGAACCTGGTGGCGCACGAATTCGTCGCCTGCCAGGACCCCGAAGACCCGGGCGTGCTGGTGCTGTCGCGCTTTGCCGGGGCGGCCGAACTGTTCCCCGAGGCGCTTCTGGTCAATCCGCACAATGTCGAGGAAGTGGCCGAAGCGCTCAACAAGGCGCTGTCGATGAATCTGCGGGACCGCAAGACGCGCTGGAAGGCGCTGATGAAGACGGTTCAGGACCATTCGGTCGACGCGTGGGCCGCCGATTTCCTGACACGTCTTGCCGAAGTGCCGGCCTGGAACCGCAAGGCGGTGCGGGTCGATCCGGCGGTGCCGACGACCGGGATCGCGGCAGAGTGACACTCGAAACGGTTTGAAAAAGGCCGCACCCGTGAGGTGCGGCCTTTTTCATGTCCGACAGGCGGGAAAGTGCGATCAGAGATCGTCGAACAGAGCGGTCGACAAATAGCGTTCGGCAAAATCCGGCAGGATGGTCAGGATCGTTTTCGACTTGAATTCGGGGCGAGACGCAATCTCCAGGGCAGCGGCCACGGCCGCGCCGGCGGAGATGCCGACCGGAATACCTTCGTAGCGTGCCAGCGCACGGGCCGTCTCAATGGCGGTGTCGTCGGAAATGGTGACGATGTCGTCGATGACCGAGCGGTCGAGGATGTCGGGGACAAAGCCCGCGCCGATGCCCTGGATCTTGTGGGGACCGGGCGCACCGCCGGATAGGACCGGGCTGGCTTCCGGCTCGACGGCAAAGACCCGGAGCGCGGGCTTGCGCGCCTTGAGCACCTGGCCGACCCCGGTGATGGTGCCGCCGGTGCCGACGCCGGCGACGAAGGCGTCGATATTGCCCTCGGTGTCGTTCCAGATTTCCTCGACGGTGGTCTTTTTGTGAATGGCCGGATTGGCCGGGTTCTGGAACTGCTGCGGGATGATGGCGCCCGGTATTTCGGCCGCGAGCGCGTTGGCGCGATCGATCGCGCCCTTCATGCCGGCGGCGGCGGGGGTGAGTTCCAGTCGGGCGCCGAGCAGCGCCAGCATCTTGCGCCGTTCGATCGACATCGATTCCGGCATGACCAGGATCAGGCGGATGCCGCGCGCCGCCGCCGTGAAGGCGAGGGCAATGCCGGTATTGCCCGAGGTCGGCTCGATCAGCACCGTGTCCGGGCCGATTTTGCCCTCGGCTTCAAGCGCATCGATCATGGCGACGCCGATACGGTCCTTGACGCTGGCGATCGGATTGAAGAATTCGAGTTTCACCAGCAGCGTCGCATCGAGACCGGCAAGCTGCGGCAGGCGCGACAGCCTGACGATCGGAGTGTTGCCGACCGTCTCGGTGATCGAGGAATAGATGCGGCCACGGCCGGGCGCTGGGAATGGGGTGTCGGTCATCTTGGTTCTTCCTCTGCGATGCGGAGTGAACGGGCTGCGCACACTAGCCGTTTGCGAAGGCGATCGGGACCCTCGAACGGCGAAAAGCATTCCGGAAACGGAATGTCCGGGCGAAAGTTCTGCCGTCATGGCAGACGGCGGCGCAAGTTCTGTTCAGGGGACGCGGATGGCGAATTGAGAATGGCAAATCGAGATTGCAGCCGGTTTCCGGCTTGCATTTGCTACTCGCGCTTTTCCGTTTTGCCCTTCTCGATCTTGGCGAGGTCGGCGGCAAAATCCATCACCATGGGCTGCCTGAGGGCGGAAAAGGGCAGAGGCCGCGTTACCCGCATGGCGGCGATGCCGACCCTGACCGTCATCAGCCCGTTGACCAGGCCTTCGCCGAGCCGGGCCGAAAGGCGTGCCGCCAACCCTTGGCCGAGCAATTGCTGGACGACGCTGTCGCCCAGGGCGACGCCGCCGGTGACGGCGAGCGAAGACAAGATGGCGCCGAACAGCCGCCAGGAGCCGAACAGGCCGGGGCGGGCGCCGTAGAGCGTGGCGATGGCACGGGCCAGCCGCATGCTTTCGAAAGCGACGAAGGCGAGATCGACCAGGGCGCGCGGCGAGATGGCGGTGACCAGGGTCACCCGCCGCGCCGCGGCGGCGGTCAGGGCGCGGGCACGCCTGTCGAGCGGGTTCATCAGGGCCCGTTCGGTCGCCTGGATGCGGTCGGCGCCATCAAAGATCTGATCGACGAGCGGTTCGAGTTCGCTGCGGGCGCGAGCGAGGTCCGGTCTGCCGGCATAAAGGGCAAGGACCTCGGAAACGACCTGTTCGCCCTCCTGCCTGAGATTGCTTTCGAGAGCGTCGCTGGCCCGTTGCCGCAGCCGCCCGAGCTTTCGCAGACGCCTGATCGCCAGCCATTCGCGCAGGATGAGGGCGACAACGGCAAGAACCAGCACGGCGACGATGCCGGTCGCCAGCCAGCCGAGCCATACATACTGGGCGAACAGATCGGTGATCAGCGCCTGTGCGGCAAGGCCGAGGCTCAGCGATACGGTCAGCCCGAAGGCCCAGAGCGCCACGCGGAGCAGCCAGTTGCGCCTTGGTCTGAGGGAAGTCTCGACCAGTTCGGCATCCACCTCGGGGATGTCGATGTCGATTTCCGGCACCTCTTGGGGGGTGAAGGCCTGAGGCGGACGCTGCGCCTCTTCCGAGACGGGTGTCGGCGTTTGTGACGCCACGGGCCGAGCGATGGGCTTTCTCATCTGAGCTTGTCCCCGATCAGGAAATCGAGCGCCCGGTCGAGCCTGATATATGGCAGGACCGGCATGCCGGCCGCACTCTGGCTCAGGGTGATGGGCGGGCGAAACCTGAGGAAATTGACCAGTGGACCCTTGCTGTCGCGCCGCAAGGCCTGTTCCGGCAGTTCCGGCAGATCGCCGGGAAACAGGGCGATCTCGGTCTTGCCGTCATAGATCGTGCCGTCGAGCGTCTCGCCGGCCTCGGGCGTGCCGATGATGACCTCGAGCGGGGACCCGTCATGGCTGATCGTTCCCTCGCGCGTCGCCCTGACCGCCGCCAGGGCCAGCGAACGCGTCTCGGCGCCGGCAAAGCGGGCCCGGCGTCCGGCCTGTGCCACCACCCGGTTGAGAATGGCCTCGAGCCGGTCATGCGAGGAATGATGGATGTGGTCGGCCTTGGAGGCGGCAAAAAGGATGCGGTCGATGCGCTTGGCGATGAGGCCGGCCAGAAGGCCGTTCCCCCCCTGGCGGAAGGCGGCGAGGATTTCGGAAAGCACCTTTTCGAGGTCGACCATCGCCTCGGGCCCGGCATTGAGGGGCTTGAGAGCGTCGACAAGGACGATCTGGCGGTCGAGCCGGGCGAAATGATCGCGGAAGAACGGCCGGACGATCAGACGCCTGTAGGCGTCGTAGCGGCGCTCGAACATCCTGTAGAGCGATTTGTGCGCGGCCCCCGTCGCCGGCGCCGGCAGCGGCGCAAAGGTCAGGGCCGGCGAGCCTTCGAGATCGCCCGGCATGAGGAAACGGCCGGGGGTCAGGGTCGACAGGGCCCCGGCCTCGGTGCGGGCCTCACGCAGATAGGTGGTGAACGCCTCGGCCACGGTTTCGGCGGTGAGTTCGTCGGCGGGGGCGGCGAGGTCGAGACCGGCAAGGGCGGCAAGGAAGGGGCCGGCGGTCCCGGCGGCGTCGGGCCGGCTGGCGCGGGTGAGGGCGGTTTCGCTCCATTCGGCGAAGGAGAGGGTCAAAAGCGGCAGATCGAGCAGCCACTCGCCAGGATAGTCGACGATGTCGAGATGGATTTCCTGCGGCCCCATCATGCCGGCGATCCAGCGGGTGCTCTCATATCTGAGGGTCAGCCTGATCTGCGAGATGCGCCGGGTCGAATCCGGCCAGACCGGTTCGGCGGCGGTCAGGGCGGCAAGATGCTGTTCATAGGCGAAACGCGGAATGCCGCGTTCCGGATGCTCACTCAGCTCCGCCCCGATCAGCCGGCCTTCCGCCTCGGCGGCAAAGCCCGGCAGTCGGGCGCCGTTCACAAGGGCATGGATGAGAGCAGTGATGAAGACGGTCTTGCCGGATCGGGAAAGGCCGGTGACGCCGAGCCGGATTGTCGGGGTGAACAATCCCGTGGCCGCCTCGCCGAGATTGGCGAGGGCAAGCCCGACTTCGTCGGCCATGGAGAGAGGGGCTCCGGCCATGTGTTGTCCTTGCGCAATTGGCAAAGAAGGTAAGGGCTTGTCACCCGAATTCAAGCGGGCACGCGGCCGGATCCCGTGCAAGCCGCCGGCTTACGCCGTAAACGCCATCGTCTTCGATCCGGCAAACGTCCTTTCGTCGAAGCGCGCACGCAGGCCGTCCACGGCCTGACGCGCCCGAGCCGCGTCGATTTCGGCATATTCGTGAATCAGCTGCTCGCTCCGGTTGGCCGGCCGGCCCAGAAGCAACTGCCGCAGTTGCGAGAACTCGGCATAGGTCGCATCCGAAATATGGGCCGCGCGGCAAAGCGTGGCGATATGGACGCTCTCGGATGCGTTGAAATCGGCCTGGACGCGTTTTATAGTTTCTTCCTTGTCTTCGAGAATCTTCTCA
>CAZKTH010000003.1:0-39199 GCA_964555575.1 uncultured Devosiaceae bacterium | reverse complement strand
CTCGGGCGCGTCTTCCAGCGCCACACCGCCATTGTCGGGCGTATCGACCGCCAGACGCCGATCCTGACCTCGAAGGTCTACCAGATCAATTTCAATCCCTACTGGACGGTGCCCAAGTCCATCATCCGCAAGGACCTCATCAAATACATGAACGAGGATCCGCAGTACCTGACCAAGTACCATATCCGGATTTTCGACAACAAGGGCAACGAGCTCAATCCTTCCGACATCGACTGGTCGACCGACGACGCCGTCAACTACATGTTCCGCCAGGATCCCGGCGCGGAGAACTCGCTGGGGCATGTGCGGATCAATTTCCACAACGCCTTCGACGTCTATTTGCACGACACGCCGTCAAAATCGCTGTTTTCCGAGAACGAGCGCTTCTATTCGTCCGGCTGCGTCCGCGTCGACAACGTCGATGAGCTGGTCGCCTGGATTCTCAACGATCCGCAATGGAGCGTCGAGGCGATCGACGCCATCTTCAATTCGGCCGAAAGGCTCGATGTCGACGTGAAAAAGCCCGTGCCGATCCAGACGACCTACATCACCGCCTGGGCCAATCGTCAGGGCGTTGTCAGCTTCAGGGACGACGTTTACGATTACGACGCCACCGGCAAGGTCGACTTCACCAACTAGAGCATTTTCCGTTCTGACGGAATCGGAACGGAAGCTCCAGGTTATCGAGTGGTCGCGTTTTCGAACCGGCGAACCGGCATCCACTTCGCCTGAAAACGCTCTGGGTGACGTCCGCGCCGGCCGACATCCCGGGGGGAGGGGCATGGCGCAAACGGATGGACAAGGCGAGGTTCTGTTCGAATTCACCCGAGTCGGGGCGCAGCTGCGCGTCAGTGCCATCGACCCCCGGACCGGCACCGAGGTGGTGATCGTCGCGCCGGCCAATGCGCCGCGTTCCCAGATACAGAAGGTCGCCATGGCCAAGCTCAGGCGCAAGCTCGACGCATCCGGCTAGGCGCCGGCATGCCGCTCGTGCAGCAGACGGCTTTTCCCGAAGAGTGCGAAGGCGTATTGTCGTCGGGTCCGCGCGACTGGCGAGATCAAGATGGGCAACCATCGGGGAGCGCGGATCGATGCCGCCGCTCGCCTGGGCACCCTCGAACCTAAGGGAGCCCAGGATGAAGTGGCTTTCAATTATCATCGGTACGTCATTCCAGCTTGGAATCCCCGCTTGTCGCGTGATAGAGCGGGGCCGCCTTCGCATCTTTTCGCACCTGCATGGGGAACGGTCATGAACGCCGCCACCACTTCCGCCTTCTTTTCCGCACCCCTGGCCGACACCGATCCCGAGATCGCCGAAGCGATCGCACTCGAAGCGGGGCGGCAGAGCCATGAAATCGAGCTGATCGCCTCGGAGAACATCGTCTCGCGCGCCGTGCTCGAGGCGCAAGGGTCGGTGATGACCAACAAATACGCCGAAGGCTATCCGGGCCGGCGCTATTATGGCGGCTGCCAGTATGTCGACATCGCCGAGAATCTGGCCATCGAACGCGCCAAACAGCTGTTCGGGGTCAATTTCGCCAATGTCCAGCCCAGCTCCGGCAGCCAGATGAACCAGGCGGTGTTCCTGGCGCTGATGAAGCCGGGCGATACCTTCATGGGGCTCGACCTCAATGCCGGCGGCCACCTGACGCATGGTTCGCCGGTCAACATGTCGGGCAAATGGTTCAACGTCGTCTCCTATGGCGTCCGCAAGGACGATCATCTCCTCGACATGGACGAGGTCGAGCGGCTGGCCAATGAGCACAAGCCCAAGCTGATCCTGGCCGGCGGCACCGCCTATTCGCGTGTCTGGGACTGGAAGCGGTTCCGCGAGATCGCCGATTCGGTCGGTGCGTATCTCATGGTCGACATGGCCCATATCGCCGGGCTCGTCGCCGGCGATGCCCACCCTTCGCCGTGCCCCCACGCCCACGTCGTCACCACCACGACGCACAAATCGCTCCGGGGCCCGCGCGGCGGCATGATCCTGTGGAACGACGAGGACCTGACCAAGCCGCTCAACTCGGCCGTCTTCCCCGGTCTGCAGGGCGGGCCTCTGATGCATGTCATCGCCGCCAAGGCGGTGGCGCTCAAGGAAGCGCTTTCCGACGATTTCAAGGCCTATGCCCACCAGGTCGTCGCCAACGCAAGGGCACTGGCAAAAACCTTGCAGGACAACGGGCTCGATATCGTCTCGGGCGGCACCGACAACCACCTGATGCTGGTCGATCTCAGACCCAAGAACGCCACCGGCAAGCGGGCCCAGTTTGCGCTCGGGCGGGCCTATATCACCTGCAACAAGAACGGCATTCCCTTCGATCCGGAAAAGCCCTTCATCACTTCGGGCATCCGCCTCGGCACTCCGGCCGGCACGACCCGCGGTTTCCGGGAAGCCGAGTTCGAGCAGATCGGCAGACTGATCGTCGAGGTGCTCGACGGGCTGATGGTCGCCAATTCCGACGAGGGCAATGCCGAGGTCGAAGCAAAGGTCCGGCAAAAGGTCGAGGCGATGACGGCGCGCTTTCCGATCTATCCGGGCGTCTGAGCCGCCATGCGTTGCCCCTATTGCGGTTCGGAAGACACACAGGTCAAGGATAGCCGGCCGACCGAAGATTCGGCCGCCATCCGCCGCCGTCGCGTCTGCGGCGATTGCGGAGGGCGGTTCACCACCTTCGAGCGGGTGCAGCTCAGGGATCTCATCGTCATCAAGAAGTCCGGGCGCAAGATGCCCTTCGACCGCGACAAGCTGACCCGATCGGTCAACACCGCCTTGCGCAAGCGTTCGGTCGAGTCCGAACGGGTCGAGCGCCTGATCTCCGGCGTCGTCCGGCATCTGGAAAGCCTCGGGGAAACCGAGATTTCCTCCGAGCAGATCGGCGCCTTCGTCATGGAGGGTCTGAAGGAGCTCGACGACGTCGCCTTCGTCCGCTTTGCCTCGGTGTACAAGAACTTCATGAGTGCCGACGATTTCCGTTCCTTCCTCGCCGAACTCGGCGACGACCTGCGCGACGAGGAGTGAGCATGGCCTTGCCCGCAACCGGCACGGCGCCCCGGCGCGCCAATCAACGCGGTGCCGCCCGGCTCGGGGCGGTGCAGGCGCTCTATCAGATGGATGTGGGACAGGTCTCGCTCGAGGACACCCTGGCCGGCTTCCGCGAATACCTGCTCGGCAAGGAGGTCGAAGGCGAGCAATACCTGCCAGCCGACGTCGATTTCTTCTCCCAGATCGTTCGGGGCGTGGTTGCCAACCAGCTCGACATTGATCCAAGGATCGATAATAGCCTGACCCCCGACTGGCCGGTGACACGGATCGATGCGACCCTCAGGGCCATTTTGCGCGCCGCCGTTTACGAACTGCTCAAGCGGCCGGACGTACCGGCCAAGGTCGTCATTTCCGAATATCTCGATATCGCCCGCGCCTTCTACGATGGCGAAGTCCCCGGTCTGGTCAACGGTGTGCTCGACACCATCGCCAAAGAACGATAGGGCGCGGGCTGGATTTCGGTTCGGGAACTTGAAGAGCGATCAGGTTTTGCAGAGCACGGCGCAGGCGCCGACGCGCAATGTGATGTCGGTGGCGCAGGCGCCACCTTGTCGGTCCTTGCCGGTCTCGTCGTGACCCTTGGTATCTTCCTTGCCGATTTCTACCTGTTTTCCGGGGCGGCCCTATCCTATCTCGGGCGCACCGCCATTCCCGGCGCCGATTATGCCGGCTCGTTCCTCGGCTTCATCGGCGCCACGGCGCTTCTGGGCCAGGGCTACCGGCCCGAGGATGCGATCAAGGCGCAGGCGCTCAACGGGCAACTGGTCTTCGGCATGATGGCGCTCGGTTCGATCGGCCCCGGCGTCATGCTGCAGACCCTTGGCTGGCAGGCAATCAATGTCCTTGCCATTCCGGTGGCAACCGGCGCCCTGGCGATGCTCGCCTGGGGCGGCTGGCGCGCCGAGGAAAAGGAGGCCTTCCAAAGCGTCTTCAGGCGAAGTGGATACCGGCTCGCCGGTTCGAAAATGCGACCACTCAACAACCTGGAGCTTCCATTCTGATGGAATCAGAACGGAAGCTCTAGCCTCCAACAAGTTGCTCGCCATTGAGAAACCGCCGCGCCAGCGCCACGGTTCCCGCGACCAAGCCCCTGGCATGCGCCGCCGCCAGATCGGTCTCGGCCCGCGAGCCGACCCAGGCCAGAAGCAGCAGCCGCCGCGCCATCAGGGCCGGGCCGGCCATGGCGATGTCGTCGGCATCAAGGTTACGGTGGCGTTCATAGCCCGCCCGCCAGCAGGCAAACAGTTCGGGCACGCGCGGATCGGTTTCGAACCAGGAAGCCGAGGCGGCGAAATCGGCGATGAACCAGGCGAAACCGCAATCGTCGAAATCGAGCAGCCTCAGTTTGCCGTCATGCCAGAGAAAGTTGGAAGGCCGCATGTCGTTGTGGATCAATCCGAATCGGCCCGGTTCGGTACCATAGGCATTGAACAGGGCATGAAGCCGCAATTCCGTCTCGGAAAGCAGCACCTTGTCGGCCAGCGACAGACCCGGCGCGACACGCCAGTCGCCCCAGATGCCGGAGGGGCCGAGCATGTTGGCGATCGTCCAGCGCGGCCGCGAAAAGCCCTTGGGTTTTCGCCAGGTCCCGACATGGCGATGACAGAGCGCTGCCGCTTCGCCGAGCGCCGCAAAGATGTCGTTGAGGCGCGGATCGGTCTGGTCGGGCTGTTCGCCCGGATGCGCGCGAAAAAGCACGGCGAGGCGCGGGGCAGGTTCGCCGGCGACCGGCAACAGGGCGATATCGTCTCCCGCTCCTGTCGGCACGATCTCGGGCACCAGAACTCGTGTGTCGCGTTTCAGAGCCGCGATCCAGTCGAGTTCGGATTGCACTTCGCGCGTGTCGTGATAGCCCGGCCGGTGCAGCCTGAGAACGAAGCGTTCTCCCGCGCCATCCACCAGCCGGAAGACGAGATTTTCCGAGCGCGGCACCGGCAGGACGGTAACCGGCGGCGCCAGGGGCCAGCGGGTCAGGTGTTCGGAAAACAGGGTCATGGTGCGGCAAAGGTCGTCGTTTCGGCGTGCCCGAACTGCAAGGCGGAGCGGCAAAGGTCAAGCCCGAAAAGGCGGTGACGCGTCCACCGGATACGGCACTCAGGCTTGCAACGCTGCCGAAAAGCGATTACCACGCCAGTCAAGTCGGGGCGTAGCGCAGTCTGGTAGCGCAACAGTCTGGGGGACTGTGGGTCGTGGGTTCAAATCCCGCCGCTCCGACCATTTTCCCCCTCAATCTGGAGCGTGTTCAGGAAAAGTGGAAACCGGTTTTCCGGTTCGAACACGCGACCACTCAATAACGTAGAGCATGCGTTCTGATTCCGTCAGAACGCATTTTGCTCCAGAATCAAACGGGAAACGGGCTTCAATTGCCCTCACGGGCAAGGTCGAGGGTGCGCTTGCACTCGAGAAGCGTCTTCAGCACGTCGTTGAGCTTTCTGCGTTCGAGTTCGCCAAGGGTCTTGTTCGAGGCGACGTCGGGCAGGGACAGGATCTCGACGATATCGGTGGCGTCTTCGAGCGACTCGGCCTGGCCGATGGCGATCACCTGCCGGATGCCCTGATCCTTGAGGATGCGCTGCACCCCCTTGATGGTGAAGCCCTGATCGTAAAGCAGGTAGTGGATGCCCTTCAAAAGCAGGATGTCATCGGGCCGGTAGTAGCGCCTGCCGCCCCCGCGCTTCAAAGGCTTGATCTGGGAAAACCGCGTTTCCCAGAACCTGAGGACGTGCTGGGGCAACCCGAGCTCGTCCGCCGCTTCCGAGATCGTTCTGAACGCGTCCGGTGATTTGTCCACACCTACGTCCTTGGTGTTTAGCCCTTAGTTTCCAGAGCCGACCATAGATTTGTTGATCTTGGCCTTCAACACGTTGCTGGGTTTGAACACAAGAACCTGACGTGGAAGGATGGGCACTTCCTCGCCGGTCTTGGGATTTCGCCCGATTCTCTGGTTCTTGGCGCGCACCTGAAAGGAACCGAAAGAGGACAATTTCACATTGTCGCCCTCGACCAATGCATCGCAGATGAGATCGAGGACGCGTTCGACCAGCTCGGCCGACTCGGTACGCGATAAGCCAACGGACTGGTAAACCGCCTCGGCCAGATCGGCGCGAGTCACCGTTCTGTTTGCCATGTTCCCTCCAATCAGCCCCCCGGGCCAGGCATCGGGTTGCCGCCAACCCGTTACAAACATTAACGCTGTTGGCGCGCTCCGGTCAATCAAGCTCGCGATTTCTTGCTCTTTTTCGAGGCACTTACCAGCGCACCAGCGAAGCGCCCCAGGTAAAGCCGCCGCCCATGGCTTCGAGCAGGACAAGATCGCCGCGCCTGATCCGCCCGTCCTCGGCGGCAAGCCAGAGGGCCAGCGGCACCGAGGCCGCCGAGGTATTGGCCTGGCGATCGATGGTGACGATGGTCTTTTCAAGGGGAATGCCGAGCTTGCGGCCGGCGCCCTCGATGATTCTGAGATTGGCCTGATGCGGCACGAACCAGTCGAGATCCCCGGTCGTGTGGCCGGTCTTTTCGAGAACGTCCCCGATGACGTCGGAGATCATGGCGACCGCATGCTTGAAGACCTCGCGGCCATGCATTTTCACATGCCCCACGGTCTGGGTCGAAGAGGGGCCGCCATCGACATAGAGCTTGTCCCAATGCGTGCCGTCGGCCCTGAGCGAGGAGCTGAGGACACCACGTCCGCCGGCCTCGTCCGCCGGTACCGCCTCGAGCACAACCGCCCCGGCGCCGTCGCCGAACAACACGCAGGTGGTACGGTCGGACCAGTCGAGGATGCGCGAAAAGGTCTCGGCGCCGATGACCAGGGCACGCGTGCCGATGCCGTTCTTCAAGCAGGAATCGGCGGTGCCGAGGGCATAAACGAAGCCCGAGCACACTGCCTGCATGTCGAAGGCGGCGCCGCGCGTGATCCCGAGCTTTTGCTGCACCAGTGTCGCGGTGGCCGGAAAGGTCAGGTCCGGGGTCGAGGTGGCGACAACGATGAGATCGATGTCCTCGGGCGTCAGGCCGGCGGCGTCGAGGGCCCTTTGGGCCGCCTTGACCGCCAGATCGGAGGTCATCTCGTCGTCGGCGGCGATATGGCGCTGGCGGATGCCGGTGCGCTGGACGATCCACGCGTCGGAAGTTTCGACCATTTTCGACAATTCGTCATTGGTGACGGCACGTTCGGGCAGGTAGCCGCCGGTGCCACGAACGATCGATTGCAAAGCAGTCACACTGGCCCCGCTTCCTGTTGTTTCATCCGGGTGTCGATTTCCCTGGCCTTGAACAGGCTGAGACCGACCTTGATCTTGTCGATGAACCGGCTGCGGCCCATCTCGTAGGCGAGGCCGAGGGCGCTGTTGAAGCCGACCTCGTCGGTGCCGCCATGGCTCTTGATGACGATACCGTTGAGGCCGAGAAAAACGCCGCCATTGACGGTGCGCGGATCCAGTTTCCGACTCAGGGCCCGCAGGGCCTGCATGGCAAGCAGCGCGCCGATCCTTGAGAGGAAATTGGCCTTGAGGGCATTGCGCAGATAGGTGCCGACCTGGCGGGCGGTGCCTTCCGCCGTCTTCAGGGCGACATTGCCTGTAAAGCCTTCGGTCACCACGACATCGACCGTGCCCTTGCCGATGTCGTCGCCCTCGACGAAGCCGTGATAGACAAAGCCGGCATTTTCGTGGGCGGCAAGGATTCTGGCCGCTTCCTTGACGGTTTCGAGGCCCTTGACCTCCTCGACCCCGACATTGAGCAGGCCGATCGAGGGAACGTCCTCGTCGAATAGCGCCCGCGCCAGGGCGGCGCCGAGAATGGAAAAGTCGACGAGTTGCTGGGCGTCGCCGCCGACCGTCGCGCCGACATCGAGGACGATGATGTCGGTCCTCAGGGTCGGCCAGATGGCGGCGATGGCCGGGCGGGCAAAGCCCTCCATCGGCTTCAGACAGAAGGTCGCCATGGCCATCAGCGCTCCGGTATTGCCGCAGGAAATGGCGGCGTCGGCCTCGTCGTCCTTGACCGCCTGCAGCGCCGACCACATCGAGGACTTGTTCCGCCCCTTCCTCAGGGCCTGGCTCGGCTTGTCGTCCATGGCGATGACGGTTTCGGCATGGCGGATGCGCGAAACCGGCTTCAGCGTTGGGAATTCGTCGAGAAGCGGGGCAAGCACATCTTCCGGCCCATGGAAGATGAATTCGACGTTGCCGCGTTCTTTGAGGGTCATTTCGGCACCGCGCAACACGATGCGCGGACCATTATCGCCCCCCATCGCGTCCACCGAAAGCCTGATCGTATCGCTCATTTCGTCTTCAACGCCTCGATGCGTCCTTCGCCGCCCTTGCAAAGGCATAGCCCAGATCGACGCACGGCACTATGCCCGCGAGATCGCGGCTCATGGCTTTGTGGGTTTTAGCGCCTTGAGCGCCGCGAAGGGGGAGTCGCCGTCCTCCTCCTCGTCGCGATAGGCCGAATCGATCTCGACGCCGGGTTTGCGCGGATAGGGATCGAGCGCCAGCGCCAGCGTCTCGATCAGCCATTCGCTGAAATCGGCCTCCGGGCCGTCGAAATGATCGGGCAGGTCCTCGCCCTCGAGATCGACATAGACCTCGGCGCCCGGCATCGGGTCCGGCTCGTCCCGGGATCCATGCAGAAACAGGCGAAGCAGCTTTTGCGTGATATGCTCGGGCACCGGGTCGAAACTGACGACGCAGGCCTGGGTCACGTCGGCCGCAAGCGTTCCGCTGACCTCGATGCCGCCCTTGAGCGGCCGCGCCAGCAGATGGGCGGTCAGGGATTCGACCGACAGGATGTCGAGCCGGGCCGCGATGGCCTGACGCTGCCCATCGGTGGCGGCGACGTCGAGGTTACGCCCCGTGGGCGGCAGGGAATCGAGTCGCACGCAGGCGTCGATGAGGGGGATGTCTTGCTTGTCGGTCGTCATGCTGCCGCGGTCCAGTCAAGTTGGCCGGCCATGAGCGTGTCGGTGGAAAGTGCGGCAAGCCGGTCGGCGAGGCGGCGCACATAGGAAGCGAGCTCGGGCGCGTGCGCGGCCGTATCTTCGGCAAGCACATCGCGCAGGATGAAGGCGTCAAGCGCTTGCTTGCCGTCCGGATCGTCAAAGGCGCGGCCGAGACCCGCGACAAGGCCGTAGAACAGCTCTCCCATTTTCTCGATGCGCTTGGGCACAGCGATATCGGTCACACCCATTTCGCGAAGAGATCTGTCCATGTCCTTGAAAAACAGATCGAACAGCCCTTGCGAGAAATCGCGGCAAACGGCGCCCTCGCTTTGCAGCCGGCGCAAAACCAGCGCCATGTGCAAGCTGATCATGTCGAATCGTCCGGTCACGGTGTCGGGCACGCCCCGGTCGGCATAAAGAAATTTCTGCCGGGATTGCGCCACAATGGCAGCATAAAGGCCATAGTGGTCATCGCCGATACGCGGCTTTTTCGTCAACAACCAGGCCAAGGGCCAACTCCGGAAACGGCGGGCGCCGGCATTGCCCCGCGTCTCAATTCGGCGCGGACGAACTTGCCAGATCGGGCCTTTGCCGGCTAAACATGCCCGGCCCGCCCAGCGGCAGGCGGGACATAATGAGTGAGTGCGGAGAAGTCAATCAAATGGTCACGGTAAGCGCGCGGCGGCTCCTGCTCACCTTGCTTGCGGCTCTCGGTCTCGGCCTGGTCCTCAGCGCCTGTTCGACCGAGGCGCTCGTTTCGCAGCGGACCGAGGGCTACGCCATTCCCGACAGCGCCCTGCAGCAGATCAGGCCCGGCCAGAGCGCCGATCTCGTCGTCGCCGTGCTCGGCTCGCCGCAAACGACCAGCACCTTCGGCGAACAGACCGCCTTCTACTATGTCGAGACCAAGGTCGAGCGCACCGCCTTCGGGCTGAGAATGCCCCGGGAACGGCGGCTGCTTGCCGTCTATTTCGACAAGAACAACCGGGTCGTCGAAAAGGCCCTGCTCGGCCTCCAGGACGGCAAGGTGATCGACATCAACACCCACCGCACCCCGTCCTTCGGCCAGGACAAGACATTCGTCGAATCGATCCTGTCGTCGTTCTGATCCCGCCAAGGGTGAATCCGGCGGCGCGCAGATGAATTGCGTGCCGATTTCGGCCGCTGCGCCAAGCGCTTGGGAAACACAATCTTAAGCCCCAACATGCAATTGTCTGCATCGGTCGGTTCGCGAGACGCGGCGGCAGACAGGCTTCGGTTCGAGTGGAGTTGCGTTGGCACGTATGGACGAGTTTTCCCAGGGCGCCCGACCCCATGTTCCGGTTCTTCTCGATGAAGTGCTGACGGCGTTGGCGCCGCTTAAGGGCGCCCGTTTCATCGACGGCACCTTCGGCGCGGGGGGCTATTCCCGGGCACTGCTCGAAGCCGGCGCCGAGGTGATCGCCATCGACCGCGACCCCCATGTCGCCGATTTCGCCGCCGCGCTGGCAAGAACCTTCCCGGAAACGTTCCGGTTCCGGCCCGGCCGCTTTGCGGCGCTCAATACGCTGGCCGAGGGTCGGGCGGATGGCGTCGTTCTCGATATCGGCGTTTCCTCGATGCAGCTCGACGAAGCGAGACGGGGCTTTTCCTTTCTGCGCGACGGGCCGCTCGACATGCGCATGAGCGGGGAGGGGCAAAGCGCCGCCGACCTCGTCAACACGCTCGATGAAAGGGCGCTTTCCGATCTCCTGTTCGGTTTCGGCGAGGAACGTCAGGCTCGCCGCATCGCCGGCGCCATCGTCGCGGCCCGTGCCGAAGCGCCGATCACGACCACCGGGGCGCTGGCCGGACTGATCGAAAAGACCCTCGGGCGCAAAAAGGGCGATATCCATCCCGCCACGCGGAGCTTCCAGGCCCTGAGGATCGCCGTCAACGCCGAACTCGACGAACTGGTCGAAGGGCTTTTCGCCGCCGAGCGGCTGCTCGACGAGGCCGGACGCCTCGCCGTCGTCACTTTCCACTCGCTCGAGGATCGCATCGTCAAGCGCTTTCTGGCGCCGGATGCCGGCAGCTCGCGCCATCTGCCGGCCGCCGCCGCCGCGGCGCCGCGTTGGCACAAGGTGGCAAGGCCGGTCCGGGCCGGTGCCGCCGAAACCGGCGCCAATCCGCGCGCCCGCTCCGCCACCCTGCGCGCTGCCATCCGCAGCGCCTCCCCGGCCCGGCCGGTCAGCATGAAGGGATTAGGTGTGCCGTTTTCCCTCAAGGGGGCGGCATGATCCGGGCGCTCAACATCGTTCTGGCCGTCGCCTGCGTGCTGGCGCTGATCGGCGTTTATGGCCTCAAGTTCCAGTCCGAGGGCGTCGCCGGCCGCCAGCTCGCCCTTGCCACCGAGATCGCCAGCCAGCACAACCAGTTGTCGTTGCTCAGGGCCGACTGGGCCTATGTCAATCAGCCGGGCTATCTCGAACCGATCATCGACCGCCACGCCGAAACGCTCGATCTCGCCCTGCTGAGCGCCAAACAGTTCAAATCGATCGACGATCTGCCGATGCGTCCGGCCAGGCTCGACCCCGACGCCCTGACGGCGCTGCTCAAGTCGCTCGAGAGCGGCGTCGATCCCATCGCAGCTCTGATCGAGGCCAATTGAGATGGCGATGGCGGAAAGCACGGCCCTCGATCCGATTGCGCTTGACGGCGGCAAGAAGGCGCGCGGCAACCTGACCCGCACCCGTATCCGGGTGCTGATGCTGGTCATCGCGCTCGCCCTTGCCCTGGTGGTGGGCAAGCTCATCACGCTGGGCCGCACCGATACCGACACGATCATCGAGGGCAGGGCGCTCGGCGAGATCACCGCCACCCGCCCGACCATCCTCGACCGCAACGGCACCGAACTGGCCGTCGATATCCGTGTGCCCTCGCTTTTTGCCGAACCGAACCGCATGGTCGACAAGGAAGCGGCGATCGGGGCGATCCGCACCGTTCTGCCCGAACTCGACGCGGACTGGCTGCGCGACCGGCTCAACCGCGACAAGGGGTTCGTCTGGATCAAGCGCGAACTCACCCCGGCCCAGAAGGACGCCATCCTCAAGCTTGGCATCCCCGGCCTCGATTTCCTCACCGAGAGCGAACGCTTCTATCCCGGCGGCGCCGAGGCCTCGCACATCATGGGCATGGTCAATGTCGACAACAAGGGCATTGCCGGCATCGAGGCGCGGCTCGACAGCGACGACGTCGCCCTGTTGCAGGATCTCGGCTTTGCCCGCGACCGCACCCTCGCGCCGGTCAGTCTTTCGATCGACATGCGCGTCCAGCATGCCATGCGCGAGCAGCTGCTCGACGCCCTTTCCCGCTATCAGGCCGTTGCCGCCGCCGGCGTCATGCTCAACGTCCACACCGGCGAAGTCGTCGCCATGGTGTCGCTGCCCGACTACGACCCGAACATGCCGACCTCCTTTTCCGATCCGTGGATGGGCGAGAAGAACCAGCGCTTCAATCGCATCACCCTCGGGCGCTACGAACTCGGCTCGACCTTCAAGACCGTCACCATCGCCGCCGCCCTCGATGCCGGCGCCGTCAAGCTGACCGACAGTTTCGATGCCCGTTTCGGGGTCCGTTTCGGGCGTTACGTCATCGAGGATTTCCATGGCCAGCACCGCATCCTGACCGTGCCGGAAATCTACAAGTATTCGTCAAATGTCGGCGCCATCAAGATCATGCAGACGCTGGGCAAGGACAATTTCCGCGCCTTTCTGACCCGTGCCGGCTTCGACGATCCGCTCGGGATCGAACTGCCCGAGACCATCACCTCGGAAATCCCCAAGACGTTTTCCGAGGTCGGCGCCGCCACTGCCGCCTTCGGGCACGGGCTGTCGGTCACGCCGCTGCACCTGGCCCAGGCCTATGCCGCCTTCGTCAATGGCGGCGTGCTGATCCCGGCGACCCTGTTCCCGCGCACTCCCGATCAGGCGGCAAAGATCGGCACCCACATCATCTCGCCGGAAACCAGCGCCCGCATCCGCTATCTGATGCGCCTCAACGCCCTTCAGGGCTCGGGAACGCATGCCAACAAATTCGCCGACGGCTACCGGATCGGCGGCAAGACCGGCACCGCCGAGAAGGTGGTGGACGGCAAATATTCCTCCAACCGCAACCTCAACATCTTCGCCTCGACTTTTCCCGTCGACAATCCGCAATATGTTATGATGATCCTGGTCGATGAACCCAAGCGGGAAAACGAGCACTCGGGCGAGACCGCCGGCTGGAATGCCGGCGAGGTCAGCGGCCGTCTGATCGCGCGGGTGGCGCCGCTGCTGGGTATCGCGCCGGATTTCAGCGAGGGCATTGATCAGGCCCTCGTGCCAAAAGAGCTGCAATGACCGATCAGGGATACCTCGACTTGTCGCTTTCATTGAAGGATTTGCTCGACAAAATCGATGCCGGAGGCGCGCTCGACACGGTGCCGATTTCCGGCGCCACCGCCGATAGCCGCCACGTCAAGCAAGGCGACGCCTTTTTCGCGCTGCCCGGCACGATGACGCATGGCGCCGAATTTGCCGCTCAGGCGGCGGCGAAGGGCGCGGCCGCGATCGTCAGCGACGGGCCAGTCGACGGGATCGGCGATCTGCCGCTCGTCATCGTCGACGACGTCCGCGTCAGTTTCGCCAAGGCGATGGCACGGCTTTGGGCGCCGCAGCCCGAGGTGCTGGTCGGGATCACCGGCACCAATGGCAAGACCAGTATCGCCGGCTATGTGCGCCAGCTCTGGGCGGCGAGCGGCATTTCCGCCGCCAGTGTCGGCACGCTCGGCATCGAAACCAGCGCCGGTCTGGCCGCCGGCTCGCTGACGACACCCGATCCCGAAACGCTGCACAAATCGCTGCACAAGCTCAGGCTCGGCGGCGTCGATCATGTCGTCATGGAAGCCTCGAGCCACGGGCTCGACCAACGCCGCCTCGACGGTGTCGGCTTCAAGGCCGTCGGCTATGCCAATCTGAGCCGCGATCATCTCGATTACCATGTCGACATGAGCGAATACCGCGAGGCCAAATTGCGGCTCTTCCGCGATCTGCTGGAGCCGGACGGCGCTGCCGTGGTCAATATCGACGATCCCGAGCACATGCCCTTTTTCTTCGCCGCGCTCGACAGGGGCGTGACGCTTCTGACCGTCGGCACGGAAGGGGCGTTCTTCGAGATCACCGGGGTCGAGGCCGCGGGTTTCAGCCAGAAGGTGACCGGCAAGCTCGTCGGCGAACCGGTCGAATTCGTCCTGCCGCTGGCGGGTCGTTTCCAGGTCGACAATGCCGCCATGGCGGCGGCGCTTGCCATCCAGACCGGCGCCGATCCGCAAACGACCATCGAGGCGCTCAATGGCTTGCGCGGTGCCAGGGGCCGGCTCGAACTCGCCGGCGAGCACAACGGCGCCGCCATCTTCGTCGATTATTCCCACAAGCCGCTGGCGCTCGAAAGCGCCCTTGATACCCTGAGGGCGTTCACCCGCAAGCGTCTGATCCTGGTGTTCGGCTGCGGCGGCGACCGCGACCGCGGCAAGCGGCCGATCATGGGAGAGATCGCCGAACGGCTGGCCGATCTGGTCATCGTCACCGACGACAATCCGCGTACCGAGGATCCGGCTGCGATCCGCGCCGAAATCCTCAAGTCGGCGCCCGGTGCCCGCGAAATCGGCGACCGCGCCGAGGCGATCAGCGTTGCCGTCGGCGAACTCCGCGACGGTGACGTGCTGCTCGTCGCCGGCAAGGGCCATGAGGACTATCAGATCGTCGGCACGACGAAGCGGCACTTTTCCGACCATGAGGAAGTGAAAAAGGCGATTATGCCATAGTCCGATCCGGTTGAACGGTCACGACCGACACCGGACAAGGTTCGTCCACACCTTGCCAATCGGGTCCCGCCTGTGGTCAAACAGCCGCCACGCCGTAGCGGCCGTATCGAACGGACCGGCGGCGCGGCAACAGGAGTGCGGGCAGTCATATGCTGTTTTTGCTCGAGCAGTTCGGGGGCGAGATCGGCGTCCTCAATGTTTTCCGTTATCTGACGTTCCGCACCGGCGCCGCCGTGGTCACCGCGCTGTTCTTCGTCTTCCTGTTCGGTCCGTCGATCATCGCTTCCCTGCGCATCCGCCAGGGCAAGGGCCAGCCGATCCGTGAGGACGGGCCGGCGAGCCATCTCCTCAACAAGAAGGGCACGCCCACAATGGGCGGGCTGATGATCCTTTCCGGCTTCATCGTCGCGACGCTTTTGTGGTCCAACCTGACCAATGCCTATGTCTGGATCGTGCTGTTCGTGACGCTGAGCTTCGGCGCCATCGGCTTTTACGACGATTATCTCAAGGTCAAGCGCATGAGCCACAACGGCTTTCCCGGTCGCTACCGGCTGGCGCTCGAAGCCGTTATCGGCGTTGTCGCCTGCTATATGCTGTCGACCCTGACTGATGCGCCGTTTTCGACCTCGATACTGATGCCCTTCGTCAAGTCCTGGGCCATCAATCTCGGCTGGTTTTTCGCCCTGTTCGGCGGTTTCGTCATCATCTCGGCCGGCAATGCGGTCAATCTCACCGATGGCCTGGATGGCCTCGCCATCGTGCCGGTGATGATCGCCGCCGCCGTGTTCGGGCTAATCGCCTATCTCGTCGGCAACCAGAACTTCGCCGACTACCTGTTGATCGACTACGTTCCCGGCACCGGCGAGCTTTCCGTCGCCGCCGGCGCCCTGATCGGGGCGGGGCTCGGATTTTTGTGGTTCAACGCGCCGCCGGCCCAGATCTTCATGGGAGATACCGGCTCGCTGGCCCTTGGTGGCGCTCTCGGCTCGATTGCCGTTGCCACCAAGCACGAAATCGTCCTTGCCATCACCGGCGGGCTGTTCGTGCTTGAAACCATATCGGTGATCGTCCAGATCGTCTCCTACCGCCTGACCGGAAAGCGCATCTTCAGGATGGCGCCGCTTCATCATCATTTCGAGCATCTGGGGTGGACGGAAAGCCAGATCGTCATACGCTTCTGGATCATCGCCCTGGTGCTGGCGCTAGTCGGGCTGTCGACCCTCAAGCTGCGCTGAAAGGACCTCATGTCTGTGCTGAAAAGGCTGCTGGCCGCTCTGGCCATTGTGGTTTCGGCGTCCGGGCCGGCCTCGGCACAATGGTCCTATTCGCTCGAAACGGACCAGACCGGGCTCGAATATGCCAGGCTCGGCGTCGTCGCACCGCAAACGGGTGCCAGCATCTATGCCGAATGCACCGAAAATCGCGACCTCGGCCTGGCCCTGATCCTTGGCGCGAGCAAGGCGATGATCGACCAGTCCGCCGGTGCCGGCGCGCCGATCCTTTACATGAACGAGGCCGGCGATACCGCCTTGGCGACGGTCTCCTACACGCCCGGCGAGGGTACCCTGACCCTGGCGACGCCCGACCGGCAGGCCATCGAGGCCGCCTTGGGCGTGTTCGCCAATGCCAGGGAGCAGGTAAGCGTGCGGTTCACCTTCCCGCCGGCGCCGCAGGTCTATGAGGTGGTCTTTTCGACCGAGGGCCTGGCCGGGGCGCTCGACAGGCTCGACGCCTATTGCCAGTGAGTTGGCGCCATCAGCGAGTTGGTAACCCTTGCCGGTGTAATTTCGCTAACCAAGCAAGCTCGCCTGTCCGGGATCATCTGGTTGTCGATATTTTCGCGTGAACGCAAGACCCCGCTCGCCGAATGGTGGTGGACCGTTGACCGGGGCCTGCTCGGCGCCTTCCTTTCGCTCATCGGCGTCGGCATCGTCCTCAGTTTCGCGGCCAGTCCCGCCGTGGCCGAGGCCCATGACTGGGGCACCTGGTATTTCGTTGTCCGCCACATCGTTTTCGCTGTCCTGGCAGCCAGCCTGCTGATCGGCGTTTCGGTGCTGCCGCACCGGCTGATCCGTGTGCTTGCCGTCGTCATGCTGCTTGTTGCCATCGTGCTGTTGTTCGCGACGCTGCAGTTGGGCGAGGAGGTCAAGGGCGCACGCCGCTGGCTCTCGGTCCTCGGCTATTCCTTCCAGCCCTCCGAGGCGGTCAAACCGGCCTTCGCCGTGGTCGGGGCCTGGCTTTTTTCCGAATGGATGGTCAAGCGCGACATGCCGGGCTGGCAGATCGCCACCCTGCTTCTGGGCGTCATTCTCGTCGCCCTGTTGCGTCAGCCCGATGTGGGGCAGACGGCGCTGATGCTGTCCACCTGGGCGGTGCTGTTGTTCCTTTCCGGCATTTCCTGGTGGGTGATCGCCGGTCTGGGCGCCTTCGGGGTCGGCGGCGCCTTCGCCGCCTATCTGTTCTTCCCGCATGTTACCGAGCGGATCGATGCCTTCCTCAACCAGGCCGACGGCTCGGTCTACCAGGTCGACAAGGCCATCGGCTCGATCCTCGAAGGCGGCTGGCTCGGGCGCGGTCCGGGCGAGGCGATCACCAAGCGCTACCTGCCCGACGCCCATGCCGATTACGTCTTTTCCGCCGCCACCGGCGAGTTCGGCATCCTGTTCGCCCTGCTGCTTGTGGGGCTGATCGGCTTCATCGTCTTGAGATCGCTGCGCGGTGCCCTGCAGCAGGGCGATCTGTTCGCCCGCATGGGAGCGGCAGCGCTGGCGGCCCAGTTCGGCATACAGTCGGCGATCAATCTGATGGTCAACGTCAACCTCATCCCCCCCAAGGGCATGACCCTGCCTTTCGTCTCCTATGGCGGCACCTCCATGCTTGCGATCGGCATCGGAATGGGCATGATGCTCGGCCTGACGCGCAAACGCCCCGGGGAACGGATTGCCACCGGCCTGCCGGCCCATCGGAGCGCGCTCGGACAACCGACCTGATAGCGACCTGACATGGCATTATTCATTCTCATGGCCGGTGGTACCGGCGGCCACCTGTTCCCGGCCATGGCCCTGGCCGAGGAATTGCGTCGGCGCGGCCACACCATCCATCTGATGACCGATCACCGGGTCGAAAGCTATGGCGGCCAGTTTCCGGCCCGCCAGACCCATGTCGTGCCCTCGGCGACACCCTCGCTGCGCGACCCCGTCAAGTTCGTGCGCGCCGGCTTCCGCATCCTTTGGGGCATCGGCGTCGCATGGGTGAAACTCGGTCGTATCCGGCCCGACGCCGTCGTCGGTTTCGGCGGCTATCCGGTGTTTCCGCCCTTTCTGGCGGCATCCTTCCGGGGCATTCCCGGCCTGCTGCACGAACAGAATGCCGTCATGGGCCGGGCCAACCGGGCGCTCGCCCGCTTCGCCAGGGCCATCGCCACCAGTTTCGCCGCGACGAAATTCGCCGAACCCTATGCGCCAAAGATCACCCTGACCGGCAATCCGGCCCGCGACCAGGTCCGCGAGGTTGCTGCGAAGGCCTCCTATCGGCCGCCGGAAGGGGACGGGCCGCTGCGGCTCCTCGTTTTCGGCGGCAGCCAGGGCGCCCGCGCCTTTTCCGATCTGGTGCCCGAGGCGATCGGGCTTTTGCCCGAAAAGCTGCGCAAACGCCTTCAGATCGTGCAGCAGTGCCGGCCGGAAGATCTCGAACGCGTCGCCGCCGTCTATCGCGATCTCGGGATCAACATGACGCTCGAAAGCTTTTTTGCCGATCTGCCGGAGAGGATGATTTCCAGCCATCTCGTCATCTGCCGTTCCGGCGCCTCGAGCGTCGCCGAGATCGGCGTGCTTGGCGTGCCGGCGCTGTTCGTGCCGCTGCCGGGCTCGATCGACGCCGACCAGAAGGCCAATGCCGCCGAATATGAGCGGGCCGGGGCCGGATGGCTTGCGGAACAGGCCAATCTTTCACCGCAATCTCTTGCCAATCGGCTTGAAGACCTGTTCAACGCCCCGGAGCGTCTGCGCGAAGCGGCCGAGAAGGCAAAAGAGCAGGGCAGGCCCGATGCGGTTGCGCGACTCGCCGATCTCGGCGAGACCATAGCCGGAGCGGGTCGCGCCTGAGAATTTGAGGGACATTCCAAAATGAAAATGCCGCGCGATATCGGCCCGGTGCATTTCATCGGCATCGGAGGCATCGGCATGAGCGGGATCGCCGAGATCCTGCACGGGCAGGGCTATACCGTCAGGGGCTCGGACCTTGCCGCCAATGCCAATGTCCAGCGCCTGATCGACATGGGCATCGCCGTCGAGGTTGGCCAGAGGCCCGAAAATCTCAAGGACGCCGCCGTCGTCGTCGTTTCCTCGGCCATCCGAAAGGACAATCCCGAACTGATCGCCGCCCGCTCCCTGGGGCTGCCGATCGTCCGGCGGGCGGAAATGCTCGCCGAGATCATGCGCTTCAAGAACGCCATCGCCATCGGCGGCACCCACGGCAAGACGACGACGACCTCGCTGGTCGCGGCGCTGCTCGAAGCCGGTGGGCTCGACCCCACCGTCATCAATGGCGGCATCATCAATGCCTACGGTACCAATGCCCGCGAAGGGGCGGGGGAGTGGATGGTGGTCGAAGCCGACGAATCCGACGGCACCTTCGTCAAGCTGCCGGCCGACGTCGCCGTCGTCACCAATGTCGATCCCGAGCACCTCGACCACTACAAGGACTTCGACTCGGTCCGGAGGGCTTTCATCAATTTTGTCGAGAACGTGCCTTTTTACGGCTTCGCCGTCATGTGCCTCGATCATCCGGAGGTGCAGGCCCTGGTCGGTGAGATCGAGGACCGGCACGTCATCACCTACGGCACCAATCCGCAGGCCGATGTCCGGCTTGTCGATTTTCAGAGCCAGAACGGGACTTCCCGTTTCAGCGTTGTCATCCGCGACCGGCAGAGTGGCATCGAGCACAGGATCGACGATCTCGAACTGCCCATGCCCGGCCAGCACAACGTCCTCAACGCCACCGCCGCCATCGCCGTCGCCGATCAGTTGATGATCAGCCCGGAAGCCATCCGCAACGGCCTCAGGCGTTTTGCCGGTGTCAAGCGCCGCTTCACCCGTACCGGCACCGTCGCCGGCGTCACCATCATCGACGATTACGGCCACCACCCGGTCGAGATCGCCTCGGTCCTGAAGGCCGCCCGCCAGTCGGCCCGCCGCGACGTCATCGCCGTGGTGCAGCCGCATCGCTACACCCGCGTACGCGACCTCATCGACGATTTCGCCGCCTGCTTCTACGACGCCCACACGGTCCTGGTCGCGCCGATCTATCCGGCCGGCGAACAACCGATCGAGGGCATCAGCCACGAGGAACTGGTCAACCGCATCCGTGCCCGCGGCCATCGCGACGCCCGCGTCATCGCCGGGCCGGAAGACCTCGCGCTCCTGCTCAGGGACCGGGTTGCCGACGGCGATTATGTCGTCTTCCTCGGCGCCGGCTCCATCACGCAATGGGCCGCCAATCTGCCGAGCGAACTGGCCGTGGCGCTCGGCGTCATCGGGGAGGTCACATGAATTGGCCGGACCTGATTCCAAGCTTCAGACCCTGGGTCGACGAGGTGCGCGGGCGGCTGATCCCCAACCAGCTCCTGAGCGAAATCACCTGGTTCCGGGTCGGCGGTCCGGCCCAGCTCTATTTCCAGCCGGCCGATGAAGCCGATCTGCAGTTATTTCTGAAGAATCTTCCCCAAGATATTAAAGTTACACCGATAGGCCTTGGCTCCAACCTGCTGGTCCGTGATGGCGGCCTTGGTGGTGTCGTCATCCGTCTTTCGGCCAGGGGATTCGGTTTTGTCGAGGCGCTCGAAGATCAGCGGCTAAGGGTCGGCGCCGCCTTGCCCGACGTCAGACTGGCCAATGCCGCCGCCGACGCCGGCATCGACGGGCTGACCTTTTATCGCGGTATCCCCGGCGGCATCGGCGGGGCCCTGTTCATGAATGCCGGCTGCTACGGCACCGAGACGCGCGACCGCGTGGTCGAACTGCGCGGTGTCGATCGCAAGGGCGAGATCGTCACCCTGACCAATGCCGAGATGAACTATCGCTACCGCCATTCCGACGCCCCGGAAGGCGTGATCTTCACTTCGGCGCTCTATCAGGGCCTGCCCGGCGATCCGGACGATATCCGCGCCCGGATGAAGGACATCACCGAGACGCGCGAAAGCTCGCAGCCGGTCAAGACCCGCACCGGCGGGTCGACCTTCAAGAACCCGGAAGGCCATTCGAGCTGGAAGCTGATCGAGGCCGCCGGCTGCCGCGGTTTGAGAATCGGCGACGCTCAGGTCTCGGAAAAGCACTGCAACTTCCTCATCAATCTCGACGCCGCCAGCGCCCACGACATCGAAACGCTCGGCGAGACGGTGCGGAACCGCGTCCGCGCCAGTTCCGGCATCGACCTCACCTGGGAAATCAGGCGCATGGGCCTTTTCCCGGCAGGCAAGGAGGTGCGGGAGTTTCTGGATGGCGACGTGTTCGCCGGTGTCGCGTGAGTGACGAAGGCCGTCATGTCGCCCTGGTGATCGGGGCGTCGGCCGAAGCCCGCAGCACGGCTCGTGATATTTCCGACAGCCTCGAAAGCTGGGGCTTTGCCATCAGTGAACTCGACGCCGATGCCGACATTGTCGCCCGCCTCGCCGAACTCGGGCCTGACATCGTCTTCAATGTCGCAGGCAGGATAGGCGATGGCCGTTTGCAGGGTGCCTGCGACCTGCTCGGGCTTGCCCATACCCATTCCGGCCTTGCCGCGTCGGCTCTTGCCGCCGACCGCCACCTTGCCAAGATGGTGTTCAAGTCTGCCGGCATCCCGGTGACCGACCATATCCTGGTCGACCGGGCCGAGGCGGCCTCGACCCATGTCCTGCCGCCGCCCTATCTCGTCAAGGCGCGCCATGCCGGCACCGGCGGGAAGGCGATTGTCGTCCGCTCTGCCGAGGATCCGCCGCCGCGCGCCCTGCTCGAGGCGGACTGGGCCGGCAGCGAAGAGGTCATGGTCGAGCGTTTCCTGCCCGGCATGACCCTTTCGGCCTTCGTCATGGGCGACGTGATGATCGGCATGGCGGCGGTGACCGATGCAAACAGGAATAACGATCCGGAAACGTTAATACCTGCTTCTATTTCATCGAAAATTTACGAGGATGGCACACGATTGGCGCTGAAGGCGCACGGGGTTTTCGGGTGTCGCGGCGTAACGGCGTTGAGGTTCAGGGTCAATGACAGGCAAGGGCTCGCCGAACCCGTCGCGATCGACCTTGATACGCAGCCGGACCTCGGTCGCACATCGCCTTTGGCGCGGATAGCCGCGCACGCAGGACACGAGTTTGATGAGTTGTTGCGTTGGATAATCGGGGACGCCAGTTGCAGAACAGGGAACTGAGACGTCCGTCGGCCATCACCCATGCCGGCGCCCTCGCCCTGCCGCATACCACCCCGCTCGATCTCCGCCAGAAGCGCCTGCCCGTACAGGTTGCCGCCGAACGCGCCTGGATCCTGCACAAGGATCTGGTCCTCAAGGCCGCTGCGCTCGGGCTGGCGGTCGTGGTCATCGCCGGCGCCTTTCAGATGCGCGGCGTCATTTTCGATGGCGTCATGCGCGTCGCCGAAGCCGCCTCGACCGGCATGGCCTCGGCCGGCTTCGGCATTTCCGCCATCGACATCACCGGCCAGGCGCTGACCGGCGAAAACGCCATTCTCGGCGCCCTCGACATCGGGCCGCGCACCTCGCTACTGGCCTTTGACGCCGAGTCGGCGCGCCAGCGCCTCCTCGCCCTGCCGGCCATCGAGACCGCCGTCATCCGCAAGGCCTATCCGGACCGGCTGATCGTTGCGGTCACCGAAAAGACCCCGATTGCCCGCTGGACCGTCGATGGCGTGACCTATCTCGTCGATTCTTCCGGCGAGCGCCTCGTCAGCGCCGCCTCCAAAGCCAATGCCGACCTGCCGCTCGTCATCGGGCAGGGCGCCGGCGACGATGCCGCCGTCATCATCCGCGCCCTCAGGCTCCATCCGGCGCTCGGCAGGGGCGTCGTCGCCCTCAGCCGCATCGGCGACCGGCGCTGGGACGTGCTCTACGATACCGGCCTCAGGGTGCAACTGCCCGAAACCGGGGTGACGCAGGCCCTCAAGCGGCTCGACAGTCTCGAACGCGACCACGCCCTGCTCGAACGCGACCTGTCCCTGATCGACATGAGGGTCGAGGGCAGCATCGTCGTGCGGCTCAACGAAGAAAAACCCGACGCCGAAGCCAACTGAGGCCATGCCTTCATGATCACCGATGCCATGACCGCCCGTTTGAAGCCCGTCCAGCCGGGTCGTTCCACCCTTGTGACCGTGCTCGACATCGGCTCGTCCAAGATGTGCTGCATCATCGCCCGGCTGAGTCCGCGCGGCGAAGGCAGGGCCCTCAAGGGCCGCAGCCACGCCATCGAGGTCATCGGTTTCGGCTACGGTCCGTCCGAAGGCGTCAAGTCCGGCACAATCGCTGATCTCGACGGGGCCGAACGCGCCATCCGCAACGTCGTTTCCATGGCCGAGCGCCAGGCCGGGCTGACGGTCGAATCGGTCATCGTCAACATCACCGCCGGCCGCCTCAACGCCGAGACCTTTTCGGCGTCCGTGTCCCTTGACGGCCACGAGGTCGAGTCCGACGACCTGTCACGGGTCCTGCGGGCGGTCAACGAGCGCGGCGTGCGCGAGGAACGCTCGATCGTGCATGCGATGCCTATCGGCTACGCCCTTGACGGGCAGCGCGGCATTCTCGATCCGCGCGGCATGGTCGGGGAGGAGCTCGGCGTCGACGTGGCGGTCGTGTCGGCCGAGACGCTGGCGATGCGCAATATCGAGCTTGCCGTCAACCGCGCCCATCTCCAGGTCGAGGCGCTGGTCGCAACTCCATATGCCAGCGGCCTTGCCACGCTGGTCGACGACGAATCGCGCCTGGGGACCGCCGTCATCGATTTCGGCGCCGCCACCACCTCGGTCGCCGTTTTCAGCGAAGGCGGCCTGGTCTATGCCGATGCGCTCGCCGTCGGCGGCCATCACATCACCCTCGACATCGCCCGGCAGCTGTCGATTTCGGTTGCCGACGCCGAACGGCTCAAGGTGCTTTACGCCAGCGTGCTGCCCGGACGCGAGGACGAGCGCGAACTGATCCCGGTCGTGCCGATCGGCGCGGCCGATGATGAGGCCCCGAGCCAGATCACCCGTGCCATGCTGACCCGTATCGTCAGGCCGCGGGCCGAGGAGATCCTCGAAGCCGTCCGTGACCGGCTGCAGGCAACCGGCATGATGGACGTGTGCGGGCGGCGATTCTCCCTGACCGGCGGCGCCAGCGAACTGACCGGCCTGCCGGAGCTGGCCCGGCGGGTGATCGCCCGCAATGTCCGGGTCGGCCGGCCGGTCGGCATCTCCAACATGCCCGAGATCGGCAAGGGACCGGCTTTCGCCACCGTTTCCGGCATGCTCGTTTATCCGCAGGTCTGTGCCAGCGAGTTCGCCAACCCGCGCGCCTCCGGCCGACTCACCGGCACCAATGGCTATTTCGCCCGGGTCGGCAATTGGTTGCGCTCGGCACTTTAAGGTGAATTTCTGCCGGTGAGGCGATCGGATCCAGCAAACCTTTTCAAATCGGTAAGGTTTGATGAACCGTATGGATAACATGCGGTTAAGCCGATCGGCTCACTTTGCAAATTGCGGCGGCGTTAACGGGATCGGTACAAGTGTTAGCTGTCGATTAACGAATGCCAGCTTAGATATCACTTGAATTGAGTTGCCCAGAAGGGGTTCGCGATGACGATTAATCTCACCATTCCCGATATCAAGGAGCTGAAACCCCGCATTACCGTCTTCGGGGTCGGCGGAGCCGGCGGCAATGCCGTCAACAACATGATCAATTCGGGTCTCATGGGCGTGGAATTCGTCGTCGCCAATACCGATGCCCAGGCACTGGCGCTTTCCAAGGCCGACCGGATCATCCAGCTCGGCGTCGGCGTCACCGAAGGTCTCGGCGCCGGTTCGCATCCGGAAGTTGGACGGGCGGCGGCCGAGGAGAGCTTTGACGAGATCAACGATCACCTCAATGGATCGCACATGGTGTTCATCACCGCCGGCATGGGCGGTGGCACCGGAACCGGGGCGGCGCCGGTCGTCGCGCGCGCCGCGCGCGAGCAGGGGGTCCTGACCGTCGGGGTCGTGACCAAGCCCTTCCAGTTCGAAGGCAATCGCCGCTTGCGGCTGGCCGAAGAGGGGATCGACGAACTTCATCGCCACGTCGACACCCTGATCGTCATCCCCAACCAGAACCTTTTCCGCGTCGCCAACGAGCGGACCACCTTCGCCGACGCCTTCGCCATGGCCGACGAAGTGCTTTATTCCGGCGTCGCCTGCATCACCGATCTGATGGTCAAGGACGGGCTGATCAATCTCGATTTCGCCGACGTGCGCGCCGTCATGCGCGGCATGGGCAAGGCGATGATGGGCACCGGCGAGGCCTCGGGCGAGGATCGTGCCCGCCACGCCGCCGAAGCCGCCATCGCCAATCCGCTGCTCGACGACATCTCGATGCAGGGCGCCCGCGGCCTGCTGATCTCGATCACCGGCGGTTCCGATCTGACCCTATACGAGGTCGACGAGGCGGCGAGCCGCATCCGCCAGGAGGTCGATTCGGATGCCAACATCATCCTTGGCGCCACCTTCGACGACACGCTCGACGGCGTGATCCGCGTTTCGGTGGTCGCGACAGGCACCGAGGCGATGATGGTTCAGGCGGTCGATCCGCTGACGGCCGTCACCCCGCGTCCGGCCGTGGAAAAGCCCAGAGAGCCCAAGGCACCGGCCCGCAAGGAAACGGCGTCGACCGATTTTGATGCCGAGGTCGAGGCGGCGGTTTCCATGGCGATCAAGGCAACCGGTCTCGACATGGCGGACCTCGACAAGCCGTCGGACGATATCACGGTCGAGCCTTACGTGCCCGCCGGCACCGACGCGCTTGATCTCAACGAGATGCCGCAGGCCGAGGAACGGCCGATGCCGCATGCCCATGTGCCGCAGCATGTCGAACGCCCGGATGCCGCCCGCCGCATGCCGCGCGTCGACGAATTGCCGCCCATTGCCCGGCAGGGGTTGAGCCCGCCGGCGCATTCGGAGCCGCGCAATGCCCGCGCCCTGTTCAAGCGCCTTGCTTCCAATGTCGGAATCAATCTTGCGTTGGAGGCCCAGCAGGCCGAAGCCAGACAGGAACCCAGGCAGGAACCGGTCGCCGAGCCGCCGGATGTCGATGATGCCGCGGCACGCGCCGCCATCGAACAGGGGCATCCCAAGGCGATGCCGCATGCCCCCGATCACGGCGCCCAGGGCAGTCTCGATGCGCATGGGCGTGCAAGCGTGCAACACCCGACAAAAGAACATCTGGAAATACCAGCCTTTTTGCGCAAGCACGGCTAGCCAAGTTTTGTTTTGGATGACAGAAAGCCCGGATGCTCTTTTGCACCGGGCTTTTTTTTGTTCACTTAGTGCCGCGCTGGCTCGCGGCTTTTGGGGGAGTTGGGTATGCAGCGTATGTCAATGCAGCAATGCACGCTGGCCGGCAAAGTCAACTTTGACGGATTTGGCGTGCATTCCGGTTTGCCGGTGTCGCTAAGCATTGAGCCCGCCGCCGTCGACAATGGTTTCACCATCACGCGCGTGCATGAAGACGGTCGTACCGTCGGGCCGGCACATATTCATTTCTCGCGCATCACGCGGACGACCCTGTGCACCACCATCGATATCGGCGAAAGCACCGACGTCGAGACGGTCGAGCATGTCGTTTCGGCCTTGAGCGGCCTTGGCATCGACAATGCCCATCTCACGATCACCAATACCGAATGTCCGATCCTGGATGGCAGCGCCCTGCCATTCGTGAACGCGATCAAGACGATCGGCATCTTCATGCAGCCCAAGATCCGGCGCTTTCTGAAGATCAAGCGCGCCGTCACGGTCAGGAATGACGACGCCTTCGCGGCGCTCGAGCCGTATAACGGCCGGGTGCTCGACCTCGAGATCGATTTCGACAGCCCGGCCATCGGCCGGCAGCGCATGATCTTCAACTGGAGCCCGAGGCTTTACGACGAACGCGTTTCAGGCGCACGCACTTTCGGCTTCGCCCACCATCGCAATGCCTTGCAGCAAGCCGGCTACGCCCTCGGTTCATCGCTCGAAAACTCGATTCTCGTCGAGAACGACCAGGTGCTCAATCCGCATGGCCTCAGATATGAGGACGAGTTCGTTCGCCACAAGCTTCTGGATGCGGTGGGGGATCTGGCGCTTGGCGGCCTGCCGATCTACGGGCGCTTCCGCAGCTACAAGGGCGGCCACAAGCTCAATTCCCTGGTGCTGCAGTCCCTGTTCGCGTCCGAGGCCAATTACGAGATCGTCGAGGCCGACGAATTGCCGCTCGTTTTCGATGCGCTCGAGGACCTGCCCGAAGACCTCAGGGTCGATTCCTATCTGCGTGCGGTTCGCTGAACGAAGTGGGATACGTTTTTGCCGGCTTTGCTCCGGACGCAAAACGCCTTAGTTTGGAACCAATTCGTCAATAGAGCATCGTACGAAGAGGGATGCAGGTTTTCGCCAGAATGATTGTGCCGACGGGATTGACTGGTGCACCGGTCCCGATTGACATGACGATGCGACACTCCTGCGGGCAATAACAGGTAGAGAACGGGTCTTGTTGTGAAAGCTGGCGCTTCTGCGGGTTGGGCCCGTATCGTTTTTCAGGCATTTGTGGTCGTCGTTCTGTCCGTCTCGCTGGCGGGCTGCGCCGGGTTCAATCTGTTCGGTCCGCCAAAGATCCAGGAAGAGGAAATCATCCCGCCCGAGACGCTGTACGACAGCGCCCTCAAGGATATCGACCGGCTGTATTACCGGAGCGCGATCACGACGCTCGAAAAACTGGAACGTCAGCATCCCTATTCGGAATATGCCGAAAAGGCCAAGCTGATGACGGTCTATGCCTATTTCCGGCAGGGAAAGTTCGACGACGCGATTCTGGCCTCCGACCGCTATCTCGCCCTTTACCCGACCTCCAAGGAAGTGCCCTATATCCTTTATCTCAAGGGTACGTCCTACTATTTCCAGATCAAGGACATCACCCGCGATCAGAAGAACGCCCACGATGCCATCGATACGCTGAACCTTCTGATCAACAACTATCCCAAGTCGAAATATGTCGACGATGCCCGCGAAAGCATTGCGGTGGCGCTCGACCAGCTGGCCGGCAAGGAAATGTCGGTGGGGCGCTATTATCAGGGCAATGGCCAGGATCTCGCCGCCATCAACCGCTTCCGTATCGTGGTCGAACGCTATCAGACCACCACCCAGATCGAGGAAGCGCTCTATCGCCTGACCGAAAGCTATCTGAGGCTCGGTCTTGCCAACGAGGCACGCACGGCCGCGGCCATACTCGGGCACAACTATCCTTCCAGCAAATGGTACAAGGATGCCTACGCGCTGCTGCAGAAGCAGGGCCTGACCCCGGAAGTCATCGAAGGCAACTGGATTGCGGACAGCGCCAAAGGGTAAGGGCAAGGAACTGTCGCCCACTTGCCTGAGCGCCGGCTCTGGGGCAGTTTTCGATCTCTCGTGATTGCCTCGGGATTACCCATGCTCGGTACGCTGTCGGTTCGCAACATCGTCCTGATCGACCAGATCGACATCGTTCTCGACGCCGGGCTGACGGTGTTGACGGGCGAAACCGGCGCCGGCAAATCGATTCTTCTCGATGCTCTGGCGCTCGCCCTTGGCGGACGCGGCGACCAGTCGCTGGTGCGCACCGGCATGGAAAGCGGCCAGGTGACGGCCGTTCTGCACCTGCCGCCCGATCATCCGGTGCGGGCGCTTCTTGGCGCCAATGAAATCCCCGACGACGAGGAAGTGATCCTGAGGCGGGTGCAATATGCCGATGGCCGCACCCGTGCCTTCATCAACGACAATCCGGTTTCGGCCGGCCTGCTGCGCGATGTCGGAAGACTCGCTGTCGAAATCCACGGCCAGCATGCCGATCGTGCCCTGGTCGATACCGCAACCCATCGCGCCCTGCTCGATGCCTATGGCGGCCATGACGCCGAACGCGAGGCGACCGCTTCCGCCTATCGGGCCGTGACGGCGGCCGAGAACGCCGTCGCCCGCCAGCGGGCGAAGGTCGAACGTGCCCAGCGCGACGAGGACTATGCCCGGCATGTCGTTGCCGAACTCGAAGAACTCATGCCGCGGTCGGGCGAGGAAACCGACCTGGCCGAGCGGCGCCAGCACCTGATGCAGATCGAGAAATCGGCCGACGACGTTCGCGATGCCGATGAGGTGCTGAACGGGCCTACGGCGCCCGGTCCGGTCCTTGCCACCCTGATGCGACGACTGTCCCGCAAGGAGGAGGGGCTGTTCGGCCCGCTGGCCGAAGCGCTCGATCAGACCCTGATTGCCCTCGACCGTGCCCATGAGGGGCTCGAAACCCTGAAGCGTGAGATGGAGTACGATCCGCAGGAGCTTGAAAGGGTGGAGGAAAGGCTGTTCGCCCTTCGCGCCGCGGCGCGCAAGCACCGGGTTGCTCCGGACGACCTGACCGGCGTGCTCGAACGCTACCATGCCGATCTTGCCGCCCTCGAAAGCGGCGCCGAGGAACTGGCGGCGCTGGAAAAGGCGGCACAATCCGCGCGTGCCGAATATGACAGGGCCGCCGCGGCACTGTCGAAGGCCCGCAAGAAGGCTGCCGCCGAACTCATCAAGGCGGTCGGCAGGGAACTGCCCGATCTGAAACTGGCGGCGGCGCGCTTCATCGTCGATTTCGATACGGACGACAGCCGGGTCAGCATGAACGGCTTCGACCAGGCGGCCTTCCACGTCCAGACCAATCCCGGCACCTCTCCCGGTCCGCTGATGAAGGTCGCTTCGGGCGGCGAACTGGCACGGTTCCTGCTCGCCCTCAAGGTGGTTCTGGCCGATCGCGGCTCGGCGCCGGTGCTCATTTTCGACGAGGTCGACAGCGGCGTCGGCGGTGCCGTCGCCGATGCCATCGGCAAGCGGCTGGCACGGCTGGCCGAAAAGGTGCAGGTCATTTCCGTCACCCACGCGCCGCAGGTTGCTGCCAGGGCCCGTCAACATCTGCTGATTGAAAAGCAGGCGGTCAAGGAAGGGGCATTCATGCGCACCCATGTCCGCCCGCTTGCCGGCGAGGCACGCAACGAGGAACTGGCGCGCATGCTGGCCGGCGCCCGCATCACCGACGAGGCCCGCGCCGCCGCCGGACGGCTTTTGTCCGAGGTCCGGTGATGGCCGAAGAACAAAAGCCGGTCGAAGCCCTCGAAAGCGCCGAGGCGAAGACGGAGCTCGACCGGCTGCACGAGATTCTTGTCGCCGCCGATACCGCCTATTTCGGCAAGGATGCGCCGGAGATCAGCGATGCCGAATACGATGCGCTCAAGCGCCGCTATCAGGCCATCGAAGAGGCGTTCCCGACTCTCAAGCGCACCGACTCCCTGTCCGAAACGGTAGGCGGCGCGCCTGTCGAAGGCTTCGCCGAGGTGCGCCATGTCGTGCCGATGCTCAGCTTGGCAAAGGCTTTCACGGAAGACGAGGTGCGTGCTTTCGCCGACAGGGCCTATCGCTTTTTCGGCAAGGAGCAGGATCTGCAGCTTGTGTTCACCGCCGAGCCCAAGATCGACGGGCTGTCGGCTTCTCTGCGCTACGAGAAGGGCGTTTTCGTCCAGGGAGCGACGCGCGGCGACGGCACTGTCGGCGAGGATATCACCGAAAACCTCAAGACCATCACCGACATACCACATCGGCTCAAAGGTTCGGGCTGGCCCGAAACAATCGAAATTCGAGGCGAGGTTTACCTGTCCTACGCCGAATTCGAGAGACTGAAAACGCGTTCGATGGCGCCTGGCGGTCAGACCTTCGCCAATCCGCGCAATACGGCCGCGGGCTCGTTGCGGCAAAAGGACCCCTCGGTCACCGCCAGCCGCAATCTCAGCTTCTTCGCCTACGCCTGGGGCGTTGCCAGCAGTGATCCGGCGCCAACCCAGTTCGATGCGGTGCACAAGTTCAGGAACTGGGGATTCCGCATCAATCCGCTGATGATTCGGGCCCATTCCGTTGACGAACTGCTGGCGTATTACCATCGCATCGAAGAACGGCGCGCCAGCCTCGGCTACGACATAGACGGCATAGTCTACAAGATCGACAGCCTGGAGCTTCAACGACGCTGGGGCCTGAAGTCGGCCGAACCGCGCTGGGCCGTCGCCCACAAGTTCGATCCCGAACTCGCCTGGACCAGGCTCGAGGCCATCGAGATCCAGGTCGGCCGCACCGGAGCCCTCAGCCCTGTCGCCCGGCTGCAGCCTGTCACCGTCGGCGGCGTGGTCGTGTCGAACGCCACCCTGCACAACGAGGATTATATCGCCGGACGCGATAGCGAGGGCAATCCCATCCGCGACGGCAAGGATATCCGGGTCGGCGATTGGGTTCAGGTCTATCGTGCCGGCGACGTCATCCCCAAGGTTGCCGATATCGACCTGTCGAAACGTCCGGCCGATGCCGAGGCATATGAATTTCCTCAGGTCTGCCCGGTCTGCGGCTCGCCGGCGGTGCGCGAGACCAATGAAAAGACCGGCAAGACCGACGCCGTTCGCCGCTGCACCGGCGAGATGGTCTGCGCCGCCCAGGCGGTCGAACAGCTCAAGCACTTCGTTGCCCGCGATGCCATGGACATCGACGGGCTGGGCAGCGAACTGGTCGAGCTTTTTCATTCCGAGGGTCTGATCGAACATGCCGGCGATATCTTCCGGCTGCGGCGGAGGGCCGAGGACGTGAAGGCGGCGCTCTACAGGCGCCGCGAGGACCAGGCGCTGGCCCGCGAGAAAGCCAGGGGTCAGAAGCGCAAGAAGGCGCTTTCGGCGGAAGAGCGCACCTATGAAGGGCTCGACAAGCTTTTCGCCGCCATCGATGCCCGCCGCGAACCCGAACTGGACCGATTCATCTTCGCCCTCGGCATCCGCCATGTCGGCGAGACGACGGCGGCCCTGTTCGCCAGGACCTATTCGAATTTCGATGCCTTCGAGCAGGCGGCCATCGCTGCGGCCGATCATGCCGGCAATGCCTATGAGGTTTTTCTCGCGACCGACGGCATAGGCGAAACGGTGGCACAGTCGGTGATCGGCTTTTTCGGCAATGCCCGCAACCGCGCGGTCCTTGATTCTCTTCTCGAGGAAGTGACGCCAAGGCCCTATGTCGTCACCATTTCCGCCGACAGCGAAGTCGCCGGCAAGACCGTGGTCTTCACCGGCACGCTGGAAAAGATGACCCGTTCCGAGGCCAAGGCCGGCGCCGAGCGTCTCGGCGCCAAGGTTGCCGGTTATGTTTCGGCCAAAACCGATATCGTCGTTGCCGGTCCGGGTGCCGGGTCCAAGCTGAAAAAGGCCGAGGAACTGGGCATCCGCATCCTCGACGAGGATCAATGGCTGGCGCTTGTTGCCGCATCCTGATCGACCGGCAGATCTGATAAGGGTTTGACGCTTTTCATCTGCGCCCATTTTTGGCTTGGGGAGGAAAATATGCGTCCTGCAACCATTCTTGTTGTCTTGTTCGCGGCAATTTTCGCCGTGGCGCCGGCATTCGCGGCACCGGTGTTGACCAGCCCGAAGGCACTGATCGCGTATGCCTATCAACCCTATGCCGACGGGGTTTTCCCCGAGGACCCCTACGAGCTTTTCGCACCTGATCTGAAGGCATTGGTCGGCGCAGATATTGCCGGGGCAGGAGAGGACGGGATCGGCGGGCTCGAATTCGATCCGTTCATCGACGCGCAGGACTACCAGGACGTGCACGCGGCCCTTCACTCATTGGTTCAGAACTGGACCTTTGCCAAGGGGAACCAGGCCGAGGCCAAGGTCACGGTCACCAATTTCGGCGAAAACATCGAATTGGTGTTCACCCTCGTCGAAACCGGGGATGGATGGCTGATCGACGATATTGCCCGTGTCGATGGCGACAATCCCTGGCGGCTGTCCGAGCTGCTGGGCGGCTGATCCTTTTTGAACGCGCTCAGATCGCCGTCGTCGCCCTGTCCAGCCAGGCGCGCGTCTTGGCATCGACCAGGGGGCCGATCTCGTCGCGCACCCGCGCATGATAGGCGTTGAGCCAGTCGCGTTCGGCTGTCGTCAGCATCGAAATCTCGATCAGGCGCGTATCGATCGGGGCCAGGGTCAGGGTCTCGAATTCGAGATAACCGTCCGCCCCGGCAAGGACATGCACGAGGTTCTCGATGCGGATGCCGTAGGCGCCTTCGCAATAAAAGCCCGGCTCGTTGGAAACGATATGGCCCGGTGCGAAAGGCACGCCATAGCGCGGGCCGATGCCGACCGGACCTTCGTGCACGCTGAGGAAGGCGCCGACGCCATGACCGGTGCCGTGATTGTAGTTGAGGCCGATCTGCCAGAGCGGCACCCGAGCGAAAGCGTCGATCTGGGCGCCGGTCGTCCCCGCCGGGAACCTCAAGAGGGAAATGCCGATCATGCCCTTGAGGACGCGGGTGTAGCGGTCCTTGTGCTCGGCGCCGACCGGTCCGGTTGCCATGGTGCGGGTGATGTCGGTGGTGCCCGACAGATATTGGCCGCCGCTATCGATCAGGAGAATGTCGCCGGGCGTGATGCGGCGATTGCTCGATTCGGTGACGCGGTAATGGACGATGGCGCCGTTCGGACCGGAACCGCAGATGGTGTCGAAGCTGACATCGACGAGGGTCTCGTCTAGGCGGCGGAAGGCTTCGAGCCTTTCGACCAGGTCGATCTCGGTCATCTTGCCCGAGGTGAGCGCAGCATCGACCCAGGCCAGGAATTTCGCCAGTGCCACGCCGTCGCGCCGGTGTGCCTCGCGCATGCCACCGAGTTCGGCGTCGTTTTTCTGCGCCTTGAGCGCGAGAACGGGATCGCGGCGGCTGATCAGTGCCGCGCCGCTGTCGGTGAGGGCCGTCACCAGGCGCGACGGGGTGCTGCCGGCATCGAGCCAGATCTTTTTCCCGGCGGCGCCAAGCTTTTCGAGCCGGGCGGGGAGCCTGTCGATCTCGGCAAGGCCGGTGTCCTCGTGAAGGGCGGCGGCGTCCGGGCCGACCTTGGAACGGTCGATGAAAAGGGTTGGCCTGCCGCGTTTCGGGACCAGGGCGAAGCTGAGGGCGAAAGGCGTGTGCGGCAGGTCGCGTCCGCGCATGTTGAAGAGCCAGTTGACCGATTCCGGCAGGGTCAGCAGCAGGGCATCGGCTCCGGCCTTGCCGATCTCGGTCCTGAGCCCTTCGAGCTTTTCGGCCCGTGACGCGCCGGCGCGGTTGTCCCCGAGCAACTCGATTGCTGCCCTGGACGCGGGCGGTCGGTTTGTGGTCCAGATCAGATCGATCAGGTTTTCGGTGGCGACGAGCCTTTCCCGATCGCCGAGGATTTTGGCGAGATTGTCGAGATCGACGGGCGAAAACAGCCAGGGATCGTAGCCGACCGCGCCCTTCTTGCCGGCGATGTCGGCGAGCGCTTCCGGGTAGCCGCCCGGCGCGGCGGGCAGGACCTCGATCAGGGACGTATCGGTCTGCAGCGGCGCCTGGGCGGTGTAGCGGCCGTCGACGAAAAGGGCCGCCCGCCGCGTCCCGACAATGGCCAGACCCGCCGAGCCGGTGAAACTCGTCAGGAAGGCGAGGCGTTCGGCATGGGCCGGCACATATTCGCCGCGGAACATGTCGCCGCGCGGCACCAGATAGGCGGCGAGCCCGCGTGCCTTCATCTCCCGTCTGAGAGCGGCAAGGCGCGGGCTGACCGTCTCGGGGCCGGTGAGGTCGGCAAAACTCTGGAAGCGGGCGGTGCGAACGGGCGTCGACGGCTGGGTCATGATCTCTGGAACAAGGATTATGCGAGGGATGCATGCCAAACATGCGATCGAAGGGCTAACACAGCGGCCGCTCCCGCACTAGATTCTTCAAAAGGACAATTGCTTCGCCCCCCAGGAGACCGCCCGATGCACAACCGCAAGAGTTTCTTCCGTTCAGCCTTCGACGCCATGATCGAGGCCCGCACCCGCGAAGCCGAACGCATGCTCGCCTATTACCATATCAATCCGGACCTCGAGACCGCCAAAGCGCAAAAGCGCCAGTAGGCGCCATAGTGCCGGCTTCGCCATGACCTCCAGGCGGGGCCGACATGACCGACAGACGATCGCCAGATCCGAAGCGCCGTTCCGCACCGCCGGGCGGCGCTTGTTTTTGCTTCAGCTTTTCCGCTTCGCACCGCGACGTTCGAGGATGAGGGTCGTCCAGTCGCCCTTTTCGAGCTTGCGCGCAAGGACGACGCCCTGACGGGCATAGGCGGAAACGACCCGCGCCGCCTGCCGGTTGAGAATGCCCGATAAAATGATGGTCGCACCCGGCGCCGCCGCTTCGGCGATCTCCGGCGCCAGCCGGGTCAGCGGACCGGCAAGGATATTGGCCACGATCAGATCGTAGGGCCGGTTCTGCGCAACCCCCGGATGATCGAGACCGGAGGCGGTCAGCGCGATCACGTCCGGCCCGACGCCGTTTTCCCTGGCGTTGTCCGCCGCTATCTTCACCGCGACCGGGTCGATATCGGTGGCCACGACCCGCAATCTGGTGCGCTTGGCCATGGCAATGGCGAGCACGCCGCTGCCGGTGCCGACATCGAGCAGGGTCCGCGGCTTCTTGCGCTTGAGCACCCTGTCGATCGCTTCCAGACATCCCGCAGTCGTCTCGTGATGGCCGGTGCCGAAAGCCTGCGCCGCCTCGATCCTGATCGGGATGGCGCCATGCGGCGCAGCGCTGTCGATATGGCTGCCATGGACGAAAAAGCCGCCGGCCAGCACCGGCGGCAGACCTTCGAGCGACAGGGCGACCCAGTCGGTCGTGGCATCGAGTTTCTCGGCCGAGAACGACACCTCGCCGCCAAGAACCGTGCGTGCCAGATCGGCGAAGGCGCCAAGATCGGGTTCGTCCTCGCAGATCGCTTCGAATACCCAGACGCCGTCGCTTTCCTCCCGTGCCGTCGCCGACAGCGCCAGATCGTCGCGGTCCATGACGGCATCGAGCAGTTGCTCGGCCTCGGTCCGGGTAAGGGGCGTCGAAAGCTGGGTCGGCGTCATGGCAAGCTCGGCGGCAGGGGCTGGACGATGCCACCACCCTTGTCGGACGGGGCACCGGGGACGGGATCAATGTGCACCGGACAACCGGTTTGGCAAGCCGTCGATGTGGCAGATTGGTGCGCCCAAGACAAGATCGGCCGGATCGCCCCGGCCGACCTGCCGATTTCCCGTATCGCTTTTTTCAGGCGAACCTGTCGAGCAGCGTGCCGGTCCCCGCGGCCGCAGCCGCCTTGACGTCGTCGGAATCGTGATCGTTGGTCCTGTCCGGCCCGGGGCCTTCCGCCGACTCGGAGCGCGGCTGGAAGGAAGAGACCGGGTGGGTGCCAATCGCGGAAATGCTCATGCGTTTTCCTTTCACTGCGAGGCAGAGCGCCTCGCATGCCAGCTAGCAGCATGGCCTGACGCCAGGCTGAACAATTTGCTAAGAATTGGTTAACGCAATGGTGTCGATCAGGGCGGGAAGCGCGCCGAGATCGGGGATCTCGCGGAAACGCGGCCAGCCGGTCGGCACATCGGCATGTTCGAGGGCGAACAACAGTTCGTGCGGCACGTGAATGCCCCAGGCGCCGGCGGCGAGAGCGGGGATGATGTCCGATTTCAAGGAGTTGCCGACCATCGCCGCCTTTTCCGGTCCATTGCCGTGCTGGGCGAAGATGCGCCGGTAGGTGGCTTCTTCCTTTGACGAGACGATCTCGATCGCATCGAAGAAGTGATCGAGACCGGAGCCGGCGAGCTTGCGCTCCTGGTCGAACAGATCGCCCTTGGTGATCAGGATCAGGGTGAACCGGTCCTTGAGCGCCGCGACCGTCTCGCGGGCGTGGGGCAGGGGCTCGACCGGGTGGGTGAGCATTTCGCGCCCGGCCGCGAGCACCTCGCCGATCACCGATCCCGGCACCGTGCCGTTCGTCACCTCGATGGCGGTCTCGATCATCGACAGGGTGAAACCCTTGATGCCGAAACCGTAGCGGGAAACGTTGCGCCGCTCGGTCGCCAGCAGCCGGTCGCGCAACAGCCCAGGCGCGGCGTAATCGGCCAGAATCTCGGTGAAACGCGCCTCGGTCAGTTTGAAGAAGCGCTCATTGTGCCAGAGCGTGTCGTCGGCATCGAAGCCGATGGTGGTAATCGTGTCGGACATCTCTTCTCCGGTTCATATAGCGGCGCAAATCCTGCACTGCCGCGATTGTGAGCCGCCGGGCAAGACGGTACTTATGGCGGATCATGTCCGTTCCGCAAGGCGCGTCCGCCGCATCTTTTTCCGCCGCTCCGTCCCGGCCGCGCCTCGAGCGGGTCGATTTCCTTCGTGGCCTCGCCCTGATCGGGGTGATGGCCTATCACCTGAGCTGGGATCTTCGCTACTACCAGTTCGTCCTCTGGCCGATCGACACCGACTGGGGCTGGATCGCGGTGCAGAAAGCCCTGGTCTCCGCCTTTGTCGGCCTGTCCGGCCTCAGTCTGTGGCTGGCGCATGGGGCGGGGATAAACTGGCGCCCCTTCTGGCAGCGCTTCGCGGTTCTTCTTGGTGCCGCGCTGCTGGTCACCCTCGCCACCCTGATCGCCTATCCGGAGGCCTTGGTCTATTTTGGCGTGCTGCACGCCCTGGCGCTGTTCGCCCTTCTGGGCCTCTTGTTCCTGAAGGTACCGCCGCTGCCGCTCACGGCACTCGGTGCCGGCATCATCCTTTTGGGGGCCCTGTTTCACGACCCGGCCTTCAACGCCAAGCCCCTGTCATGGCTCGGCTTCTGGGTAGTGCCGCCCTATACCAACGATCTCGTGCCGGTCTTTCCCTGGTTCGGTGTTTTCCTTGTCGGCATGGTGCTCGGGCGGGTTCTGACCCGGCCGGCGCCGCGCCCGCTGATTGCCCGCCCGGCTCCCTGGGGACGGTTCGGCCGGGCTTCGCGCTGGGTCGGACGACATTCGCTCATCCTCTACCTGGTGCATCAGCCGGTCCTTCTGGCCGTGCTGGTGCCGCTCGATACCGTCCTGCAGCCCCGGAATTGGCACCGCGCCGAGAGCTTCATCTCCGAATGTCGGCCGACTTGCGAAATGGGCGGCGGCGATCCGGCCTATTGCCAACGCTACTGCGCCTGTTCGCTCGAACAGATCGAGAAGGGCGATCTGTGGCAGGCGATCATCGCACCGATGCCGACCGAGGATGAGAGCCGTCAGATGAACGAAATGGTGACCCTTTGCATCGCAATGGGGCGGGCCGGAACGCAATAACGTTCAGGCGGGGCTTGCGAAGTGCGATCATCGGGTTCTTACTCTGCGGCTCTAGCGCCGAACCCCTCCGAGTCCCTTCGTGTCCGCCTCTGCTTCCTCCAAAACGGCTGCGCCCATCGCCCGGCAAGACCGGCCGATGTTCGGCATCGGTCTGAAGGTGACCTCCGTCCTCGTCTTCCTGTCGATGGCGAGCTTCATCAAGGTGTCGGGGGACATTCCGCTTGGCGAGCTCGTGTTTTTCCGCAGCGCCTTTGCCTTGCCGCCGATCCTCATATTCCTTGCGGCACGGCGTGAACTTGTCGTCGGTGTCAAGACCAAGCGGCCTTTCGGACATCTGCGGCGTGGCCTGACCGGCGTCTTGGGCATGTTCTTCGGCTTTTATGGCCTCACCCATCTGCCTTTGCCGGAAGCAACGACCATCGGCTACACCACGCCGCTGCTCATCGTCATCCTGTCTGCCGTTATTCTCAAGGAAACCGTCCGCCTTTATCGCTGGAGCGCCGTCCTCATCGGCCTTCTGGGTGTCGGCATTATCATCGCGCCGCAGCTGAGCGTCCTGAATGGCGACGTCGGCTCGATCCCCGGCTCGGGTTTCGGGGCACTCGCCTCGCTCACCGGCGCGTTCTTCGCTTCGCTTGCAAGCCTGGCCATCAAGGACCTGACCAGGACCGAGCGCTCGGCCACCATTGCCCTGTATTTCTCGCTGACCTGCACGGGGTTTTCCCTGTTCTCCATCCCCTTCGGCTGGATCGTGCCGAGCCCGGAACAGGCGCTGACGCTGATTCTTGCCGGCACCGCCGGCGGCATTGCCCAGGTACTGCTGACCGAATGCTTCCGCTACGCCGACATGTCGGTGATCGCCCCGTTCGAATACACCTCGCTGGTCTTTTCGATCCTGATCGGCTGGTGGGTCTTCGGCGACCTCGTCACCTGGCAGACCGTGATCGGCGCCGTGATCGTCATCGCCTCCGGCATCTTCATCA
>CAZKTH010000002.1:0-39270 GCA_964555575.1 uncultured Devosiaceae bacterium | reverse complement strand
CCCTATGATCCATAGGCGGATGTGCCGCCCGCTCAGGAGCGGATCTGGATGGTGGTGTTGTCGGCGCCGTTCTGCTTGACCAGGGTGAACAGCTTCTCGGCGTTCTTCGGGTCGAGCCGGACGCAGCCATGCGAGGCGGGGGTGCCGAGCCGCGCCAGATCGGTGGTGCCGTGGATGGCATAGCCACCATAAAAGAAGATCGAATAGGGCATGGGCGAGTTGTGGTACTTCTTCGAGTAGTACCGCTCATGCATGCGGGTCGGCTGGTAGGAGCCGATGGGCGTGCGATAGTTCGAGCGCGCCGTCGAGACGTCCCAAGTATATTTGGTGAAATACCCGACCTTCACATACATCTTTTGATCGGAGATATCGACGGTCACCGAAACCGGCGCCGCCATGGCGGGCGTGACGAATGCCAGCATCCCGAGAACAGACAACAGTCGCAGTCGCATTTCCGTAGCCTCCAGATAGCGGCGCCACTTTATTGGCCATCCGTAAAATTTCATAAAAAGAATATTGTATAGAGATAGTTGACGCCGGCTGCAGGTAAGCGTTTGTTGACCATTGATCTGCCGGCCCTGTCGTCCGGCACCGCCACGCCGCAACACGCCTGCCGGCCGCCGACCGATGATCGGGCCGGCAAATCCGGTGCTTGACGCATAACGGGCTTTGTCGCAGAAGAAAGGCTCCGGCGCGGGTGTAGCTCAATGGCAGAGCAGAAGCTTCCCAAGCTTACGACGAGGGTTCGATTCCCTTCACCCGCTCCACGTCTCGCCTGTCCGGCCTCGCTGTTTCCCTGTGCGCCGCCGCCCTGCCGGGCATTTCGCCTGAGCGCAGCATCCTTGAAACGCCATGGCTGGTCTTGGCCCAGAAATAGGGCTTGAAGATCAGCTCATAGCCGGCCTTGAACGAGGCCAGCCCCATAAGGGCCCAGTAAAGGGGCAGCAGGAGCTGGTAGCGGATCAGACGGGCGCGTTTCAGGCGGATCAATCCGAACACGGACAGGCCGACGGCGCTCAGATAGCCGATGACGAGGGTGAAGGCCGCGATGAACGACCACGGATCGGCGCCGGGCATTTCAAGGCTGGTCAGGAACAGGCGAACGACCACCGCCGCCATGAAGAGGGTGTGCAGGGGCGGGGTCAGGATCATGCCACCGACATAGATTTCGAGGGCGAGGAAATTGGCGAGGCCGAGATCGCGCAAGAGCGACAGCGGCCGCCGGTTGTGGACGAGGAAGGTCTGCATCCAGCCTTTCATCCAGCGTGTACGCTGGTGGAACCAGGAAAGGGTGGTGACCGGCGCTTCCTCATAGGTGCGGGCGGCGATGGTGGCGGTCCTGATGCGGCGCCGGGCCAGCCGCAGACCGAGATCGGCATCCTCGGTGACGTTGAAGGCATCCCAGCCGCCGATTTGTCTGAGGATCGCGGCACGGAAATGGTTCGAGGTGCCGCCGAGCGGCATCGGAAAGCCCCAGCGCACCAGACCGGGCAGCATGATGCCGAACTGGCCGCCATATTCGGAGGCGAACAGGGCGGTGAGGGCGTTTTCCCCGGCATTTTCCGGCACGAGTTCGGCCTGGATGCAGCCGAGCGCCGGATCGGACAGGAACAGCGACGCCGTCCGCCGCAGTTGTTCGGGTTCGGGCTTGTCCTCGGCGTCGTAGATGACGACGAAGTCGCCGCGCGCCAGCGGCAGGACGTAGTTGAGCGCCTTGGGCTTGGTGAAGGGCTGGGCGCGCGGCACGATGATGAGCTCGAAACCGCTCGTGCCGATCCCGCGCCTGACGGCGGCGACGGTTTCGGGACTGTCGGCCTCGACGATGAATTTGATGTCGAGTTTTTCGGCCGGATAGTCGAGCCGCCGGAACGCCTGCAGCAATTGCGGCACCATGTGGGCCTCGTCCCGCAATGGCACCAGTACCGAATAGACCGGCAGCGCCGCATCGTCTGCCAGATCGCGCCCGTTGACACCCCGCGGATCCGTCGCATCGATGATGGCGGCGATGCGGAACCAGGAGGGCGGGACCAGAAGCACGAACAAAAGCGGCACCAGAACCGGCCGGGCCCAGAACGGCGCCAGCACCGCGACCAGCAGCAGCGCCGACAGCACGGCGATGAATCCGAGCCGCACCGCAAGACCGAGATCGAGGTGGGCGGTGGCGAAAGGCCAGACGCGCGACAGGTTCTGCCGGCTGTAATCGACAAGCTCGGCCTTGCTGCGCGATCTCAGCGCCCGCCGCAACTCGCCGGGCGGCACGATGCAGACCCGCCGCCGCGTCTCCGGATTGGCATGGCTCTGCCCGGATAGGGCCAGGAACTGGCGGAACCGGGGCGCCACGAACAGGATCTCGCGATCGAACAGCTCGAGGCGCAGCGAGCGGACCTGCGCCAGCTCGCCGATACGGGCAAGTCGCCCCGGCAAGCGGCCGATATCGGGCACGATCGCCGAAAAGGCGAGCGTGGACCATCTGGCGGCACGTTCGTAGATCAGCGCCTCGTCGAGCCCCAGGCGGATCCGGATGAAATCGAACGGATCGACCCGGAGCGCCTCGGCCCGGGCGAGAATTTCGGTACCTTGCCGGACAGTGCATCCGGCAGTTGCACAAACCAGCGCAACGTCTTCGGGCATGATTGCGCGCCCCCGCATCCCCCGACGACGTTTGCCCTTTGCCCATTCGACCTCGGGTCGACGTCGTCCCGTGGCGTGCCTTGCCCGGACCTGCCACATCGTCAGTTTGCGCATTTATTCGTAAGTGGACAAGCGGATAACGGCGCCAGGAGATGCGACATTGAAGGCTTTTCCGCGCCACGGTGATGGCGCATAAACTCACTGCAAATGCGTGCGGCGATTCCTTCACACCTTGCCCTTCTGAGGCGACTGGTCTGGTTTGCTGCGTTCGTCGCACTGGCGGGCGCCGCCTCCGCTTCGGCCGAGGTCCTGCCGCGCCATTTCGATCCCAACGCCCGGCAGATCACGCAAAGCCCGCCGAATCTGCCGGCGCTCAGGATCCTGACCACGGCCGAATACCCGCCTTTCAACTACCGCGACCAGGACGGCGTCCTGGTCGGCTACAATATCGATCTGGCCCAGGCGATCTGTGCCGAACTCGGGACGGTGTGCACCCTCCAGGCGTGGCCCTGGGACCAGGCGGCCGATGCGCTTGCCGACAATCAGGGCGATGTCCTGATCGGCGGGCTGGCGCTTGATGCCGAAACAGCCGCGCGTTTCGACTTTTCCACGATCTATCTGCGATTCCCCGGCCGCTTCGTCGTTGCGGCCGACAGGGTTGCCGGCTTCACCCCGGACGCGCTTGCCGGAAAGAAAGTGGCGGTCAGGGCCGGATCGCGCCATGCCGAGTTCGTCTACCGCTTCCTGCCCGAGGCCAGGATCATCGGTACCGCCACCGAATTCGACGCCCTCAATCTGGTGAAGTCGGGCGTGGCCGATGCCTATTTCGGCGACGGGCTCAGGGCCGCGTTCTGGCTCGGCCAGGACCAGGATTGCTGCGGCTTTGCCGGCGGTGCCTATTTCCGTCCCGACTATTTCGGCGAAGGTCTGGCGATCGCGATGGCCCAGGGGCGCCGGGAGGTGACCGAAGCCGTCGACATCGCCCTGATGCGCCTGGAAAAATCCGGCAAGCTCGACGAGCTCTATCTGAGGTGGTTCCCGGTCGGGTTCTACTGATCTGCCGGCGTCGAACCGAGCCGAGGCGAAGCCGGCGGGTTGCGGAAAGGCAGCGCCAGCGACCACCACAGCCTTGTCGGCGCCGCGTCCTGCCAGTCGATCAAGCCGATTTGCATATCCTGGTGACCGTCGCGCGGCTGCGGCACATAGGTCCTGAACATGCGGTCCCAGATCGAAAGGGCGAAGCCGTAATTGGAATCGGTTTCCTGATCGTAGACCGAATGATGGACGCGATGCATGTCGGGAGTGACCAAGACGAGCCGCAGCGCCCGGTCCAGTGCAAGCGGCAGTCTGACATTGGCGTGGTTGAACAGGGCCGAGCCGTTGACCAGCGCCTCGAAGACGACGACGACCATGGCCGGTGCGCCGATGAGCAGCACCATCGCGGACTTGACGAAGACGGACAGGACGATCTCGACCGGATGGAAGCGGATGGCGCTCGAGGCGTCGAGATCCTCGTCGGTGTGATGGACGCGATGGAAGCGCCAGAGGATCGGCACCTTGTGGGTAATGAGGTGCTGGGCCCAGATGGTGAGATCCAGAACGGCGATGCCGACGATCCATTGCGCCCAGACCGGCAGGCCGAGCCAGTGGATGAGGCCGAACTGATGGGCCTCGGTCCACAGCGCCGTCACCACCGCCGTTACCGGCACCAAGACGAAAACCGCCAGCGAGGCGAGATAGTCGCTCGCCAAAATGCCGAAATTGGTCAGCCAGCGCCGCCCGCGCGAATAGCGGCGTTCGCGGCGCGGCATCAACGCTTCGGCACCACTCATGATCACGAAGAGGCCGACAAACAGGGAAAAGCGGAACACGCCTTCGCTGAGACCAAGGATCGTCATATTCGCATAATCCTATGTCTGGGGCAGACAAGTACGTCCGGCGATCGCGCGCTGCAAGCCGGCGCTATTGCGCCGTCACGCCTTTTTCAGCCGGGCCCGCGCCGCCCGTTCGATGGCGGCGATGACGAGCTTGTCGAGTTCGAGATAGTCGCTCAGCATTTCGAGCCACCTGAGCTCCTCCTGGTGGATGTCGAGATCGACCGCCACCAGTTCGACGGCCAGCGCATAGGCGGTGTCGTAGAGCCGTTCGGGGAAATCGGCGAAGATGATCTCGAGCACGTCGTTGAGATCGTCGGCCTGCTGGGTCTGATCGAGCGCCGCCTTGGCCAGCGCCGGCAGTTGCGTGCGGTCGAAGCCGGCAAAGACCGGCAGCCGGGCCACCAGCCCGTCGATGCGCTCGATCTCGCCGTCGGAAAGGGTCCGGTCGGCGGCGGCCGAGACCACCATAACGTAAACGAGTGCTTCCTGCGGCGTCAGGGCCATGTCGCTATCCCCCGGTTGGACTGAACGCCATAACTAGGGTCGCAGGCCTGATCCTGCAAGTCCCGGCGTGCCCGGCATTGACGTTGCGCCGGGGCTGGTGCATGACCTCCGGACCCTTGGGGCCGTGCCCCGTGGGTGTCCGTGTGATCCTCGCCACCAGAGCCGCCATGTCTTCGACCGATCTTGCCGAACTTGATCCGAGCCTGTTCGATGCCGCGCAAACCGCGCGTGCCTGGCCTTTCGAGGAGGCGCGCAAGCTGGTCGGACGGATGGAGAAGTCTGGCAAGCGCGAGGCCCTGTTCGAGACCGGCTACGGCCCCTCGGGCTTGCCGCATATCGGCACCTTCGGCGAGGTCATGCGCACCACAATGGTCCGGACCGCCTTCCGCCTTCTGACCCGTGACGAGATCCCGACGCGCCTCTTGTGCTTTTCCGACGACATGGACGGCATGCGCAAGATTCCGGACACGGTGCCCAATCCGGACGCGCTCACGCCCTATCTGCAGCAGCCCCTGAGCCGCGTGCCCAATCCGTTCGGGGACGATTATGAGAGCTTCGCGCACCACAACAATGCCATGCTCAGGCGCTTCCTCGACCAGTTCGGCTTCAACTACGAATTCGCCAGCGCCACCGACTACTACACTTCCGGCCGTTTCGACGAAAAGCTCATCGAGGCGGCACGCCGCTATGACGACATCATGAAGGTGATGCTCCCCACCCTCGGGGCCGAGCGACAGGCGACCTATTCGCCCTTCCTGCCGATCTCGCCGACCACCGGGCGCGTGCTTTACGTGCCGATGACCCGTGTCGATGCCGACAAGGGCACGGTGACCTTCGCCGACGAGGACGGCACCGAGGTCACCCTGCCCGTGACCGGCGGCCATGTGAAGCTGCAATGGAAGCCCGATTTCGGCATGCGCTGGGCGGCGCTCGGCGTCGATTTCGAGATGTTCGGCAAGGACCACCAGACCAACGCACCGGTCTATGACCGTATCTGCAAAATCCTCGGCGAACCGGCGCCCGAGCATTATGTCTACGAACTGTTCCTCGACGACAAGGGCCAGAAGATCTCCAAGTCCAAGGGCAACGGCATCAGCATCGACGAATGGCTCGCCTATGCCAGCCCGGAAAGTCTGGCGCTCTACATGTTCTTGAAGCCGCGTACGGCCAAGCGGCTCTATTTCGACGTCATCCCGCGCGCCGTCGACGACTATTACACCTTCGTTGCCGCCTATCGCCGCCAGCATCGGGACGAACTGCTGGAAAATCCGGCCTTCCACATCCATGCCGGCTATCCGCCGACGGAAGACGTGCCGGTTTCCTTTGCGCTTTTGCTCAATCTCGTCTCGGCCGCCAATGCCTACGACAAGTCGGTGCTGTGGGGGTTTATCTCGAAATACGTCAAGGGCGCGACGCCCGAGAACCATCCCGAGCTCGACCGGCTGGCCGGCTACGCGGTCAAGTATTTCGACGATTTCGTCCGCCCCACCAAGGTGTTCCGCGCCGCTTCGCCGGAAGAGGCCAGGGCCATGCAGGCCTTGAGCGACGCCCTTGCCGACCATGCCGGCTCAACCGATGCCGAGGGTTTGCAGGACCTTGTCTACGAAATCGGCAAGACGCACGACTTCCCGCAATTGCGGGACTGGTTCAAGGCGCTTTATCAGGTGCTGCTCGGCCAGGACCAGGGACCGCGTTTCGGTTCCTTCATCGCCCTTTACGGCGTCGAGCAGACGCGGACGCTGATCGCCAGGGCGCTGAAGGGCGAATTGCTTGGCGACGGCGCCGGGTCCTGAGCCGGCACGTCAAACACTCAGCATAATTCGTGCTTATACCCGGTTCAGCCTTTCAGAACCGATGCGAGCCGAATCATGAACACGCTTCCTTTCGAGCCGCGCCGTTTCCGTTCGACGGCGGCCTATTTTGCCCGTTTCCGCGTTCCCTATCCGCAAAGCCTGATCGCCGACGTGGCGGAACGGGTGAAACTCGGCCCGGACGACCGCGTGCTCGATCTCGGCTGCGGCCCAGGCCTGTTGGCCATCGCCTTCGCCCGGCTCGGCATGGAGGTGCTGGGCCTCGATCCGGAAGCCGAAATGCTCGCCGCGGCGCGGGAGGACGCCGCAGCGGCCGGGGTCGCGATCAGGTTCGAGGAAGGCTCGTCCTACGATCTCAGCGCGGAACTGGGAACGTTCCGCCTCGCCACCATGGGGCGGTCCTTCCACTGGATGGACCGGTCGGCGACGCTTGCCGCGCTTGACGGCCTGATCCAGCCGGGCGGCGCGATCGCCCTGTTCCACGATCACCGCATCGCCACCAAGCCGGACTGGCCGGTCGTGTTCGATTTGGTCTCGGAGAAATACATGCCGGAGGGCAGCCTGCTGCGGCGCCTGAAGCGCGACAAGCAATGGCTGGTACATGAAAGCGTGTTGCTCGATTCCGTCTTTTCCGACCTTGCCACGGTCGGTCGCGTCATTGCCCGCACCATCACCGCCGACGACATCGTCGGACGGGCCCTTTCCATGTCGGCCACCTCGCCCGAGGCGCTGGGCAACAGGCGCGAAAGCTTCGAGGCCGAAATGCGGGCGCGGCTTGCCGAGATATCGCCCTCCGGCGCTTTTTCCGAGATCGTTCGTCCCGAAGCGTTGATCGCCTTCCGCCCGGGCTGGGGCTGAGGCCGCTTTTCGTTTTTCGGACGCGGGCGCCTGCCTCACCTCTCCCTTTGGGGGAGAGATCGACGCGAAGCGGCGGGTGAGGGGGCCTTCCTCAACCGTCGCAAAGGCCCCCTCACCCTGTCCTTGGCTGTGCTGCGGACCGACCTCTCCGCCGAAGGGAGAGGTGTCAGCGTCAGCCGAACCGTTTCCCAAAAAGGGTGAAGCCGAAGCGAGACAGGGCCTCAGGCCGCCGCCAGAAAGCCGGCGAGATCGTCGGTGACGTGGTGGACATGCGGCGTGCCGTCGGCCCGCGCCAGTTCCCACTGGTCGCGGTCGACCGATCGGTAGTCCCTGCCCGGAACGATGTGCACCGTCGCCATGCCCATTTCGTGCGGCACCACGAGGTTCTTTTCAAGGTCGTCGAACATCACCGCCCGTTCGGGAACGATGCCGAAACGGTCGACGAAGCGCTCATAGGCGGCGCGGGCCGGCTTTGGCTCGAACGCGGCGGCACGGATGTCGAACAGCCCGTCGAACAGTCCGGCGCCGCCGAGCCGGTCGAGCACGGCCATGGCGTGGCCGGTATCGGCATTGGTGAAGACGAATTTCCGCCCCGGCAGGGCAGAGATGGCCGCCACCAGTTCGGGATGGGCGAGGACGCAGGAATAGTCGATGGCATGGACCGATCTGAGATAATGGTCCGGGTCGATGCCATAGCTGGCCATCAGGCCCCGCAGCGTCGTGCCGTATTGCTGATAATAGGATTTCTGCATCTGCCGCGCCGCGTCGTGCTCGAGGCCGGTCACATCCATCACATAGCGGGTGATCAGAACGTCGATCTGGGCGAAAAGATCGTAGTCCCGCGGATAAAGCGTGTTGTCGAGGTCGAAGATCCAGTCGGTGATGTGAGTGAGCGTGGCGCGGGTCATGGGGTCCGATGTCGTTGTGAGGCGGCGACCCTAGCGCATCCGCAAGCGGGATTGAACCCGGTCAGCCACCCCTTCTGGGCGTGATGCGATAGATGCAGCGGCAGCCGCCCGACATCAGGTGCTCCTCGCGCGTGACCTCGGCCATGGAGCCGAATACGGCACGGAAGATGGCGAGCTCGGAGCGGCAGAAGCCGCCATAGACGTCGGCGGCGGCGCAGATCGGGCAATGATCCTCGATCAGCTGCATGGCGCCGTCTTCCAGCGTCCGACCGTGCGCCATATAGCCTTCCGCCGTTCGCGCCGCCACCAGGGCCGCGACCTTTTCGTCGAGCGACGCATCGGATTTTCCGGCATAGCGCGCCTTCTGCCGCGCCTCGCGCTCGGCGATCAGCCTTGCGAGCCCCTCCTCGCCGAAGGTCGCCCGGATCATCGAGATCAGTTCGGCATTGAGTTCGGCATGGCGGTCGGGAAAGCGGCCGTGACCCTTTTCGGTCAGCGAGAAGAGCCGGCGCGGCCGCCCGCGTCCCGTCGCCATGTCCTCGAACCGGACAAGGCCGGCCGAAGCGAGGGCGCCAAGCACCTTGTGTGCCCCCATCACGCTCATCGCGAAGGCGGCGGCGACATCCTTTGCCGTTTGCGGTCCGCGCGATTTGAGTTGCAGCAATACACGGTCGCTGGTGGAACGAGGGTCCATGTCTTTTTATAAACCGGATTGTTGACAAAATCCAGACTGCAATATATAAACGATTCTGTTGAATAAATATTGGCAAGCGCAAGCCTGCCGAAGAATGGCGGAGTATCCGGGCCGGTGCTCCGCCATTTCTCTTTTTCCTCCTCCCAGGACTCAATGCCGCCGCCTCACACGCCCTTTGCGAGCGGGGCGCGCGGCGGCATTGGCGTTGGAGAAGCGGCTGAGCGAGGAAAAGGGCGCCCGACCGGGGTCGGGCGCCCTGAAAATCCTGATAGCGAAAAGCCGGCCTTAGAACGACCAGGCCAGGCCGACGCGGGCGTCGATATAGCTCGGCGTGCTGGTGGCAACCGTTACGCCGCCATTGGTGATGTCGTGCGTGCCGTAATGGGCCCAGGTCGCCAGCATGCGCAGCATCAGATTCTCGTGGATCTTGGCATCGATGCCGAGGCCGAGCTGAACGCCGCTGCCGATATAGTTGGCGCCGGTCGAGCCGGGAGAAGCCACACTGTAGAAGGCGCTCTGGTCGAAATGCGACCAGGAATAGCCGACCGACCCATAGGCGAGGATATTGGGAGTAATCGGCACGCCGCCCTGCACGCGGACGCTGGCGTCCCAGTCCATGAAGCCGAACTTGGTGCCGTTGTACTGGGCTTCGCCAGGGTGGTAATTGGCCTCGACATCCAGACCCCAGACCCACCAGTCGGTCACTTGGTAGTGGAAGCCGGCAAAGGCGCCGATCTGGGCCGGCATTTCGCCAAGCAGGACGTTGCCGCCCGTGATGAGCGTTGGACTCTCTTCATGCGTTTTCATGCCGACAATGCCGGCCTGGCCACCGATATAGAAGCCGGTCCAGTTGTTCGCCACCGGCGTTGCCGCCCAGAACGCGTCCTGAGCCTGAGCGCTCGCCCCGAGCGCAAACAAACCGACCGCTGCCAGAACGGTCCTGCCCCACAGTTTCATCTTGAACTCTCCCGAACTCCCGGCCCCCAGTGCCGGCCGGCGGCCGCGTGGCCGGCCAATTCCTCTCTATCGTGCCAATAGCGGGCCAATGCCGACAATCCTCAAGCCCTTGGCAATGGCCCGAATTGCCGGCCGCGTGGCTATTTTACAATCAGGGTGCCGGCGCCGTACTCGGTGAACAGTTCGATCAGAACCGCGTGCGGCGTCTTGCCGTTGAGGATGACGACGCCTTCGACGCCGCGTTCGAGCGCCTCGAAGCACGTCTCGACCTTGGGGATCATGCCGCCGGAGATGACGCCTTCGCGTATGAGGGCCTTGGCCTCGCCGACCGTCAGTTCCGGGATCAGTGCATTGTTGGCATCGAGCACACCGGGCACATCGGTCAGGAAAAGCAGGCGCGTCGCCTTCAGCGAGCCGGCGATGGCGCCGGCGAAGGTATCGGCATTGATGTTGTAGGTGTGGCCGTCCCGGCCCGGTGCCACCGGGGCGATGACCGGGATCATCTCGGAATGGGCCAGAAGGTCGATCAAGGTGCGGTCGACCTCGACCGGCTCGCCGACGAAACCGAGATCGAGCACCCGTTCGATATTGGAATCCGGATCAACGATCTTCTTGTGGGCCTTTTCGGCAAAGACCATGTTGCCGTCCTTGCCGCACATGCCGATGGCCCATTCGCCTTCGGCGTTGATCATGGCGACGATCTGCTTGTTGATCGAACCGGCCAGCACCATTTCAACAATCTCGACCGTCTTTTCGTCGGTGACGCGCAGACCGCCCTCGAATTTCGATTCGATGCCCATTTTTTCCAGCATCTGGCCGATCTGCGGGCCGCCGCCATGAACGACGATCGGGTTGACCTTGGACTGCTTCAAAAGGGCGATATCGCGGGCGAAGGCCTTGCCGAGCGCCGGATCGCCCATGGCGTGGCCGCCATATTTGACCACGACCGTCTTGCCCTTGTAGCGCTGCATATAGGGCAGGGCCTGGGCGAGGATGGCGGCGTCATAGCTCGGATCGGGCTGATGGTGGGTGTCTAGGGTCATCGACGGTCCTCAGGGCTTTGTCCGCTCGCCTGGCGCTGGCGGACGCTGCCTCTCTAGTACGAAATCCGTCCCCTGTCTGCCCCCCGGGGGCGCGGCGCCGCTCCCCTTCCGGACCCGTCGATTTTTGCATGAACCTTTTGCCGGGGCCGCGCGTCTTTCCTGCAACAGGGAGACACGAGCATGACCGGCAGAAACCTTTTTCCCGTGCTGATGGCCACAAGCGCCAGCGCCGTTCTTCTTTTCGCCTGCGCCTTCGTTCTGGTGGCGCTTCAGACGTCGATCGGCGCGTAGCAGGGTTGCGCCGCACCGTATTGTCCTGCCACCCCTTTGGCATTTAGGATCGGGCTCCGATCAACGTCCCGTGGCCCGATGAAACTCACCATATTGCAGGTCGGCGAAACGCCTCAGGCCTTGCGCGACCGCTTCTTACGCTTCGACCGCTTCTTCGAGCGCATGCTCGCGGCGACCGCAAACGGCTTTTCCTTCGATTCGATCCCGATCCTCGACGGCGCGCCCTTCCCCGATCCCGAAGAACTCGAGGGCGTGGTGATCACCGGCTCGGCGGTCGGCGTCTACGACCGTCCGGACTGGATCGATCCGTTGCGCGGTTTCATCCGCGCCGCCTATCAGGCGAAAACGCCGATGTTGGGGGTGTGTTTCGGCCACCAGATCATGACCGACGCCCTCGGCGGCGATGTCCGCAAATCGGAAAAGGGCTGGGGCCTCGGCCGCCATGTCTATGCCGTCGACAAAAGGAATCCGGCGCTCGACGGCCTTGGCGCCGAGATCGCCATCGCCGCTTCCCACCAGGACCAGGTGATCACCCCGCCGGACGGCACCGAGATCTTCCTCAGCTCCGGGTTCACGCCCAATGCCGGACTTATCTACGGCAATGGCGCTGCCATCTCGGTGCAGCCGCATCCCGAATTCGATCCCGGTTTCTCCCGGGCCCTGGTCGAGCTGCGCCGCCACAACCCGCTCGATGACGCCTTCGTCGACGAACGCCTCGCCTCGCTCGATGCGCCGGTCGACAATGCCGCGCTGGCCGCGGCGCTGGCGCGGTTTCTCATCAGGGCGAGCAGGGACTGAGGAAAACTCCTCCGTCGTCATTGCGAGAAGCAGTCCAGGGGCGGCGCACGATGGCGCTTGCCGTTCACGGATTGCCGCGCGCGATGACGAAGGCAACCGACCCCTATCCCACGAACGTCGCGATCTCGGCCCTGAGTTCGGCGATGCCCGTCCCCTTCTCGGACGAGGTGACGATCAGCTCGGGATGGGCGGCCGGGCGCTTGGTGATGGCCTTTTCCGTTGCGGCGATCATCTTGTCGAGCTCGACGGCCGAGGGCTTGTCGGCCTTGGTCAGAACGATCTGATAGCTGACCGCCGCCCGGTCGAGTTCGTTCATCAGGCTCGTGTCGTTGGCCTTGGGGCCGTGGCGGGCGTCGACAAGGACATAGATGCGCCTGAGATTGGGTCGCCCGGTCAGATAGGCATGGATCAGTCTGGTCCAGGCCATGACCTTGGGCCTGGGCGCCTCGGCGAAGCCGTAGCCCGGCATGTCGACAATGGTCAGCGGCGCCGTTTCCGACACGAAGATGTTGAGTTCCTGGGTGCGTCCCGGCCTGTTCGAGGTGCGTGCCAGAGCCGTCCGCCCGGTCAGGGCGTTGATCAGCGACGACTTGCCGACATTGGAACGCCCGGCAAAGGCGATCTCGATTCCTTCAGGCGGCGGCAGATCGGCGATCCTGACGCAGCCCTTGACGAAGGCGAAAGGCCGGGCGAACAGCACGCGCCCGGCTTCAAGCTGTTCCGGTGTCGGTTCGGCGATATCCATGCGGACCGGCTTACTCTGCCGCCTTGAGGGCGGCAAGGTCGTTGCCGCGAATGGCCCCGAGATTGCGGGTGATCTTCTCCGCATCCCAGTCCCACCAGGCGATGTCGTCGAGCGCCGCGACGGTGTCGGCGCCAAAGCGCATCCTGACGATCTTTCCGGGATTGCCGACCACGACCGCATAGGCGGGCACATCGGAGGCGACGACGGCATAGGCGCCAATGATGGCGCCATTGCCGATGGTCACGCCGGGCAGGATGCGGGCCTCGCGTCCGATCCATATGTCGTTGCCGACAATGGTATCGCCGCGGCTCTGGCGCTGGAAGACGCCTATGTCCATGCCGGTTTCCCAGCCCTTGCCGAAGATCGAGAACGGATAGGTCGAAAAGCCGTCGAGCTGGTGATTGGCGCCGTTCATGATGAACTGCGCCCCCTTGGCGATGGCGACGAATTTGCCGATGACCAGCCGGTCGCCATAAAAATCATAGTGGTAGAGGACGTTGCGTTCCTCGAAGTGCTCGGCGCCATCCGGATCGTCGTAATAGGAATAGTCGCCGACCTCGATGTTCGGCCGGGTGACGACCTGCCGGAGAAAGACGACTTGGCGAACCCCTTCCATCGGGTGGAGGGCCAGGGGTGAGGGGCCGTGCATGACGCACCTCCAGATCAATTTGACGGGAAACCATACCTTGCGCGTTCCGTCTCCGCCGTGGCGGAAACCGTGACGGGTCGACCGGACCTCCCGTCGCGCGTCAGGTGAAGATGCGGTCCCTCAATTGATCATGTCGAACAGACCCATCTCTGGCGTTGTCGCGGAATGTCCGCCGGCGCCGCCGGCGGACCTCGTCTATTTGCCCGATTTCTCGGCGGCGTTCTTTCTGAGGCCGAGACCGGCAAGGATGTTGCCGAACAGGTCCACATCGGCGCCATTGCGCTTCATGATCACCCATTGCTGCAGGATCGACAGGAAGTTGTTCCATGTCCAGTAGATGACCAGGCCCGCCGGGAAGGTGCCGAGCATGAAGGTGAACATGATCGGCATCAGGTTGAAGATCATCGCCTGGGAAGGATCGGGCGGCGGCGGCGAAAGCTTCATCTGCACCCACATGGTGATGCCCATGAGCACCGGGAAGAAGCCAAGATGCAGGAAGTGTCCGACGATGGGGACCATGGTCGGATCCCAGGGAATGAGACCGAACAGGGTGAAGATATTGGTCGGGTCGGGCGCCGCCAGGTCGACGATCCAGCCATAGAAGGGCGCGTGCCGCATCGCCAGCGAGATGAAGATGACGGTATAGAGCGAGAAAAAGATCGGGATCTGGATGAGGACCGGCCAGCAGCCGGCGATCGGATTGATCTTTTCCTTGGCATAAAGCTCCATCATCGCCTTCTGCTGGGCGGCCTTGTCGTCCTTGAACTGCTCCTGCAGCGCCTTCAGTTGCGGCTGGACGTTGCGCATCTTGGCCATCGAGGCATAGGAGCGGTTGGCCAGGGGGAAGAGCGCAAGCTTGATGATGACCGTCACCGCCATGATGGCCAGGCCGAAATTCCCCAGGAACCCATTAAGGAACCGCAGCAGCAGGAAGAGCGGATAGGTCAGGAAGTGGAACCAGCCCCAGTCGATCAGCAGGTCGAGCCGGTCGAAGCCGTATTTCTTGTCATAGCCCGAAATGATCGATTCCACCTTGGCGCCGGCAAAGACATAGGACTTGGCCGAGCCGGTGGCGCCGGGCGCCACGGAAACGGGTTTCGAGGCAACAAAGCTCGTCTGGAACTCGTCGACCCCGTTGGGGTCGCGCCAGGAGAACAGGGCGTTGATCTCCTCGCCCGGATTGGCGATCGCCGCCGTCGCCCAGTACTTGTCGGTGATGCCGAGCCAGCCGGAGGTGTTGTCGAACCGTATCTGCTTGTCGTTCTTGAGGTCGGAATACTTCTTCGAGATGTAGTTGTTCGAGCCCAGAACGCCGACCGGACCCTCGTGCTGGATGAAGAAATTCTGCACATTCGGGATGCCGTAGCGGGCGACGCGGGCATAGGGGTAGAGCGAGACAGCGCCGGTGCCCTTGTTCTCGACCTGCTGGTTGACCGTGAACAGATAGTGTTCGTCGACGGTGAAGGTGCGCTTGAAGACCAGCCCGTGGCCATTGTCCCAGGTGAGCGTGACCGGCTTGTCGACGGAAAGTTTTGCCGCGCCGCTCGCAACGGTCCATTTCGTTGTCGAGGTCGGCACCACCGTGTCGGCGCCGTTCGCGGCAACCCAGCCCTCTTCGGCGAAGTAGGCGTCGGGACCGTCGGCCGGCGACAGCAGGGTGATGATCGGGGAATCCTTGTTGACCGTCTCGTGATATTTCTTGAGCTTCAGATCGTCGATGCGGCCGCCGACGAGGTTGATCGAGCCGGCAAGATCCGGCGTGTCGATCGGAAGACGCGGCGTCGCGGCGATGGCCTCGGCGCGGGTGGCGTACCGGGTTGTGGTGGTGGAGGTCGATGCCGGTACGGAAGCGACGGCCGTGGTCGATGTCGTCTGGCTCGGGGTCGCCAGAGCGGCGCTGGTCCCGCTCGACGTCGTTGTCGTCGTCGGCTGCTGTGACGTGAAGTCGGCCTGTTGCTGCGCCTGTTCCATTTGCGGCCCGGCGATGAAATACTGCCAGCCAAACAGGATCGCCATGGCCAGAACGGCGGCAATGATGACGTTACGGTTGTCTTGCTGCATGAGCGTCCGGGTCCCGGCGGTTTTTTGGGGTGGCGGCGTGAACGCGCGCGATCAGGCCCTCAAGGGTTGACACAAGCATCCCGAACGGCGTCGAGAGCACCTCGCGCCGGCCGATGACGACATAATCATGTTGGGTCTTGAAACCACTGGCGCAAGCCTTGACGGCCGAACGCAATCGTCTCTTGATCCGGTTGCGTTCGGGAGCATTGCCAGCCTTTTTGGTCACGGTGAAACCGACCCCGATGTCTTCAACGCCCGTTCTGGCGACCTGAAGGACGAGCCCGTCGCGGCTGGCACGTCTGCCCCGGCCGACCGCCACAAACTCGGCGCGTGTTTTCAGCCCGCGCATCAGACCGGTCGACCGGCCGGTCATGAGCCTCAGGCGGACAGCCGCTTGCGGCCGCGAGCGCGGCGGGCGCTCAGCACCTTGCGGCCATTGCGGGTGGCCATACGGGCACGAAAACCATGGCGGCGTTTGCGGACCAGGCGGCTCGGCTGGAAAGTACGCTTCATTGGACCAAACCGCGCCGGGCACGGTTCCTTCTGTTTCGATCTGTGCGAAATAAATCGGAGGCGGCCGAACAATGGCCCTGCCGGCCCCTCGCAAAGTTGCGCGGCTTATAGAAAAACAAAGGCGCGAAGTCAACGCGAAGCCGCCGGCAATCGCCCGATGTTCCTGCGCCGGCCGCACATCTTCAAACCGGGTCACGTCGTGGTGAGGTCCGGCGACAAACCTCCGGCGACCCTATATGTGTGCGCTGTCCGTCGCGTGCCCCGTCCGTCGCAGAGGACGTATCGCGCAGATCAGCACAGGTCCGAAGTGTCCGAAACCCAGATTGCCCTGACCCAGGCCAGATCCCAATGGCGCCGCTTCGCACCGCTTGTCCTTCTCGCGGTCGGGCTTGCCGTTGTCCTCATGAGCGGCGTCCAGGCCGGCTTCGGCTTCGACGCCCTGGCTCTGCATTACCGGTCTCTGGCCGACTGGGTTGCCGCTCAGCCGGCCCTGGCGACGCTTCTCGCCTTTGTCGTTTATGCCCTGGCAACGGCGGTCAGCTTCCCGGCGGCCTGGCTGCTGACGGTCATGCTCGGTCTGCTGTTCGGCTGGTTCTGGGCCGCGCTCGTCGTCGTTTTCGGCGCGACGGCCGGGGCCGTCGGCATTTTCCTGGCCACCCGCCTCGCCTTTGCCGATTTCTTCCGGGCCCGCGCCGATGGCTGGGTCAGGATGCTTGCCGACGGGTTCAGGCGCGACGCCTTTGCCTACATGCTGTTTTTGCGATTCGTGCCGGCGGTGCCTTTCGTCATCGTCAATGTCGTGCCGGCCATTGTCGGCGTGCCGCTGCGGACCTACGCCCTCACGACCCTTATCGGCATCGTTCCCGGCGTCTTCGTTTATGCCTTTGCCGGCGAGGGCCTCAGATCGATCATCGCCGACCGCGCCGCCGCCTGTGCCGTCAACGCGCCGCCCTGCGGCACGCCGCTCGACGCCACGAGCCTGATAACGCCGGAAATCATCGCCGCGCTGGCACTTCTGGCGCTTCTGTCCCTGATGCCGGTTGTAGTCCGCCATCTGCAAGGGCATAAAGCCTGAAGGCTGAGCGGCGGAAAATGCAATGGCTGAACTCCTCAGACCCGATCTGTGCGTCATCGGCGGAGGTTCGGCCGGCCTGACCGCCGCCGCCGCGGCGCGCGCCTTCGGTGCCTCGGTCGTCCTGATCGAAAAGGGCAAGATGGGCGGGGACTGCCTCAATACCGGCTGCGTGCCCTCCAAATCGCTGATCGCCGCCGCCCGCCATGCCCAGGACGGAAGGGAGGCGTCGGCGTTCGGGGTCAGCTTCGAGGCGCCGCGCGTCAATTTCGGCCGCATCCACGACCATGTCGGCGAGATCATCGCCTCCATCGCTCCCAATGACAGCGTCGAGCGCTTCGAGGGTCTCGGCGTCGTCGTCATCAGGGGCGAAGGCCGCTTCACCGACAGGCGCACCCTCGAGGCCGACGGCCAGAGGATCCGTGCCCGCCGCTTCATCATCGCCGCCGGATCGCGCCCGGCGATGCCGCCGATCCCCGGCATCGATTCCGTCCCGTTCCTGACAAACGAGACGGTGTTCGACCTGACCCGCAAGCCGGCACATCTGGTCGTCATCGGCGGCGGTCCGGTCGGGCTGGAACTGGCCCAGGCCTTTCGCCGGCTCGGCTCGGAGGTAACGGTACTCGAAGCGGCCGAATTCCTGTCGCGCGACGATCCGGAACTGGTCGACATCGCCTTGCGGCGCCTGGAAAACGACGGCGTCGTCCTGAGGCCGCACGCCGCGATCAAGGAAATCGCCCCGAACGGCAATGGCGTCGCCGTCACCCTTTCCGGCCAAGAGGGCGAGGAGGTGATCACCGGCTCGCATCTGCTCGTCGCCGCCGGCCGGGCGCCAAATATCGAAAATCTCGGGCTCGATGCGGCCCGCATCCGCGCCGGCAAGGCCGGCATTCAGATCAGCCGGTCGATGCGGACCTCCAACCGTCGCGTCTATGCCATCGGCGACGTTGTCGGCAGTCTTCGGTTCACCCACGTCGCCGCCTATCATGCCGCCCTCGTCATCCGCGCCACCCTGTTCGGCCTCAGAGTCCGCGAGGACAAAACGCTCATCCCATGGTGCACCTATATCGATCCCGAAATCGCCAGCGTCGGGCTTTCCGAGGCGGCGGCCCTGAAGCGCCATCCCGGCAAGGCGAAAATCATCCGCTGGTCCTATGGCGACAACGACCGGGCCCGCGCCGAGCGCCGCACCGACGGCCTTGTCAAGCTGATCACCCATAGGAACGGCCGTATTCTGGGCTGTGCCATTGTCGGGCCCTGGGCGGGGGAGATGATCTCGCTTTATGCCTATGCACTTGCCAACAGACTGAAGATCGGCAGCTTCCTGAAGTTCATCGCGCCCTATCCGACCCTGACCGAAATGGCCCGGCGCATCGCTGTCGAGCACTATCGCGACCGCCTCGGCTCAGCCTTTGTCCGGCGCTGGCTCGGTTTCATCCGCAGGCTGCCCTGAGCGTCCGGCAGCGGGGATCGTCCCCTGGTGACGGGTTTTGAGGAGACGTCCTGTCTCTTTTTTTGTCGCATTTGTGCAATTGCGAACCGGCTTTCCCTTTGCCTCATAACCCTCTAGCTTTGCGGCCATGGTCGAAGAGCCCTCCCGCATGCCAGGTTTCCTGACCGGTATTTCCGTCAGGCTGATCGCGACGATCATTTTGGTGATCATGGTCGTCGAGGTGGTGATCTATCTGCCCTCGGTCGCCAATTACCGCGCCAACTGGCTCAACAACAAGCTCTCGATCGGCGTCGTCGCGGCGCGGGTGCTCGACGTCGTGCCCAATGCCATGAGCCTGCCCGAGACGCTGACCGACCGGCTGTTGACGGCGGCCGGTGCCATCGCCATCGGCTACAAACGCGACGGGCAGAAGCAACTGATCGAACGCGCCGACCTGCCCATGCCGATGGCCGAGATCACCGCCGACATGCGCCATGACGATCCCCCGCATCTGATTGTCGGGGCGCTCGATGTGTTGTTCTTCGGCTCCAACCGTACCACCCGCGTCGTCGGTTCGGTGCCCGGTTCCAGCTCGCAGATTGAGCTCCTGATCAACGAGGCCCCCTTGCGAGAGGACATGCTGATCTATTCGCGCAACATCTTCATCCTGTCCCTGATCGTCGCCTCGATCACGGCCATCGTCATCTATGTCGTGCTCTCGCGGCTTGTCATCCGTCCGATCCGGCGCCTCATCGCCAACATGACGGCTTTCCGCCGCGAACCGGAAAATGCCACGCTGATCATCGATCCGATGCCGCGCCGCGACGAGATCGGCGTGATGGAGCGCGAACTTTCCGGCATGGAAACCGATCTTTTCGCCATGCTCAGGCAACGCCGGCACCTGGCCGATCTGGGTCTGGGCGTCGCCAAGATCAACCACGATCTGAGGAATATCCTGACCTCGGCACAGCTCCTGTCCGACCAGGTGGCAACGCTCGACGATCCCAAGGTGCAGCGCCTCGCCCCACGTCTCGTCCAGACGCTCGACCGGGCGACGAGCTTTGCCCAGTCGGTGATCGAATATGGCCGCGAAAGCGCCACGCCGCCCAGGCGCCAGCCGGTCGATCTGCACATGCTGGTCGAGGAATCGGCCGCCGATGCGGCGCTGGCGGGCCATCCCAGCATCCGCTTCGACAATGCGGTGCCCGACGAGATTTCCCTTTACGCCGATCCCGAACAGATGGCCCGGGTGCTGACCAATCTGATCAAGAACGCCCGCGAGGCGCTGGAAACGACGCAGAAACCGCCTCAGACCCCGACCATCACCTGTTCCGCCGCCGAGAATGGCGACGGAATCGCCATTTCCGTTTCCGACAACGGGCCGGGCCTGCCGCCGCGGGCACGGCAGAACCTGTTCGTCGCCTTCGAGGGATCGGCCAGGGCCGGCGGCACCGGCCTGGGTCTTGCCATTGCCCGTGAACTGACCGAGGCGCATGGCGGCCATCTCATCTACCAGCCGCTCGATCCCGGCACGCGCTTTGTCGTCGAACTGCCCTCGAGCGCCCGTATCGGCCGCAAACGGGGCTAAACGCCCCGCCGGCAGGTCTCACGCCGTCATGAAGACGCGACTTTTCCAGCGGCCTTGCATTGCCCGCCGGCCCGGTATAAGTGTTCGCGCCTGTCGTCGGGGCACTATCCCGTCACCAAGCGCCCGTAGCTCAGCTGGATAGAGCACCAGACTACGAATCTGGGGGTCGGGAGTTCGAATCTCTCCGGGCGCGCCACTTCCGTCCAGAAAACTGAACAATTCTGTCGGACCAAAATGAGTACCGGGATCCACTTTTGCGCACGATGCTCTGGCGCTTTGACCTTGAAACACACGAAGCCGAACGAGCTATGTCCTGGCACCCATCCCGGCCGCCATCACGAACCTGGCCTGGTCCAGTGGCTTGACCTCTGGCTCGGTTGACAGCGCGAGTTCTTCATTCCGCCTTGCTGACCGCGGCCTTCTTTCGGGCTTCGAGAACCTGGTCACGAACCGATTTCGCGGTGGCAAAATACTCGTCGAGCCGCATGCCGGTTTCCGGCACCTTGTTCCCGTCCGCATCGTATTCGGGATAAAGCGTCAGCTTTGCGATGCACCTGACCCAGGCCTTGGGACTGGACGGCAGATCATAGGCGGCGCAGCCCCAGTTGCCGCCCTTGCAGGGCAAACTGTTCTGGCAGTCTTTGGTTTCGCCCGGGTGATAGGAAATACCGGTCCCCATCGTCGAGTAGGAATGGCACATGCACTGATAGAAATCCGCCTTGTCTGCCGCGTCGGCGTCCTGGACCTCGGGAAGCTGGATCACGCGCTCATAGCCGAGCTTGCCGAGCCTCTGGATGACGAAATCGCGGTTTGCCTCTTCCTTGCAGGGGTCGCCATATTCGTCCTGCAGGGCCTTGAGCAGCGGAATGGCATCACGGTTGGCGAGCTTGCCCTGCTCGTAAAGGGCTATGTCGTCGGCCAGTTCAGGATGCTTGCTCGCGATCTCGTGCATGGCATCGAGCGCGGCCGCATGGTTCTCCGCCTTCTTGGCCTCCAGCAGCTGAGTGCGTTCGTGCAGCTTGTCGCGTACCGGATGCAGCAGCGCTTTCAACTCGTCGGAGCTTTTCTTCCCCTGGATAAAATCAGTGATTGCTTCGGTGGCGCTCTGCCGGTTTGCGAGCTTCACGTCCTTGTAAGCGTTGAGCACTTCGAAATCGATGTTTGATCTCTTCGCCTTGGCATTAGCCAGCGCTTGGTTCATGTCATCGAAAAACGGCTGGATATACGTGTCATAGCCATAAGTTGCGACCCCGGCGGCCACCGCCGAGCCGATCACAACTGGAACCGTGATCGGCGCCGTTCCGGCAGCGAATGCGCCCACCACCACGCCGGCGGCGGCGGTGGTGACGCCATATTTGCAGGTGCCGGATACGACGTGGACCACCGCGCCGTCGTAATCTCCTTCCCACATTGCGCCGAGCGCCTTGGAACCCGGATCGAGGATATTGGCAGCCTGGGACGCGCGGTTGAGAACGTTCATCTCCTCGAGCGCCGTCCACCACTTCGCATTTTTGAGATTAGCTGCCGTCTCTGCTAGGCGTTTGGTCACTTCCGGACCGGTGGCGTTTTTTCCGCCCTCCGCAAACATCCGCTTCAGATCGAACATGCTGATGCGTTTGCCGTCGGGAGTGAGCCGTTTGGACAGCATGAGCAGGTCGTCGCGACGCTTGGCGAGCCCTGTGATGAATTCCTGCGCGCCTTCGTTGGACGCAACCGGATTCACCTTGTCAAGAATATCGCTGAAGCCTTTGGCCACGTTTTTCAATTCCGCAAGAAACGCCAGGTCCTCTGGCGTCAGGTTTTCCTGCGGCTCCTCCCCGCCCTCGGACGGGATCGGCATGCCGTAGCCTTTGTATGGAGCGCTCGTCGTGTTCGATCCGACCGGCTTGTCCCACCCCGGATAGAGCTGTGCCAGTGCCAAGCCGGGTATGACGAATACTGTTGCGGCAACGAGCGCAGCGGCGACAAGGGCGGATGCGCCTTTCATCCTGGTCATGGCGTGTCTCCCACCGCGTTCAGCAGCCATTGGTTTTCGAGCGCCTCGGTGTTGCGGTTCATTCCTGCCGCGAGATCGGTGGCGAATGCCTCGCCGTCGAAATCGACGGCGTCGAGGAGCAACCAGCGATCGAGCGCATTCATCCCGTCAGGCGTGACCCAGCCGCCCGTGATCCGTTCCAGAACCATCTGCGCGCCGGCAGCCTTGTTTTCCGGGGCGGCATAGACCGTAGCGAAACGGTCATCACCTTCTTTGAAAAAGCCCGGCGCACCGACGCCCGGTCCGCCGGCCAGATGCACCGACATCATGGAATTGCCAAGCGTGATCTCAAAGGTGCCGTCCCAGACATTCTCGACCCAGTCGGCATCGATCAGACGACGCCAGATGGAGCGCGCGGAACCGCCTTCCCGCAGTTCGAGAACGTATTTGCCGGCAAGCCGCCCGGCCTCGTGACGAATGAGACTGAAGCCAGCAGTGCGGTCGCCGCGCATGTCGGCCACCTTCTTGGAATAGAATCCCATCTCGAAACCACTGCTTGCCTTGGGATCGATCTTTGCCTCAAGCCGGTACGAAGTCATCTTGATGCGTTCGTCGAGCGATATGATCGGCGCGGTCGACACCAGGCCGAGCCTGCCGTCTTTCAGCGTTTCCGGCGCGAAACCGGCCACGAGCCTGCCATTCTCGAACCGGACACCGGCGAAATCCTCAGTACCGACGCCACTTGGCTCCCATAACGGGTCGGGCGACCCGGCAAACAACACCTTGGTCGGCAGGGGCGGAACTCCCGCCTCCGGCCTGGCGGGTTCGGCACTGCCGGCGCCGCGGTCGAGCGTAATCCGGCGCAGCGCCATCTTGGCGGGCTGGTTGTATTCGTTCGGCTGCGTAAAGGCATAAACGCGGAACCCCTGCCCGGGCACGGCCTGTTCCCACGGCACCGCGACAAACGGCATCCCGTCTGCAAGAACCTGAATGCCGCCGGGTATTATCTGCAGCGTCACCCGTTCAGGGGCCAGGTCCGGCAGATCGATCTCCCAGGCGGGTTCATCAGCTTCCCTTACATGCCTGACATCGACATAAAGGCTCGCCCTCGCGCCCCCTTCGGCGAGCTGACGCCAATAGAATATGGCGTTCGGCTCCTTCGGATCATAGTCCGGCTCACCGAAATACGGGGTGAGTGCCAGAGCGAAACTGCTGGTCTTCTCGGGGTCGAAAGAGGCGGTGATGCGCGCGTAGGCATTGCCCTCGAACTTGTCGAGCCAGATGAGAGGCTCGAAGGAATAGACACCGAGCAAGACCCATTTGTAGCCCTCCGGGACATCGGCAACCAGTACGCCGTCCTTGATGCCCGCGAAATCGGCGAAATTGGGCTTTGACGCCTCGAATCGCGCCCAACGGTTGCCGAGCACTTCGCCATCGAACAACACCAGGTGCTGCTCGTTCTCGAGGAACAGGTCGGGATCGGCCGGCCGGTCATAAGGCCGCGTAGCAAGCGTGATCCGACCGAGCGCCAGTCGTGTCGCCTTCTTGTAGGCCGGCGCCAGGGCTGTGACCGCCAACTTGTAGCCGGTGTCCGAGCTGTCATCCTTGAGCGCGCTCTGGACGATGATCCTGCCCGTATTGTCGAGGACCAGAATATCGCCCTCTGGCCGCATGACGAGACTCATGCCGTCAAGCAGACCGATATCCTCGATCGCGGCTTCGACGACATCGCGACCGGTATCGAGAATGACAGTGTCGACGCCGGTGTTGAGATCCTTCATCAGGCGCACCACGATCTTGCGGTGGCCGTTGACCATAGGGTCGAGGCCAACACGCAGGCCGGACGTGCGGGTCGGATCGAGCGCGATCGTCAGTGCAAGTTCGTCGGCATCTGCCACGCGTGGCGGAAACACCAGCGGTTCGCGCGACGCGATGCCGGCATCGGCCCAACCGTGGCCTTCCGGCACGTCGATGACGAGCATGCCCCGTTCGGTGGTTGCCAGACTCTCCAGCTTGGCGCCAAGCGCGCCCTGCGCATTCCAGCGCTCGTCGATCTGGCCGTCAAAGAGAATCTGGCCCGAATTCTCCGGCTCGGCTTGCGGCTCCGGAACAGCTTCGGCTTGCCCCCCTTTGCCTGAATCGCCGAACGGCCAGAAAACGCTGTTGTCTATGGCCCGTTCCTCGACCTGCTGATAGGTGATGGTAACAAAGCCCCTGCTGCCGGCCTCGTCGTTTGTCGACCAGGTCTTGGGGTCGGAATCGAGCACGACATACTTGCCGGGGACGAGCACCACGCCCGGCGCGACATGCCAGTTGGCGTTTGGAACCCCGCCCTGGCCAGACGTGCCGGTCGCCTGCCACGGCCCGAACACCTGGCCGTCTTCGCTCTGGATGGCGATCTTTCCCGCCGCCGGACGGCCTTTGCCGTCGTTCCAGTGATAGGTCGAGATCTTGTGGACGATGATCGGTTCGGTTGGCGCCAGCACGATCTTTTTTGTCGGAGCGTTGTGGACGGCACCGGCATTGCCGATCTTCGCCTCCATCAAGTCGCCGATCGGCGAATAGGCGAGTTCACCGGAAAAACCCGTATCGCCCGGCACGATCGGTTCGGGCGCAGGCGGCTCGGTCGGCCCGGACTCGGTCACCGCCGAGCCGTCACCGAACACGGTTTCAGTGCCGCCGCTGCCCTCATAGACCAGCCGCGACAACAGGGCGTCGAGGAAATTGGCGGCGCCGCTGAAATCCTTGTTGAAGAAATCGAGGCTGAACATGAACTGGCGGCCATCGGCGCGCGGCTCGAGAAACACGATCTGATAGATGCCCATGTCGTCGAATCCCGAGACGATGAGCATCGCCCGCCGTCCGGCCAGCGTGAACTCGGTGTGTGAGACGATATCGTCATATCCAAGCAGCGGCCCGTCCGGTACCCACCACTGCGCGCGCACCGCATAAGGGACATCGTCGGCACTCAGATCGAGAGTCAGTCCGGGATCCTCATAGGTCTTGTACCAGCCCGCCGGCACGCCGAACGCCACATCACCGAGCTGGTAGATCGTCCATTCCTCGGCAAGCGCCATCGAAAGGGAAACGAACAGCACGAACAATGCTGCGAGTCCCGCCTGCACATGCCTGATGGCGGCGCGCGTCGTTTGCCCAGTCATGAAATCCTCCCGAATCGTCCTCGCGCGCCACATGGCGGGCTGCGAGGCGGTCGGATCGAACAGATCGACCCATGCCGGGTATGCGGCCCCTGACGCAAGGCAAACCCTCCATTTCACCACAATAGCAGTAGGTTCTTCGGGGAGTAGCGACGACAATGACCTGAATCAAACGCCTGGCCGTATGGTGACAATATTCGTCCACAACGCCCAGATTTCAGTATTTTACGGTATCCTCTGCTCCCGGTGCCGCTCTTGTGCGAGCCGTAATACCTGATTTTTTTAGGTTATTATTGAATGCGCGTCACGCTTCACCTACGGCGTTTGGCTCCGGTCGCACTCGCATGCGGACCTGTCGCAGCAGGCACGACCGCGAGAACGAAGATGCCCAGTTGGCTCACATGCACCGCAATTCCGCTCACGCGCGTCGAAATCGCCAGTTATGACGACCGTCTTTGTCATCAGCACATAAACTGGGTGTTCCGGGTGTCGATTTTTGAACCGACGCCGGAATGAGGTGAAAAACTGGCCATAGCGGCAGGCGCTTCTGGCAACCGATTTCGCGAACAGCAGCTTTGCGCAGATTCCGTTGAAGAAGTGTGCCAAGGCGTTCGGCCGCCAAACTGGTGGAAACGAACTGGCGCCGGCAGGCCATGCCGTCGGCCTTTGTCGATGGTGATTTGGGTCAGTTGAGGCGGATGCCACTGTCGGCGTCGAACAGATGTACCTGAGCCGGATCCACCTCGATTTCGATCGTCTGTTCCGGCTTGACGTCCAGACGTTGATGGAATTGCGCCAGGATCTGCTCCGATCCGATCCTTGCGTTGATCAGCGTCTCGGCACCGGTCGGCTCGACCACATTGACCTGCAGATGAAGGCCGCCCTTGCCGAGGGTAATCTGCTCGGGACGAATGCCATAGATGACCTTCCGTCCGGGTTCGGCTTTCGGTGTCGCGGGGATCGGCCAGACGGAGCCGTCGCCGCTGCGGAACACCGGGGAGCCGCTTACGGTATCGATGACGCCGGTCAGCAGGTTCATGGCTGGCGAGCCGATGAACCCGGCGACGAACAGCGTCTCCGGCTGGTCGTAGAGTTCGAGCGGCGTGCCGATCTGCTCGATCACGCCGCTGTTCATGACGACGACGCGATCGGCAAGGGTCATGGCCTCGATCTGGTCGTGCGTCACATAAACGGTCGTGGTTTTCAACCGCTGGTGCAAATCCTTGATTTCCGTACGCATCTGCACGCGCAGCTTGGCATCGAGATTGGAGAGTGGTTCATCGAACAGGAACACTGCCGGGTCGCGCACGATGGCGCGCCCCATGGCGACACGCTGGCGCTGACCGCCGGAGAGTTGTCGCGGGTAGCGTTCGAGCAGGGGCTGCAGTCCCAGGATTTGGGCGGCACGATCAACCTTCTCCTGGATCTCGACCGGATTGGCACGCTTGAGACGCAAGGCGAAGCTCATGTTCTTGGCCACCGTCATGTGCGGGTAGAGCGCGTAGTTCTGGAACACCATGGCGATGTCGCGGTTTTTGGGCGCTACGGCGTTCACGACCTGGCCGGCGATACGAATCTCGCCGTGGCTGATGTCCTCCAGTCCCGCAACCATGCGCAACAATGTCGATTTCCCGCATCCCGAAGGCCCTACGAGAGCGACGAACTCCCCGTCTTCCATATCCAGGCTCATACCGTGTAGAACCTCCACGGCACCATAGGATTTCCGGACCTGGTCTATTTCGAGAGCCGCCATCTGTTTTTCCTCCTTGGTATCGGCTGGCGTTCTAGGCCGCTCCACCGGTTGCAGCATCCCCGGGCAATTGATGGCCCGGTGCGGTCGGCCAGACCGATCGCCCCGGCCAGCGGTTCCACCAGGTCTTGATGGCGAAACCTCCGGGTTTCCTGCTCAGCCGTCGCACCTGTCCACTGCTGTCGATCGGCGGTCCGTCGCCTTCGGGTGTCACGAGTTTCCCATCAATGGCCTGATGACGCGGCAGGACCGGGCTGGTTGATTGCGCTGTTCCCCGAGTGAACGGCCCAACTGAAGCGGTGGATGCCGGGGCCGACGGTCTCTTCGACACTGTCGTCGGGGCTCGACACGATCCCCGTCGTGCCAGAGGGCACGTCCACGGTCAGATCGAGCGTTCCGTCGGCGATCCGCCACTGCGAGCTTACCTTGCCGTAGGGTGAGTCAAGCGACGCCTCGGCCCAGTCGATACCCCCACCTGGCATGGGCGAGAACCGGATCACACGATATCCCGGCGCCGCGGGGGCGATGCCGCCGATCCGGCGCTGGATCCAGTCCGCCACCGCACCGAAGGCGTAGTGGCTGAACGAGGTCATGTCGCCGGGATTGATCGATCCGTCGGGAAGCATGCTGTCCCACCGCTCCCAGATGGTCGTGGCGCCCATCTTGACGGCATAGAGCCAGGACGGCACCTCTTCGCGCAGCAGCAGCGCGTAGGCGAGGTCGGCATGGCCAGCATCCGTCAGCACGTCGAGAAGCACCTGCGCCCCCAGCATGCCGACTCTCAGGGCCTTGCGATCACGATTGATGACATGTACCAGCCGCTCGACAGCCGCCGGACGCAACGCGGGCGGCAGCACATCGTAGGCAAGCGCCATGGCCAGCCCCGACTGCGAGTCCGAAACGACAAGCCCGGCATCGGTCACATAGCGTTTCCGGAAGGTTTTGCGCAGCTCCGTACTCTTTTCCTTGAAGTGCTCTGCATCGTCGGAGCGCCCGATCACCTCCGCGGCACGCGCCACCGCATCGCATGAACGGATCGCATTGATCGCCATCACGATGCGCTGATCCGTGCGCCCGTCCTCCGGATGCTCAGGCGGAGCGGTCGGATCGAGCCAGTCGCCGAACTGAAAGCCGTCGACATGCGAACCCGGCTCAAGCACTTCCAGCGCCTCGGCCTCGGCCCAGCGCGCCGCGCTTTGCCATTGCCGTTCCAGCACGCCACGATCGCCGAAACGCTGATAGAGCACGGCGGGCAGCAAAGCGGCGGCGTCGCCCCATCCGGTCACGGGATAGCTGCCGGGAAATGCCCAGAGCGGCACCTCCGGGATGACCATCGGCACGGTACCGTCTTCCCGCTGGTCAAGGGCGATGTCTTCGAGCCAGTAGGTGTAAAAGGCATCCGCGTCGAACATGAAGCTGGCCGCCGGCGCAATCATCAGGGCATCACCCGCCCAGCCGAGCCGTTCGTCGCGTTGCGCGCAATCGGTCGGCACATGGGTGAAGTTGCCGCGCAGACTCCATGACACGTTTTCGTGCAGCTTGGTGACAAGCGGATTGGAGCAGGCAAAGCGCCCGGTCGTGGCAAAATCGGTATAACAGATACGCGCCACAACCTTGACGTCGGCATCGGACTCGATTTCGGCATAGCGGAATCCGTGCAGGGTGAAGCGCGGCTCCCAGATCTCCGTGCCCTCGCCCGAGCAGATATATTCGTCGGTGGCCTTGGCCGTGCGCAACGGCCGTACTCCCAATTCGCCGTTCTCGAGCACTTCGGCATGGCGTAGGCGGATCGTGGTTCCGCGCGCCGCCGCGACCTCAAGGCGAAGGCGGCCGGTGACGATCTGGCCGAAATCGACGAGACGCTTACCCGAGGGCGAGGAGAATTCCTCGGCCGGCACGCGCTCGTCCTTGACGACCACGGGTGCGCGCCAATGGGCGACGAGCCTTGCGTCGGGAAGGTCTTCCACCGAAACGGCGTTCCAGTTCGAGTCGTCGAATCCCGGCCTGTCCCAGCCATTGGATTCGCGGCGCGCATCGTAAATCTCGCCATCGTAGAGCGACGAAGCGACAAGACCGCCCGTACCACACTTCCAGGACGCGTCGGTCACGATCACTTCACGCCGGCCATCCGCGTAAGCGAGTTCGATCTGGGCGATCAGCCCAAGTTCTTCGCCGTAGACGTTGGTAACGCCAGCACCCCAGCTCAGCCGGCCGCGATACCAGCCGTCCCCCAGCACAGCGCCCACGGCGTTGGGGCCCTCGCTGAGGAAACGGCCGATATCGACGGTCCGGTACGGCTGGCGGGAGGAATAGCTTGTCCAGCCGGGAGGCATGACGTCGGGCAAAGCGGGCTGTCCGTTGAGGCGCAGATCGAACACACCCTGGGCCGTAACGTAGGCGCGTGCCGACTTCAGCCTCGGCCCGACGTTGAACTCGTGCCTGAAACAGGGAAGACCGTCGGCATGTCGAGGCGCGCGGATCAGGCTGGCGCACCAGTCGCTGCGTTCGAGGAGGCCCATCTCGATTTCGAGAGGATCGCTCCATTCGGTCGGTTCCTGGGCGCCCCACACACGCACGCGGATTTCGGCGCGTTGGCGCGAACCAAGATCGTCGAACGGCCACGGCACGAAAAGCTGATCGGTGCTTTCGATCACCGGGCTCACCTCTTCGGAAGCCCCCGGGCGTTTGATCTGCACCTGATATTGCCGGGCTTGCCAACCCGGATCGGCGTCGACCTTCCATGACAGGCGCGGGCGCCTGGCGTCGCCGCCGAAGTGCGCGGTGCCATATTCCGCACGCAGCGAATAAACGAAAGTGGTCATCCTTTTACAGCTCCTATCGCCACGCCGCGCTGCCAGTAACGCTGCAAAACGACAAAGGCGATCACGAGTGGGATGATTGATACGAGGGCGCCGGTGATAACCACCGAGAACAGCGCCTGTGAGGCATTGCCAGCGGCCGCCTGCGAGTTCCAGCTCGCGAGCCCGAGAGTGATCGGATACCACTTCGGATCCGAGAGCATGATCAGTGGCAGGAAATAGTTGTTCCACGTGGCGACCAGCGTCAAAAGGAACACCGTCACCAGGCCGGGACCAAGCAGAGGAATGGCGATCTGCACAAAGATACGATATTCGCTGGCGCCATCGATCCGGGCCGCTTCCAGCAAACTGGCGGGGATCGCCTCGCGGGCGAACACGGTCATCAGATACAGGCCGATCGGGCTCACCAGTGAGGGCAGGATGATGGCCAGCGGACCATTGACCAGCCCAAGTCGACTCATCACCAGATAGGTCGGAATGGCCAGGGCGGTCGTCGGCACCATGATGGTGCCGATAATGACGGCGAAATAGACCCTGCGCCCGGTGAACTCAAGGCGCGACACGGCATAGCCGGCGCTCGCTGCCAGAGCCGTCGCTCCGACGGCGCTGACGCCGGCATAAAGAGCCGTATTGCCCATCCAGCGCAGGAATACCCCGTTGTCCTGGGCAAAGACCATTTTCAGGTTTTCGACAATGTTGAGGCTGTTGGCGAACCAGAGACCGAAGCTGGAAAACAGCTGGGAGTTTGTCTTGGTCGCGGAGACAACCAGCCAGAACAACGGCAGGAAGAAGTAGAAAAGCATCGCGATCATTGTCACATTGAGCGCGAAGTCGTTTTGCCAGGGACGGCGGCGGCGATGCTTTGCCTTACCCTTGGCGTGAGATGCGTCTGGTGTGGCGATGCTCAATTTGCCCTCGGTCACTTGGAGGTTAACCGGATGAAGACCGTGGAGACGATGACCACGATGATCCCGAGCACGAACGACAGAGCGGCGGAATATGAATACTCCTGCCCGATGAATGCCAGGGAATAGGCGTAAAGGTTCGGCGTGAAGGACGGCATGATGACGTCCGGCGCCAGCGCCGAGAAGATCTGGGGCTCGGTGAAGTACTGGAAGGTGCCGATCAAGGCGAAGACCAGTGTCAACAACAGCGTCGGACGCAGCGCCGGCAACTTGATCCAACGGGCAATCTGCCAGCGGTTGGCGCCGTCGATGGCAGCCGCTTCATAAAGATCGGGTGAGATCGCCTGCAGCCCGGCGAACAGGATGATCGCGTTGTAACCGGTATATTGCCAGGTCGCGACATTGGCGAGGGACGGCAGGATGTATGTCGACGACAGGAACGCAAAGGGCGTCAGGTCGACCGCTTTCGCCAGCTGCGCGAAGGGGCCGAAGGTCGGACCGTAGATATAGCCCCACATGAGCGCGGTGACGACGCTGGGCACGGCGTAGGGCAGGAAGACCCCGACCCTGAAGAAGCTGCGCAGCCGACTTATGCCGCTGTCCATCAACAAGGCTGAAATGAGCGCCATGCCGATGATGAGCGGTATCTGCATCGCGCCGAATATCACCATTCTCCAAAGGCCGGCCCAGAGCAACGGGTCTGTGATGGCGCGCGCATAGGACCCCAGCCCGACAAAGAGCGGACCGCCGATGAGACGGTCGCGAAAAAGGCTCGTCCAGAAGGCATATGTCAGCGGCAGAAGGAACGTCAGCACAAACAGGATCCCGAAGGGCGCAGCCAGAACCCAACCGGCGCGCCGCTCGCTGCGGCGCAGATCGGCGACAGTGACGGAGGCGGGAGGCCGCTTTTCAGACGCTATTTTGCCGAGCCGTCGGCCGTCTGATTTCGGAGTCGGCTGCGGAGATGGTGATGTCATGGGATGATGCCAGCGTTCAAAGAATGTGGGAGGCCCCGCTCTGGCGAACGGGCCCCCCCTCACAGGGCTAGTTCGAGACGTCGAATCCCTGATTGATGGCGTACGCGGTGACCGTTGCCTGGAGCTCGTCGAACGCGGCGGCGAGATCGGTCTTGTCAGCCAGCGCCTTTCCCAGTGTCGTCTGCATCTGGGAATAGACGTAGTCCTGGAACGGGCTGTACTGGAACGACACGTCGATCCCAGCTGTCGACTTTGCGTAGACCTTGGCCACTTCCTGCCCACCGAAGAATGGCTGCTTGGCGTCCATGTACTTCGGATCGTTCAGCAAGGCGAGCGTTGCCGGGAAGCCGAAAAGGTTGTAGGCGGTGAACTCCGTCCCTTCCTTGCTTGACGACATCCACATGGCGAACTCTGCCGCCGCGGCGGCGTTCTTGCTTTGCTTTGGCACGGCGTAAGTGGAGCCACCCCACGCGGCCGAGACGTTCTCGCCGGCGGTCCATTGCGGCAGCGTCATAACGCGCCACTTGCCACTGGTGCCCTTGGCAGTGCCCTGCAGGAACACCGGCCCCCATGCGGCGGTAATCCACGACGCATAGCGTCCGTCGGCCAATCCCTTGTACCATCCGTCGTTCCAGGCGGAGTCGGTGGAAACCACGCCATCCTTCACGAGCGGAGTCCAGAAGTCGGCCCACTTCTTGGCGCCGGCATCGTTGAGATCAAGCCTGAGCTTGGCCGCACCGTCATACTCGTAAGGCCTGCTGCCGGCCTGCGCAGTCATCGACAGGAATTGACCCGGATCGTTCGCGGCCAGGTTTGTGAGGTAGATATCAGGCGCCGCAGCATGGAGCTTGCGGGCCGCCGCTGCGAACTCGTCCCAGGTGTTGGGAACCTCGATGCCATACTTCTCGAAGATGTCCGCACGATAGGCGATCACCATGGGCGCCGTGTCCCAAGGCATGCCGAGGTGCATGTCCTGGACCCCGGACTGTGCCCACGCCCAGTCGACGTACTTGTCCTTGAGTTTGTCGGCCCCGTATTGGTTGAGATCGACCAGATCGCGGCTGAATGTCGGGATGTACTGATACTCGATTGCGACAACATCCGGAGCGCCGCTGCCGGCCTTGATGGCGGTCCGCAACTTGGCATACTCGGTGGCGCCCTGCCCGGCGTTCACGACGGTCACCTTGATGTCGGGATGGGCCTCTTCGAACATTTTGACGAGCGGTTCGACTCCTGGGGTCCAGGTCCACCACGTGATGTCGGCGGCGTAGACGGCCGAACCGGACACTCCGGCAAGCAATGCGGCAGACGCGATGCCTGCCAGTGCGATGGCAGCTCTTCGGCCCAGCGTCCTTTTCGATAGACTCATTTTTCTTCTCCTCCTTTTGCTGTTCGCTTGTACGCTCTTGCGTTTGTCGCGATGATTTCAACCCGCTGCCGACGCGACCTCTTTCAGATGCACGACCGCGTAGGTATCGAGTTCCGGAATTACGAATGAAGACCAGCCGCCGCTTGCGGCGACCGGGAGTTCGGCCGGCTCCTGGCCGGGTCGATAAAGGATCGCCGAGGCCGATGCCTGATGCTCGACCCGCACCTCGAGATTCTGCCGGCGCCTGACCGCATCGTTGCTCTCGACGTAGTCGTAGTTGATCAGGTGAACCGAGATTTCGCCGCTCTGGGTCTGCTGAATATTGAGGCCGAGGTCCGCGCCGTCGGAGAGGTGAATCTGGCGCGGCATCAATGAGGGGATCGCATCGAGCGAACCGGCCACCGTCACGTTGCGATGCGCGACCAGGGCATCGCGGGCACCGGGCAGCGCATTCGCATAATCGCCAAACAGGACGACGTGGCCGCCGGCGTCCAGGTAGCGCAGGATCTCCTGGTGCTGCTCCGCCGCGAGTGCCCAGGCCGAAACAACGACCAGAACCTCGTACCGGGCGAGTCGATCACTGGTCAGGTCGTTCTTGCGCAGGTCGGTGTCCGGGGCGATCACGACATCGTAGGTGAGGCCGTCGCCGCTCAGCCGCTCGATCGTGTCCCAGTAATGCACGGCCGGGGTCGGCCCTTCATCGGCCAGTTCGAAGAACGCACCGTCGTCGTTGAACAGATCCCAGTTCACCGTCGCACTCATCGTGCTGGCGACCGAATAGAGGATGGCGGCGCGGTTTGCCGAGGCGGCGGAGAGGAGCGGATCGATCTCCTCGAGGAAACGCCCGCATTCGCGGACCAGTTCGCGCGGCGCCCAGTAGGAGTCGCGGATCTCACTGCCGAGCCAGGACCCATAGGGCAGGGCCATGTTTGCCCCCATGGCGCTCGCCTCGAAGGTCGCGATGCGGAAGCGGTCATAGGCCAGGCCGCGGGCGAGCTGCGCATTAAGCTCGGGAATGACGCCGCCGTAGGGGTTCTCGACGGCGATCACCTGCAGGTGGCGGGCAAAGCCGACGGCATGGCGGTACCACCACGGCTGCCGGTAGCGCGTCAGCCGAACCTCGCTGACAAAAAAGTCGACGTGATCGACCATCGCGTCGTAGTAGGGGATGCAGTCGAAGAAATTGCCGATCACCTTGATCTTTTTGCCGCGGGAGGCAGCATAGGCGCGCGCGAAACCGGCCAGTTCGGCGAAGGTGCGGTTGGTCGCCCGAATCTGGGAGGCGATGTAGAATTCGTAGAGCGGCAGCGTTTGCGGGGCGATACGGGGCGCACATCCCTGATCGAGGAGCCATTGCCGGTAGTCGAAGGAGGCGAGATCCACTCCGGCAAGCTGCTTCGGCCGCTTCTCGGTGGGCAGCGCGATAAGGTACTCGCGCATCTCGCGCATGCAGTCCTTGCAGAAACAGCCGCCATAACGCAGCGCCCCGATGGGTGTCTCCGACTCGTCGAGCTGGATGCCCGTCGCACCCGCATCGATCTGGATCGCGATGACCGCCTTGAGGTATTGCCGCCACGCCGGATTGTTTCGATCCATGTAGTGCGCACGCGAAGGATTGTCCGGGACCTCGACCCAGGTCGCGTGCAGCGGCTCGCCGGCGAGATCCCGGCACGCCCCTTCTTCAAACAGGTTGGTGACCGCGTCGCCGTCGGAATTCAGAAGTCCGTCCGGAAAGTAGTCGCCGATGCCCTTCCACGATCTCGGCCCCGTGCCCGCGCTGAATTCCCGCAGGCCTACGGTGTCCCGGGCAGCATCGGTAACCAGATTGAGTTCGGCGATCTCGCCATCGGCAAGACGGGCGGCGACTTCCCAGCCCTGAGCTTCGAAGACGGTCGCGAAAATGTCGATGCCGGCTTCGCGACACAGTGCGATGAATTCGGAATCGTTGACGAAACCATGCTGGCGAAAGCGGGCAGGAACCTGCTCGTAGGCTTCCTGTTCGAGATAAGGCAGCGCGATCGAACCGCCGCCGAGGCTGGACCAGACGAGAGTGGTGCCCCGCATTTCGGTGAGATCCCGGACCATTCCGCGGCGACGCGGCGGCTTGCTCGGATGGAAGCAATGCTCACCCGGAAACCACGCATCGAAGTAGACTGCCCGCAGCATATTCACGCCTGCCTTGACTTTCACACCTTATTTCGCAATTTTTGCGAAACAATTGCGACGTTGCCTCCTCGGCCGACGTTTGTCAAGATGGTCAACCTTTAGGAGAGGACATGTGGCAGATCGAACGACACTGGCGGATGTTGCTCGCCTCGCAGGCGTCTCAATCCCTACCGTTTCCAAGGTGCTTCGTGGCAAGAACGATGTCTCGTCATCAACGCGAAGCCGGGTCCGCAAGGCAATGCAAGATGCCGGCTATGAGTTTCGCGAAACTTTCGGCCGGAGCAGCACGGGTACCCTCGATCTCGTGATTGACGGCCTGGATTCGCTTTGGGCGCTCGAAGTCGTACGCGGCACCGAACAGGCGGCCGCGCAATATGGGATGTCCGTTGTCGTCACTTCGACGCGGCATGGCTCGGTAGACCCGAAGGACTGGCTCCAGCGCATCGCCGCGCGGTCCACGGACGGCGTCGTGGCCGCATTGATTCGGACCTCTCTTGATACCACGCTCAAGTTGAAGTCTCTCAATGCCCCGCTCGTCCTTCTCGATCCAATCGGGGAACCGGATCCGGTCAATTCCACCGTCGGTGCCAGCAATTGGCTCGGCGCCCTGACGGCGATCGAACATTTCCTGTCCATGGGGCACAGGCGGATCGGCATCATAACGGGCCCGATGGCCGTGGCATGCAGCCAGGAACGGCTCGACGGGTACAATGCTGCCCTTCGTCGCGCCAATATCGAGATCGACCCTCGACTGATCGTTATCGGAGATTTCCTCGTGGAGGGTGGACGGCGGGGCGCCGAAGCCCTTCTCGACCTCGACGACCCGCCGACCGGGATATTTGCCTCCGGTGATCTTGCGGCGGCGGGCGTATACCAGGTCGCCTCGGAGCGGGGCCTGTCCATCCCGGATGACCTGAGCGTCGTGGGCTTCGACGACGTCCCGATTTGTCCGATGCTGTCGCCGCCGCTCACCACGATTCGCCAGCCGATTGCCCAGATGGCCGCCGAGGCGGTGCGGCTCGTGACCACGTTGCGGGACAATCCGCGCCTGGAGTCGGTGAATCACATTCAGCTGGCCACTTCGCTCGTCGAGCGTTCAAGTGTCGCGGCGCTATCGAAGCAGAACCGGACCTCGGGCAGGAACAGCTTGTCGGGCGAGCCGGCGATGACGGACAGCGACGTTCCATCGGGAAGGGACGGGGGGAGCGCCAGTCCGCAGGTCCCGTCCGAAGTGGCGGCCGGCTCGGCCCCCTCTCGGTGACTACCGATCCTTCGCAGCAACCTTCATGACCGGACGCGTATCGAGCGTCGGTTCAGGTGCACGGACCACGATCGTCCGACGTTTTTCAGCCAACCATCCCAAACCGAGTGGACATAGTTCCAATGCACACCCTTCCACGTCGCCAGGTTCACATCGACTTCCACACATCCGAGCACATCGAGAACGTGGGAGAGCTCTTCGACGCCGACGAGTTCGTCGACACCCTGAAAAGGGCCCATGTCAATTCGGTGAATCTTTTCGCCAAGTGCCATCACGGCTGGTCGTACTACGACACCAAAATCGGCGCGCGGCACCCGAATTTGAACTTCGATCTGCTGCGGGCTCAGTACGACGCGGTAAAGGCCGCCGGGATCGCCGCGGTGATCTACTACACCTGCGGCTGGGAAGAGCGCTCGGCCCGCCTTCATCCGGAGTGGCGCGAAATCTCGCCCGACGGAACCTTCCGCTGCGCCGGCGATGGTCGCAACCTCGGCACGGGCTGGAAGAATATGTGTTTCAACACGCCCTATCTCGACCACATGACCGATCAGCTTCGGGAACTCGCCGTGCTGTTCCCGGATGCCGACGGCTATTGGCTCGACATCGTTCAGGGCCACGAATGCTGTTGCGAGCACTGCATCGCTTCGATGAACGCGGCCGGGCTCGACTGGCAGAACCCGGCGGACCGCAAGGTGCAGGCTTACCGCACGCGCGAACGGTATCTGGAGGAGACGAACAAGGCGGCCCGCAGCGTGCGCGCCGACATGCCCGTGTTCCACAATTCGGGCCATTTGCCCCAGGGCGATCGCCGGGTGCTGGAGCACTTCAGCCATCTCGAGATCGAATCCCTGCCCACCGGCGGCTGGGGTTACGATCACTTTCCGCTGTCGGCGGCCTATGCCCGGACGATCGGCAAGCCGTATCTCGGCATGACCGGAAAATTCCACACCTTGTGGGGTGAATTCGGTGGCTACAAGCATCCTGCCGCGCTCAAATACGAAAACATGCTGATGGCGGCTTTCGGCGCAGGCACCAGCATCGGCGATCAGCTCCATCCCTCCGGCAAGATCGACCAGTCGACATACCGGCTGATCGAGGAGGTCTACGCGGAAGCCGAGGCCAAGGAGCCGTTCTGCGTTGATGCCCGGGCGGTCGCCGACATCGCCGTGCTTTCCGCCGGCAGCGTTCTGGCGCCCGGTGAAACCAGCGAAAGCGTCCGCCGCGATTCCTTCCCGGACAACGGCGCGGTGCGGCTATTGCTCGAAAGCCATTTCCTGTTCGACGTCATCGACCGCTACGCGACGTTTTCCAATTACAGGCTGATCATCCTGCCCGACGTCATCGGTCTGGATGACGAACTCGCCGAACGGCTCAGGGCCTATTGCCGGGCCGGTGGCCGGGTCCTGATGACCGGCGCAAGCGGGCTTTCCCGCGAGACCGGCGAGATGATGCTCGATGTCGGCGCCAAGGTGCGCGACGAAAGCCCCTATACCCCTGATTATGTCGTCGCCCGTCAGGATCTGCGGCCCGAGGGCATCGACAGCCCGATCGTGATGTATGCCCCTTCGCACCGCGTGAGCATCACCGACGGGATCTCGCTCGGCGATATCTTTGATCCCTATTTCAATCGCACGCCCAAGCATTTCTGCAGCCATCAGCACGCACCGCCGAGGATGCAGGCCTCCGGGTTTGCGGCGGGCAGTCTCAAGGATGGCGTCGCCTATCTGGCCCATCCGGTGTTCTCGATCTATTGGGACAAGGGCGCGGTCACGACCAAGCGCTTCGTTGCCAGGGTCATCGAGCTTCTGCTCGACGGCCGCCCGAGCCTTGTGACCTCGAACCTGCCTTCGCATGGCCGCGTGACGCTGATGCGCCAGGAGGCGGAAAAGCGGCACATCGTTCACCTCTTGTGCGCGACGCCGGTCTCCCGCGGCACTTTCGACGGAAATCCGATCGAGGTTGTCGAGGGGACGACCGTGGTGCCCGACGTCGAGGTGAAGGTCAGAATCCCCGGAGAAGTCTCCCGGTTGGTGCTCGAGCCGCAGGGGAAGGAGCTGGCATTCGTCCGGGATGCCGACAGTGTCGCCTTCACGGTCGAACGGGTGGCCGGACACCAGATGGTCGCGCTTTATGAAAAGCAGGAGTAGCGGATCGATACCGGCAGCGAACCCGGACGTCCGCGACAGGAAACGCTGAGAAAAAGCGCCTGCGGCAACCGGTCCGGGGTCGTTCGCGACCTTGTTCCGGCTGACACCCATGACGGTTCAACCGGGTCGGCATACTGACGTCGCAGACCCTGGATCATTGCGAGATCCCGCGTCGGCGTTTGTCCCGAAATCGCAGGATTTTCGGTCGTGCCGGACAAAGGTCCCCGTCGTGCGCCAACCCCAGAGCGGCGCGCGCTCAAGTTGAATCGCTTCGCCGCTCCATGTTCTTGTTGTCGCATCCTTCGCGGCTC
>CAZKTH010000001.1:0-53711 GCA_964555575.1 uncultured Devosiaceae bacterium | reverse complement strand
TCGACATGGCCCGCGAATTCCTCGAACTCATCGTGACCACCAGCGGATTCGCCGTTTCTGACCCTGCCGGCAGACGAACTCAGGAGTTTCGCGGCGGCCGTGCGGCGGCGCTTCGCCAATCCCTTCGTCCGGCATCTCTGGTACGACATCAGCCTGAACGGCCTGGTCAAATACCAGACGCGCAATCTCGACCGTCTGACCGCCTACATGGCGCGCCACGGGAAGCCGGCGCCGCTCATGACGCTGTCGCTGGCGGCCTGGCTGGTCTTCTACCTCGGGCGCTATCCGGGGGCCGAGAAATATCCGCCACGCGACGCAGCCGATATCCTCGAAAGGATCTCGGCCATCGGCGCGCTGGACGACGGAACGGCTGCCGGGCGCGAAGCGATGATCGCGGCCTATCTTGCCGAGACCGCGTTCTGGGGACGCTCGATCGACGCGCCGATGCTGCGCGCCGCGGTCCTTGAGGATTTCGGTCGGCTGACCGAAAAGCCCATGAGCTTCGATCGACTGGATGCCTTCGTTTCGGCCAGCTGAAGACGGCGATTGGCTGCCTTCCCGAACTGCCCTGGTTCGGCAGAAACCTGTCCAGAGACTGCGGCGTGGCTCGGCAACCGGACCGGCATCATCGGGCGCCACCGCCTCGGCGAAACAGGTCATCTCGGCAAACGCCCTGAGTGCCGAACGCCGCGCGTCGTCATTGCCGTCGCCCATCTGCCGGATGAGATTGAGAACAGCCTCGACCGCCACCAGTCCCATCTCGTCGAGCGACCAGCCCGCCGCGCGCCGGAGTCTGGGATCCGGGCTTTGCATCCAGTCGAGAAGCGCGGGAATTGCGGCGGGCCCGACATTGGCGAGCCCCAGATCCGGATGGTTCTGGTCCGATTGCGTCACCTTGGCGGAAAACGTCCGCAAGACGGCGGCAGGGTCGATGCAGGACAGGGTGGCCTGCGCCGGATAGTCCATTTTCGCGTCAAGACAGGCCTCGATCCGGGAAACTGCCGGAGCGGCAGCAGCGCCCAAAAGGCCGAGATTGGTCATGGATGCGAAATTGGCGCGGAAGTGTTCCGGACTTTTCAGTATTTCCATACAAGCCGGAAGCGCCTTTGGCCCAAAGCTGCGGTGTATGGCCGGGCGAGTCGCGTGCTCGGCATGCATATCCACCGCATTCAGCGTGGCGACGACGTAATGGAGAATATCGTCGTCACTGGCATCCGCTCCCGTTCAAGTGCATGGCGCTCCGGCGAATGTGGTCGTTGAATGGTGAGGCGATGTTCCTTCCCCAATGGCGCCGTCCGTTCGCACTGGCGCGCCCTTTTCGGGCTCCTCAGCAACGGACCCCGCCTCCATTCGCAACAGGAAGAGGGCGGAGCTGGCAAGTATAGAATGCAGCATCTTTCCGGTACTGCCGTCCTGTTTTCTGTCTTTTGTCCATTTCCATCGGCTTGCCGTCACCAACACCAGAATTCCGGCAGCGGCAACGCCGCGCCAGAACGGAAAATGGATGTCATCCCGTCTCCAGATGCGGCCGATCGATCAAGGATCACCCATATCGGGCCGGTCGCGCGCGTCCATGACTTGCGTTAAGGATCGTTTCCACGACGCGGTGTCACAACAACGGGGCAAGCGGAAAGGCGCATACGCGCCGGTATTGCTCCTGTTGCGTCACAAGCAGCTGCCGGCGCAGTCTTTCGCCATTGCCGCACGCCGCACCGAGACCGTTCAGCCTTCAATGCGGCAGACGATGTTCTGCAATTCTCCGCCGTTGGCCAGCCGATTGACATTGTCGGCGATCGCCTGTCGGCGTCGGGCAATGGTGCCGCGCGTCCATCCTGACATGTGCGGCGTCATGGTCAGGTTCGGCAGCGTCTCGAAGGCCAGAGTGGCCGGCCGCGGCGCATCATTGGCCGCGGAGGGATAGACATACCAGGTGTCTATGGCCGCCCCCCTGATCCGCCCATCCTTGAGGGCGTCGAACAGCGCCTTTTCATCAATGACCGGTCCACGGCCGACATTGCACAGATAGGCGTTTGGTCGCATGGCCGCAAAAGCCGCAACGCCGATCAGACCCTCTGTCTCGGGCGTATGGGGCAGGGCCACCACCACATAGTCGACACCCGACAGCAATTGCGGCAACGCGTCGAGACCAAACGATTTCTCCACCAGATCATCGGCCGGCACCCTGCTGCGATTGGCGACGTGGACATGCATGCCGAAGGCGGCGGCACGCTGTGCGATCGCACGCCCGATATGGCCAAAGCCGACCAGACCGATCACCTCGCCGGCGATCTCGCCATGCAGTTTGTGGCCGGATTGATAGGTCCAGTCGCCCTTGCGCAGCCGGGCATCGGCATCCCGGATCGGAACCCGCGCATTCAGGATCGCCGTCATGACGTATTCGGCAATCGGCACGTCGTGGCCATAACAGTTGCACACGGTGCATCCGGGGGGAAGAAGCTGCTGATCCACCTGGTCCGTGCCGGCGCCGGCAACCTGAAAAAGCTTCAGTCGAACCGGTCGCGGCAGGCGGGCATCGATCCTGGTGCCGACAATCACGTCCGCATCGCGATAGGCGGCGCGCATGGCCTCGTCGGTCAGGGCATCGGGCAGAATGCTTATGTCGTGGGCGGACGCGAGCAGCCCGGCGAACCCGTCATGAAACGCCGCGATATTGCCGCCGTGGAAAACGATGCGGAGAGACATCATACATATGATTCCGTGAGTGAGGCCGGAAGCGGCTCGATGCTGACGTCCAGCAGGGCAGGATCGATGTTGTCGGAAAGGCTATAGAACATGGTCTCGGCCAAGCTTACGATATTTCCCGAAGCGATGACAGCGTCTGCGGACCGGCCCTTGGCGATGGCGCCGCAGCATCGGGCATTCTCGACATCGACATGACCGGTGCCAGCTATCAGACCGGCAAGGACCCCGCCTTCCAGTTCATCGGTGACGTCATGGGCGGCTATGAAAACCCGATGCAGTTGCACGCCTGGCTCAACTATTGCGGTGTAACCTCGATCACCGAGGCGGCGGTTGTCGGTGTGGTCGGCGCGCTTCTCCTCATCGCATTGCGCGGCGAATTGGGCTTTGCCCCGCTCAATGACGGCATGGTGCAGACCCTGAAAGCCTGCGGCATGTTTTTGTGGGTGACCTTCGGGGTTTCCGTCCTGGTCAGGGTCTACAACCTTTCGGGCGGTCGCGCGTTCATGCACGGGCTCATCCTCGGTGCCGATCTGCCGCCGCTGGTGACCATCGGGCCTGTCGCCGCCCTTCGCACCGGCCGGCTTCTATCTGGAATCGGTAGTGCCGCCGGAGATCACACTCATCCACATCTTCAGCTCGGTCTGGCCGTTCATCATCATGCAGGTCGTCGCCATCGGCATTCTGATGGCATTCCCGGAAATCGCCCTGTGGCTGCCAGGACTGATCGTCGGATAAGGACAGTGAAAAGCTGGTAATTCATTGGCGGAAAAGGCAAAAACAATGCTTCAGGGACAGACCCCGAAGGTGTCGTGCCAGTTCATGATCGCACCAGCCCGGCCCTTTTTCCGATCTCGAAAAGACCGAATCGCGCCATGCCGGAGGACACCCGGTTCACCCTTGTGCCGAAAACGTCGAACGCAGCCCCGTAGCGGTCGGAGAGGTCTCCGCGGCCGATCACATTGACAGTGCCGATGCCCGGATGCGTCGCAAGGCCGGAACGCAACTCCTCGCCGATGAGCAGGCCGGAAAGATAGTCGGCGATTTCTTCGCCTTTCAGCCGATCGAACAGCGCAAGCGACCGCGCCGAAAACAGGGTGCTCGTGATCGAGGACCGTGCGTTGCCGGCCGCTTCGACGCCGCGTCGGAACGCTTCATGCGACGGCGGTGCGTTTTCGACGATCAACCGGCCGAGAATCGAATGCCTGCAGAGAACGGCGTAGATCTCGCCGGTCATGTAGGTCTCGAACGCGACAAGAGCGCCCCGCGCGGCGAGTGCCCATTTGCTGTGCGTGCCGGGCATCACGAAAAGACCGTCGCCGCTCCCGCCTGCCGCGAGGTGACCGACCAGTTCGGTTTCCTCGCCGCGGATGACGTCGGGCAGGCCCACTTCAGGATTGCGCGCCGTGCCGGTGACGAAATGGATCGTCCGGCCTTTCCCGGTGCGGAACGGCATCAGGGCGTTCGCCAGGTCGCCCGCGTCGAGCGGTAGGGGAAGGTAAGGCGTCTCGCACCAGCCATTGCGGCTGGTGATCATGCCCGAAGCGATGATTGGCGTGTCCGGAGCGTCGGCCAGCCACGGTCCGATCGCGGCCTCGAACGTGCCGTCGAAATCGCCGTCGGGCACCGCCAGAATGCCGTTTCGCGTGCTGACCTCGTCCAGTGCGCCGCCGTCCGACGCCAACGCCCAGGCACGGAACGAACTGGTTCCCCAGTCAATGGCGATCAGGGACGTATCGGAAATGGTCAAATTCGGCCGAACTCCTCCAGGAGGTTTTCGATTGTCTTGCCCTGCTTGACCCAGGCACGCATCTCCTCCTCGCGGTCGGCCTGTTCCTTTGCCAGGGCCACCACTTCCTCGGCACGCGCCAGCGGGATGACGACAACCCCCATGAGGTCGGCGACGATGAAGTCGCCCGGATTGACCGTCACACCGCCGCAGGCGATCGGCACGTTGATCGAAAGCTCTTCCTTTCTACCCGAGAACATGGTGCGGGTGCCACGCGGCGTGATCGCACGCGTCCAGATCGGCCGGCCGATATCCTCCAGCTCGTCGGTGTCCCGCCCGGCCCATTTCGAGCGCCTTGAGCGGATCGACGAGATCGCCCTTGGAAAGCCCTACCGTCACCGCCTGGCCGCTCGGGTCTGGCGGCTGGGGCTGCGGATAGTCGGCAGCCGCAACGGCGACGGTCAGCGCCAGGACGGATACCGTCGCGGCCAGGCTGGTGCATCAGTCTCTTCATGTTTTGCCTCCCCATGGGCCAATCAGCCGGCGAAAGGGACATCCTCGAGCCCCTTGACGCCGGTTTTCATGGCGAACAGGCCGCCAGAATTCGCTTCTTGGGCAAGGCGCTCGGGCGTGCTGCCCAAACGCGACGTGGTGATGTAGAGCGTGTCGAGATCGGTACCGCCGAAAGCACAGCAGGTCGGCTTGTCGACCGGCACCTCGACAACGCGGTCGATCCGCCCGTCGGGGGCGATGCGGATGACCCGCCGCCCCATCCATTCGGCATTCCAGACATAACCCTCGGCATCGACGCAGGAGCCGTCCGGGATGCCGGGCTCGCCGTGCATGTCGACGATCGGGCGCGGGGTCGAGAGTGCCACCGCCGCGGCGTCGTAGTCATAGGCGAGGATCTGCTGGTCGGGCGTGTCGGTGAAATACATCGTGCGCCCGTCCGGCGAGAAGCAGATCGAGTTGGCGCAGGAAACCTTTTCAATCACGGTCCGGACCTGAAGGTCGGGGGTGACCAGGACGACGCTCGAATCGGCCTCCTCGGTGATCTCGTTCATGCCACCGGCGACGAAATTGCCGTTGCGGTCGGTCCGTCCGTCATTGAGGCGGGTGTTCGGATTGTCGGGCTCGAACGGGAAAAAGCTTTCGAACGCCCTCGATTTCGGATCGAACAAGGCGAGTTCATGGGCCAAGGCCAGCAGGAAGCCGCCCGTGGCGCGCGGCGCGAAACAGCAGACCCGGTCCGGCATGTCGATCGAACCGGCATCCTCTGTCGCCGGATCGAACCACCACAGCTTCTTGCCGTGGATATCCGTCCACCAGAGGCGCGCGTCCGCGGCGTTCCAGAAAACGCCTTCGCCGTGCGTGTTGCGACAATCGAGTACGAGTTCCGCTGCGACCACCTGTCCCCTCCCGGCCCGCGTTCCGCCATGCGCCAACGCCGGCCTCCGATCGATGCGATTGACAACTGATATCTCAGATGTCATATGTCAGTCAACCCGGTGCGGCGCAAGAAAAAAAAGTGCCAATGGACGCCATAAATCGCCCCAAATCTCTGACGCAAACGGTGCTCGAACGGCTGCGGGAAGCCATCGTCAGCGGCGATTTCGGTTTGGGAGCGGCCCTGTCCGAGCGTGTTCTTGCCGAGAGTCTCAACGTCTCGAAGACACCGGTTCGGGAATCGCTCGTCCAGCTGCGGGGCGAGGGGCTAGTCACGATCGTTCCGCAAAAAGGCGCCTATGTTTTCACGCTGAGCGCCCGCGAGGTCGTGCAGATCTGCGAATTCAGGCTGGCGCTGGAAGGGGCAGGGCTGACCCTGGCCATCCAGCGTGATCGCACCGGCCTGGCCAAGGATTTGTCCGCGGTCGTCAAGAAGATGGAAGAGGCGCTCAGGAAAGGCGACACGCGCGCCTATCTGACGCTCGATACCGCCTTCCACAATGCCATTTTCGCCCATTGCGGCAACCAGTACCTGGCCGACAGCTACGCCCGCTACGTCGGAAAGATCGCCGCCCTCAGAACCCGTCTGGCATCCAAGGCGATGCACACGCGCCTGTCTTTCGAGGAGCACAAGCTGATCCTTGACGCCATCGAGACGGGCAGCGACACAGACGTCGAAGCGCTTTTGCGCCGACATATCGGCCGTACCGAAGAGACCTATTCCCTGGAGATCGAAGACATCGCGGCCGCCGACCAGAAGTCGAAGAACGTGTGACGACCTCGCTGCTCTCGAGGTTTTCCAGTTGGCGATGTGTTTGCGCCGGTTCCCGATCGGCTTCCGGATGTCCTTGGAAACCGGCAGGCTTTCGACAGCTTCCAGGGACAGTCTCGGCGATGTGCCATTTGCTGCCGTCAAGCCTGCGTCATCGCCCCTCCGATTTCCAGATTTTTACGACGGTGAAACTACTCGGATTGGTTGTTGACTAGTATGGAAGTATGCAAGATAGTTGGCGCAGAGAGGGTGGACCTTTGGCCAAGACCGGCGACATTTTCGAGCTGAAGGAGAAGGCGGCGCCGGTTGCGCCGCAGATCTATCGGGTTCTGCGCGAGAATATCGTTTTCGGGGAATATGTCCCTGGCACGCGACTGACCGAATCCACCATCGCGCAATCCTTTGGCGTCAGCCGCCAGCCGGTTCGCGAGGCATTCATCAAGCTGGCAAATGAGGGGCTTCTCGAAGTCCGGCCGCAGCGCGGCACGTTCGTACGCAAGATTTCGCTGGACGCGGTTCTGGACGCGCGGTTTCTTCGCGAGGCCGTCGAGGCCGATGTTGTCAGGCTTGTGGCCGAAAAGGCCGATCGGGCGGTTCTGACGGAGCTCTATGCGCTGCTGGATGCGCAGAAGGTGGTTGCCAATGGTGCCGTCGGAGAGTTCGTGCATCTCGATGACAGCTTTCACCGGACCCTGGCCGAGGCCGCCGGCAAGCGGAACGCCTGGCGGGTCCTCGAAGGGCTGAAAACGCCGATGGACCGCGTGCGTCACCTGCGCGCCTCCCGTTTTCCGGCGGCAAAACTCATCAGTCAGCATACCGCGATCGTCACCGCCGTGGCCAAGGCCGATCCGGCGGCGGCCGAACGGGCGATGCGAAAACATCTGCGGGAGATTTTCCCGTTTATTCCCAAAATCCGGGAAGCCTTCCCGGAGTATTTCGAGCCCTCCGAATAGGCGGGCCAACAGACAGTAGAAAGGGAGGAAACCATGACTGTCATGAAAACCGTAGCCAGACTTGTGGCTATCGGACTGATTGCGGGAGCGCTCGGCACTGCCGCAAATGCTCAGGAAATGACTTTGAAGCTCGGCCACCTGGCCAACGAGCAGAATTCCTGGCATCTGGCTTCGCTGAAATTCGGTGAAGAACTCTCCAAATTGACCGATGGGCGCATCAAGGTTGAGGTCTATCCCAACGAGTCCCTGGGCAAGGAGATGGACCTGGTCAACGGCATGCAGCTGGGGACGGTCGACATGACCATCACCGGCGAAAGCCTGCAGAACTGGGCACCGATGGCGGCGCTTCTGGCCATCCCCTATGCCTTCAAGACCATCGAGGACATGGATGCGTTCGCCGCCGGCCCGGTTGGCGACCAGATCAAGGCCGAAATCATCGACAAGGTCCAGATCCGACCGATCGCCTATTTCGCGCGCGGCGCACGGGATCTGACCTCCAACCGGCCGATCGCGTCGCCGGATGACCTGAACGGCCTGAAGATGCGCGTTCCCAACGTTCCGCTCTTCATCGACGTGTGGAAGGCACTGGGCGCCAATCCCGGCCCGATGGCCTTCTCCGAAGTGTTCACCTCCCTGCAGAACGGCACGATCGAAGCCCAGGAAAATCCTTTGGCGCTGATCCGTTCCGCCAGCTTCTATGAAGTGCAGAAATATGTGAACCTCACCGACCACGTCCGGTCCTGGATCTACCTGACCATCGCCGAAAGCACCTGGAACAAGCTTTCCCCGGCCGACCAGGATGCCGTCATGCAGGCTGCCGCAACCGCGCAGGCCTATGAGCGCGAACTGTTCAACCAGAGCCTGGCGGACGATCGCGCCTTCCTGGAGGCACATGGCATGACCTTCGTCGACGTGGATGCGGCCGCCTTCCAGGCCAAGGCCAAGGACGCCGTCCTCGCCAACGTCTCGTCGGATATTCAGCCGATTGTCGACAAGCTGTTTGCCGAGTAAGCGTATCAAGTCCAATGCCCGTATCCGGCGCCGCCCCAGGCGGCGCCGGACCTGGCCGAGGGAAGGGGAAAGATGCGCGCCGCCAGCAGATGGATCGATGTGTTCGTACGCATTTGCCGATTGGGTATCGGACTGGCCTTTTCGGTATTGATCGGCGCCGTTCTCCTTCAGGTTGTCGGCCGGTTGATCGGTTCATCGCTGGTCTGGACCGAAGAACTCACCCGCTATGCCCTTCTCTACATGGCGGCATTCGGCGCCGGACTCGCCCTGCGTTCGGGTGACCTGGTCAATGTGGACGTCGTCTGCGAAGCCCTTCCGGGACGCCTGCCCTGGTGGCTGCGACTGTTTGCGGCCATCGCGACGGCCGGGCTGACCCTTTATCTGCTGCCGCAGGCGTGGCGGTTCGTTTCGATCGGACAGATGCAGACCTCGCCCGCTCTGGGGATCAGAATGAGCTTCATCTATTTCACCATGTTCTTGCTGCTTGCCGTTCTTGCACTGTTCGCAGTCCTGCGCGTCGTCGGCATGCTGGCGGGCGCGGAAGACGGCCGGCCGCAAATTTCCGGAGAGAACTGAACGTGGCCGTCACGGTTCTGATCACGGTATTCGTCGTCGGTCTTGTCGTCGGAATCCCGGTCACCATCACGCTTGGCCTGTCTTCGCTGGCCTATCTTTTGCTGACCGGCATTCCCGTGGTGGCCATGCCGCAAAAGATCTATGCGGGCATGGACGTATTCGTCCTCTTGTCCATTCCCGGCTTCGTCCTGGCCGGCAACCTGATGAATCGCGGCGGCATCACCAGTCGCATCATCCGTTTCGCCAATTCCCTGGTGGGGTGGATCCGTGGCGGCCTCGGATTGACCAATGTCGCCGCATCGATGCTGTTCGGCGGCATTACCGGCACCGCCGTCGCCGACGCGGCCTCACTCGGCAGCGTCCTGATCCCGGGCATGAAAAAGGCCGGCTATCCGGGCGATTTCTCGGCCGCCGTGACCGCCGCGTCTTCCACGGTCGGGCCGATCATTCCACCAAGCGTTCCGATGATCATCGTGGGCGCTTTGTCGGGCATTTCGGTCGGCAAGATGTTCATGGCCGGTGCGGTTCCGGGCGTCCTGATGGGCCTTGCCATGATGGTCACGACCTACATCATTTCGGTTCGCCGCAATTTCCCCCGTCAGCCATGGATGGGGGTGGGCGAGGTGGCGCGCTCGTTCCTGGGTGCCTTCTGGGCCCTGGCCATGACCTTCCTGATCATCTACGGCCTGTTGAGTGGACTGGCGACGCCGACCGAGACGGCGGTTGTCGCCAGCGTCTACGCCTTTTTCGTCGGGGCGTTCATCTATCGCGAGCTGCCGATCAAGGCGGTTCCGAAGATTCTCGTCGACAGTGCCATTTCCTCGGCGGGCATTCTGGCTCTGGTCGGGTTCGCCAATGTCTTCGGCTGGATTCTGGTTGCCGAACACATTCCCCAGGCCATCGCCAATGCCGTGCTCGGCATCACCGACAACAAATATGCGGTGATCCTGATCATCAACATATTGCTGCTGTTCGTCGGCATGTTCATGGAGACCATCGCGGCGCTGATCATCCTGTTCGTTCCCCTGCTGTCGCTCGCGCAGGCGGTCGGGATAGAGCCGCTCCATTTCGCCACCTTCGCGGTCCTCAATCTCATGATCGGGCTGACGACCCCGCCGGTCGGGGTTTGCCTTTTCGTCGTCTCCGGCATCGCCCGCCTGCCGCTGATGCCCGTGGTTCGTGCCATCTGGCCGTTCCTTTTGACCAATATCGGCGTCCTGCTGTTGGTCTCCTACGTTCCCGAGATCGCGACCTGGCTGCCCTCGGTTCTCACGCGCTAGGTACAAACATGCAAACACGCATCTGCCGGTTGCACGGCAAGAACGATCTCCGCATAGAGAGTCAGCCCGTTCCGACCCCCGGGCGCGACGAGGTTCAGATTCAGGTCGGTGCCGGCGGCATTTGCGGTTCGGACCTGCACTATTGGCGTGACGGCGGCATCGGCACCATAAGGGTGCGCGAGCCGATCATTCTCGGCCATGAGGTCGCCGGAACCGTAATAGCCTGCGGGCCGGGGGTGGACACGGTCGGCGTCGGCGACAGGGTTGCCCTCAATCCCTCCCACCCCTGCGGTACCTGCGTGCACTGCAAGGCCGGCAACTACCAGCATTGCCTCGAAATGCGTTTCAAGGGTTCGGCGATACGCCTGCCGCACGAACAGGGCATGTTCCGCGACCGGCTGGTCATCGGCGCCAGTCAGTGCCATCCGATTGCCGAGGGGATTTCATTGCATGAAGCGGCGCTTGCCGAACCCCTGTCGGTGTGTCTTCGCGCCATCGGCCGGGCCAGTCAGATCGCCGGCCCGATCAACGGCAAGCGCGTTCTGGTTACCGGCGCCGGCCCGATCGGCGTGTTGTGCGCGGCGCTGGCGCGCCATTTCGGCGCCGACGAAGTCGTCGTCACCGATATCGAGGACAATGTGCTTGGCGTGGCCGGGCAGGTCGGCGCGACGCGGACAATCAATGTGTCGACACAAAGCGCCGGGCTCGATCCCTGGATGAAAGACAAGGGGCAGTTCGATCTGGCATTCGAGTGCTCGGCCGCAAGCGCGGCAATACGTGCCGCAATACAGACGGTGCGTCCGCTCGGCACGATCGTGCAGGTCGGTGTCACGGGTGACGTTCCCATGCCGCTGAACCAGTTGGTCGCCAAGGAAATCAACCTTGTCGGCACGCATCGGTTCCATCGCGAGTTCGCCGAAGCGGTGGCGTTGATCAATTCGGGCGATCTGCCGCTGGCCAAAGTTGTGACGCACCGTTTCCCGCTCGAAAACGTGCAGGAAGCGTTTCAGATCGCCCTGGACAGAAGCAAGGCGGTAAAGGTCCAGCTGACGTTCGCCGCCGATTAGAGCGGCGCGCGTTCAAGTTGAATCGCTTCGCCGCTCCATGTTCTTGTTGTCGCATTGTTCGTTGCGCAGAACCGGGACCCACTTTTGCGCACGATGCTCCGGGCAAGGCATGAAGGACCCGCGCAGACGCGCTTGCCGGTGCCTGGCCGGCTGGCGATGGCGCGGTTGAAGGGCGCAAGGGCAGGCGGGAATCCATCCGGATCGGGCCGGCCGCGGCTGAACGGAAATCGGCCATGGCGGCAACCCCGCCGATCCGTCCTCGGTTTCGCTCGCCGCAAGCGTCGGCATCCAGCCGCATGGGGCTCCCCCGTGAGCCATTGCAGCCCTTGGTCTCAGCCGACGAGCCAGCCGACGAGGATCGGGGCCAGCGCTGCGGTCAGCATGCCGTTGAGCGTCATGGCCAACCCGGAAAAAGTGCCGGCAACGGCATTGACCTGAAAGGCCCGGACGGTGCCGATCCCGTGCGCGGTGAGGCCGACGGCAAATCCGCGTGCCGTGTAGTCCTTGATGCCGAGGGTGTTCATGAGCGGCGTGACGATGATGGCGCCGATGATGCCGGTGAAGATGACCAGCACGGCCGTCAGCGACGGTTCCGCGCCGATCTGGCCGGCAATTCCCACCGCGAAGCCCGCCGTGGCGGATTTGGGTGCCAGCGCCAGCTGCACGGATCGGGGAGCGCCAAGCCAGGCCGAAATGAAGACCGCCGACAGAATGGCGAAGGGCGCGCCGACCGCCAGCGCCGCAAGAATCGGAACGAGCCTTTCGCGAACCATGTGGCGGTTGCGCCAGAGCGGTACGCCGAGCGCCACCGTCGCCGGACCGAGAAGGAAATGGATGAATCCGGCACCCGCCATGTAGTCGGCATAGCTCAGGCCGGTCAGGTGTACCATGCCGGCGATGACAAGGATCGAAATGAGGATCGGATTGACGAGCGGGTGATTGCCGCTGATGCGGGCAAACCGCTGCGCCAGGAGATAGACCCCGAGGGTCACCGTGACCCACAAAAGCGGGCTGGTGGAAAGATCGCCCCACACACTGTCGGAAGGCGGGGTGTTCATTTCGGCTCTTCCGGCAGCAGGCGGGCGGCCAGCCGGTAGGTCAGCACGGTTACCACGAGCGTCAGGGCCGCCGAGCCGATCAGGGCGACGACAAGTGCGACGCCATTGGCAAGGATCAGGTCGACATGCTGGACGACGCCGACGCCCGCCGGCACGAAGAAAAGGCCGAGATAGGCGATCAGGCCGTCGGCAGCCTTGCCGATCGCCCCCTCGTCCAGGATGTCATCCCGGTTGTGACCGACGCGCCGGAGCCGCGACAGGACGAAGAGCCAGACGAGCAGGATCGGGATGCCGATGGCCGGCCCCGGAAGCGCCAGCCCGAGCCAACGCGCGACAACCTCGCCGACGAGCTGGCTGACGAAGAGCACGAAAAGCCCGTAGATCATCTCTTGTTCCGACTGTGCCGGTCAGCCGGCATTTTTTTTACGAAGAGCGTTTTCAGGCGAAGTGGATACCGGTTCGCCGGTTCGAAAACGCGACCACTCGATAACCTGGAGCTTCCGTTCTGATTCCATCAGAACGGAAAATGCTCCAATGGCGGGCTGGATATGTCGATGGCCGCATGCAGCCGGGAAAAGCATCGCATTGCGCGCGAAGTCCGGAAAAACCGCGGACCGCTCGGCACTTGCGAAAGCTCGCAGAAGGGAGGACTTTCTGCCTCTTTCGCGTCTGGCCGCGCGGTCCGACGCTCTTGCCGCGTCCCCGGGAGACCGAATGACGGCGAACGCTATCGCGTCAGCCGCATTTCCTTGAATTTCGCCACCTGAGCGGTGATGGCCCGCTCGACAGGAAGCCGTTCCATGCTGGAAGCGCCGAAAAAGCCATTGATGCCCGGCATGCGTTTCATCGCCTCGGCCACGTTCTCCGGCTCGTCGAAGGGCCCGCCGTGGCAGATGATCAGGAGGTCCGGACGAACCGAACGGGCGGCCGCGGCGATCTTGAGCGTGGTATCGATCGCGTCGTCCAGGGAGAAGGCGTCGGCGGCGCCGATCGAGCCGCCGGTCGTCAGGCCGACATGGGCGACGATGATATCGGCGCCGGCTTCGGCCATGGCCTTTGCCTCTTCCGCATTGAAGACATAGGGCGTGGTGAGCAGATCCATCTCGTGGGCGAGGCGGATCATCTCGACCTCCTTGGCATAGCCGAGTCCGGTCGCTTCCATGTTCGCCCGCATCCTGCCGTCGAACAGGCCGACGGTCGGGAAGTTCTGCACGCCCGAGAATCCGAGTTCCTTGATCTGCTTCAGAAAGACCGGCATCGACCGGAACGGGTCGGTCGCGTTCACCCCGGCCAGGACGGGGGTCTTCTTGACCACGGGCAGGACCTCGCCCGCCATCTCGACGACAATCTGGTTGGCGTCGCCATAGGCGAAAAGACCGGTGATCGAGACGCGTCCCGCCATGCGGTAGCGGCCGGTATTGTAGATCACCAGGAGGTCGACGCCGCCGGCTTCTTCGCATTTGGCCGAAATGCCGGTGCCGGCGCCACCCCCGACGATTGGGATGCCCGCCTTTGCCTGCTCGTTCAGTTTCCGCAGGATGTCCGCTCGTGCGATGGCCATTTTGTCACTTCCTTTTGTTCAGCATTTGCAGCAGCGTGTTTGCCGCCTGTTCGGCGAATTCCGCGTCGTTGACGTTGTAGTCGAGCAGCATCACCGGGATGTCCGGACGGAGCCCGGCGCGCAGTGCATCGACGAATGCCTGGTCGGCTTCGGGCCACCAGAACTGCTTGTCCGGCGCATCGATTTCGGAGAACCCCTTCATCGGCACGAGTACGGCAACCGGTCCCGCGGCGGTCGACAGCTTTTCGGCGAAAACGCGCCCGATGGCGGCGTTCTCCTCCGGTGTGGTCCGCATCAGCGTGACGTTCGGGCTCCAGTGATGGAACTTGCGGTCGCCATAGCGGGACGGAATGGTCTCCGGCGCCCAGAAATTGCACATGTCGATGCAGGCTGGCGTCACCACCTGCGGAACGCCTGCCGCCGCCGCCGCATCGAGACGCGCCGGTCCGGCGCTGAGGGCGCCGCCGCACAATTCGTCGGCCCATTCGGTTGTGGTGATGTCGAGAACGCCGGCGAAATAGCCTTCGCCGATCAGGCGTTCCATTGTCCGCCCGCCGGCGCCGGTGGCGTGAAAGACCAGGACCTCGTAGCCCGCTTGCTCGATGAGCTTGCGCGCATGATCGACGGCACGCGTGGTATTGCCGAACATCGAGGCGGCAACGAGCGGACGCTCATCGGCAGCCGCCGGCGCTTCGTCCCTGTTCGCAACCATGCCGCAGATCGCCGCGGCGGCATTGGCGAAGATCGTTTGCGAAATACGGTTGAGCCCCGAGACGTCGACGATCGAGGGCATCATGATGATGTCGCTCGAACCGACATAGGGACTGGTATCGGCCGCAGCGAGGGTCGACACCATGATTTTGGGCACGCCGATGGGCAGTGGCCGCATGGCACTTGTGCCGAGGGCCGTACCGCCGCCGCCGCCCATCGAAATGATGCCGTCGAACCGCCCCTGCTCGAACAAGCGCTTCACGGCGACCGGCAGCATCCTGGCCATGATGTCGAGAGCGGCGCCACGCTCGAGCGCCTGCAGCGACGAGATGGTGTTTTCGCCCTCGGCACAGATTTCCTCGGCGGTGACATCCGGGGCAAAGGCCGGCTTGCCCGAAACGCCCGCATCGAGCACCAGGGTGGCGCAGCCATGCCGTTCGATCTCGGCCTTGAGGAAGCCGAACTCGGCGCCCTTGGTATCAAGCGTTCCCACAATTGCGACGGTTTTCATGGATTTTCTCCTTCAAACACCGAGATATTTCTGCCGGAGCTCCCGGTTCGAGAGGAATTCCGGGGCAGGGGATTCGTAAACGGTCCTGCCGCTCAGGATGACGTAGATGCGGTCCGCCAGCGCTTCGGCGACGTGGATATTCTGTTCGACGAGCAACACCGAGAGTCCTTCGCGCTGCAACGTCCGGCAGGTTTCGATGACCCGCTCATTGGCAACCGGCGACAATCCTTCGGACGGTTCGTCCAGCATCAGGATCCTGGGATTGGTGACCAGCGCCCGGCCGATCGCCAGCATCTGCTGTTCGCCGCCGGAAAGGCGCGTGCCGCTGATGTTCCGCCGGTCCCACAGTTCGGGGAACAGGTCGAACACCCGCTTGGGCGTCCATTCGTCCGTCCCGCGTCTGGCAGCGTAGGTCAGGGTGAGGTGTTCCTGCACCGTCAGCGACTGAAAAAGGCGCCGTCCCTGCGGCACGTAGCCGATGCCGTGTTCGGCGATCTGGAACGGCTTGAGATGGGTCATCTCCTCGCCGTTCAGCAGCACGCGTCCCGAACTCGGCGGGGTCAGACCGAGAATGGCGCGCAGCAGCGTCGTCTTGCCCATGCCGTTGCGTCCCAGAACCGTGACGCATTCGTGGCCGACGGTAAGCGAACAGCCCTGCAAGACGTGGCTTTCGCCATAGGAGGCATGCAGATCCTCGAGAACGAGAACCGGCGCGGTGGCGGCGGTGTCAGGCATGGACCTCTCCCAGGTAGATGCGCTGCACCGTCTCGTCCTGGCGGATTTCCTCGGGCGTGCCCTCCGTGATCACGGCGCCCCGATGCAACACGGTGATGCGCTGTGCCAGTTCCATGACGATGTCCATGTCATGCTCGATCAGGATGAGTGTGATGTCGGGCGCCATCTTGAGGATGAGCCCCACAAGCGTCTGGCGTTCGGCCGGGGAAAGTCCCGCTGCCGGCTCGTCGAGCATGACGAGCCTGGGGCGCATGGCGAGCGCCATGCCGAGTTCGAGCTGGCGTTGAAGCCCATGCGCCAGTTCGCCGACGGTTCGATGAAGATGCTCGGTCAGGCCGACCTGTTCGGCCACGTCGCGGATCCATTCGAGATCCTCGCCGCGATCGCGCCATCGGCTGAACATGGAAAAGGCGATGCCGGTTCCTGCCCCGCAGGCGAGGAACAGGCCCTGTTCTACCGTCAGATTGAGAAAAAGCTGGGAAATCTGGTAGGTGCGTCCCAGCCCCAGCCGGGCGCGACGCTGTACGCTGAGGCGGGTCGCGTCCCGGCCGAGAACTTCGATTTGTCCGTTGTCGACCGGAATTTCTCCGGTGATCAGATTGAACAGCGTCGACTTGCCGGCACCGTTCGGCCCGATCAGGGCACGCCGTTCGCCCACGGCAATGGAAAGATCCACGCCCTGGACCGCCTTGACGCCGCCGAAGGTCTTGGACACCTGCCGGGTGACGATGGCGAGCTTCTGATCGGGGTTGGTCATTGATGCACCATGCTACCGGGAAAGCACCTACTGCCCGAAGGGCACGAACTGGTAGTCCTTCGCAACGTTCAGCATTTCTTCGGGCATCTTGCTGCGCAGTCCGGTCGGCTCGTCGCGGCCGTCGGCCGGCTCGGCCATGTAGACCACGGAGTCATAGGGCCCGAACTGGCTCACGGCCTCGGCGGTGAACAGACCCTTGTTGTACATGGTGCCGTCGTCGGCGAGGGCGACTTCGCGGATATAGACGTTCTCGACCGCCGCATTGTATTCGTCGAGCGTCACGGGTCCGCGCGGCTCGTCGGTGAGATTGACGTTTCTCATGGCCTCGATCAGGGCAGCCTTGTCCGCGACATTGCCGGAAAGCGCGTCAATCGCCCTGAGGATCAGTTCCATCGAGCCATAGGCGAACTCGGAAGCGGCCGACGGGCTGTGGCCCCAGCGTTCCACGAAAGCATCACGGAACTTGTTCCAGTTGGGCGTGTTCATGTCGTCGGCGGTCAGGTGTGCCGAGTACGAACCGACAATGGCCGTCGGCATGGAATCGAGATCCGGCTTTTCGAAGGTGTTGGACTGGCCGAGCAGCGGAATCTGGTTCTGCATGCCGAATTCGACATACTGCTTGACGAAGGCCACCGCGTCCGAGCCGGCGCCGTTGTAGAGCACGGCGTCATAGCCCTGATCGAGCGGGATCGAGGCGATGATCGAGGAATAGTCCGAGGTCGGCACCGGGTGCCAGATGGTGGTCACTTCCTCGCCGCCGCCCCTGAGGAAACCGCGCTTGAAGCCGCCGGCCTGATTGTAGGGATAGGAGTAGTCCTCGCCGATCATGTAGATCTTCTTGAGACCCTTTTCCTTGGCAAGCCAGTAGCCGAAAACGTCCATGGGCTGGGCGCCGGTCCAGGTCGGGCGAACGATGAAGGAATACCATTCGCGCATGGTCATGTCCTCGGAGGCCGAGTACATGGGCACGACCGGAATGTCCTTGCCCTTCATATAGGCGCCGACCGACAGACCCTCGTCGCCGGACACCAGACCGGTGACGACGTCGACCTTGTCCTGCTCGACGAGCTGCTTGGCCTTGGTGACGGCCAGTTCGTTGTCGAGCTGGTCGTCGGCATAGATCATCTTGATGGTCTTGCCGCCAGCGGTGTAGTCCCACTGCTCGAGCGCCAGCACCGCGCCTTCCTTCTGCAGCTGTCCGAACGAGGCGAACGCCCCGGTGAAAGCACTCAGCATGCCGATGGTGATGCTGTCTTCGGCAGCCAGAACGGCTGCCGGTGCCGCGATCACGCCTGCCGCGGCGATGGCCGCAAGCGTTCTTCTGAGTTTGTTGTAGTTCATGGTCTTCACTCCTCCTCCTTGGCTGTCCCATGCGGCTCGGCCGATGGCGCCTTCCTGTGGTTGGGTTGTGCGGATGTGGCCAGCGCTTCGCGGCGGGCCTGTCGTCTGGCCTTGATTTTGTGCCACACCCCGAGAATGCCGGTCGGGGCAAGCATGATGACGATGACGAAGATCAGGCCGACCACGGTGTTGTAGCGGGGGGTCATCTGGCTGATGATGACATCGAGCCAGACCGCGATGACCGCTCCCAGAACCGGGCCCCAGAAATACTGGGCGCCGCCCAGGATGACGATCAGCAGGATCCAGATCGTCCGGCTCAGCTGAAGTGCGGTCGGGGTAACGATCCCGGATGACCAGGCCGCCAGTATGCCGCCGACGCCGGCCAGCACGGCGGCGATGACGAAGATCGTCACGCGCAGCCAGAATACCGGGTAGCCGAGGGCGCTCATGCGGCGGGGGCTTTCGCGGATCCCGTTCAGCGCCAGGCCGAAGGGCGATTCGATCAATCGCCACAGGAACAAAAGTGCCAGGCCGAACAGGATCAGCGTCATCCAGTAGAAATTGGCGTTCTGGGTCAGATCGATTCCGAACAGTTGCGGCGGATGGATGTCCCTGATGCCGGCCCAGCCGTGCAGAAGGCTGGTGTTCTGGCGCGCGAAGGACCAGCAGATCTGTCCGAGCGCCAGCGTCAGCATGAGAAAGACGATCCCGTGCGTGCGCATGACCACCAGGCCGAACAGGAAGGCGGCCGCGGCGACCAGAACCAGGCCCGTCAGTTCGGGAATGGGGAACGGTATGCCCCGTTCGGTGCCGAGCAGTCCGATGGCGTAGCCGCTCATGCCGAAAAAGGCGGTCTGGGTGAGGCTGATCATGCCGCCCTGGCCCAGCAGCAGGCCGACGCTCAGGGCGAGGAAGCCAAAATAGCCGATGCGGATGAAGGTCGTCAGCGTGTACTGGTCGCCATAGGCGGGAAGCGCCACCAGCGCCAGAATGATGACGGCCGAGACCGCCAGCCGGGTCTTGCCGAGGCTCTCGAGCAGGTTGGCCATCACAGCCGCCTCCCGAAAAGACCTTCGGGGCGGAGCGCGAGCACCAGGGCCATGGGCACGAAGACCAGGAACATCGACAATTGCGGCGCGAAAGCCAGGCTGAAGGACAGGATCTGCCCGAGGATCAGCGAACTGACGATGGCGCCGGTCAGGCTGCCAAGGCCGCCGACGATGACCACAACCAGCGAATAGGTGAGGATGGTCGTGTCCTCGCCCGGACTGAGTTGGAGATAGGTGCCGCCGAGCACGCCCGCGACGCCGCCGAGAAAGGCCGACAGCATGAACATCAGCGAATAGATCACGTCGATGCGCACGCCAAGCGCGCTGACCGTCTCGCGATCATCGACACTGGCGCGCACGGCGATGCCGAATTTGGTTCGGAACAGGATGAACCACAGCACAAAGGCGATCACGACGCTGATGGCCATCAGCACATAGCGGAAGCCGGGATAGGTCAGTCCGAACAGCGTGACCGGCCTGCTGATGGCCGCGGGCGACGTGATCGACAGCGGATGTCCGCCCCACATGGCAAGGGCGAGGTCGGCAATGATCATCGAGATCGCAATCGTCAAAAGGGTCTGGGACAGATCCCCGCCTTCGCGGACCCGTGCCAGCATGCCGCGTTCGATCGCAAAGCCGAGCACGGCGATGGAAAGGCCGGCGGCCGCCAGCGCCAGAACCCAACTCCCCGTGACCCTCAGGGTCGCAAGGCCCAGATAGCCCCCGAGGAGATAGAAGGCGCCATGGCTCATATTGACGATGCGCATGAGCCCGAAGGCCAATGTCAGTCCGCTGCCGAGGACGAAGAACAACGCCCCCTGCGTAAGGCCATTGAGCACAAGTATGACGTAGCGCGAATCCATGCAGTCGCCGCCCCGACGAAGCGGGCGCCTTTCACGTGCGGTTCGTTGTTGTCTGTTGGAAAGAGTTGCTGGAAACGGGCCGGATTCTTTGTTTCCGGGCCGTCGTTCCGCTTCTCCTGCCTCCCTGTCTACGCCGGAGACTGTATGCCTGCTTGACAGGACCGCCAAGCGGGATTGGAATGACAGTTGGGTAAAATCGGGTAATTGCCGTGGTGAATTTGCAGAATCCTTCAGCCTGGAATCGTATCGTGATGGGGGCGGGTCACGTCACGCCGAGCGTTGCGCGCAGCGGCGACATCGTCCTGCCGCCCATCCGGCGCGTCCCGGACCTGCCGATCGAACTGTCGGGCCTGATGCCGAATCGGGATCACAACAACGATCTGTTGCTGGAGCTCGAGGCCATGCCCTACTGCCCGCCCGGCGAGCATCCGATCATCGGCATCCTTGCCGCCGATCCGTTTCTGCGGGTCGACCAGCTTGCCGAGCGTCTGGCGGACAAGGGTTACCGGAACCTTGTGAACCTGCCGAACGCCGCCCAGTACGGCTCCAGCTTCCGATCGATCCTCAATGACCTCAATGTCGGGCCGATACGCGAGCGGCAGGTGCTCAAGCGGTTCGCGGATCTCGGTTTTGCCATTTCTGTTGCCGTCGCCCATGTCGACGACGTCGTTCCCGCGTTCGCGCTCGAGCCGTCCTATCTTTTCATCGTACCGAGTTTCGATCTGTGGAACGAAGGCAGCTTCGATTCGAAAGGGTTGCTGGGCTTCTGCCGCCAGGTGGCGGACCTGGAGGAACGGGCGGGACTGGAAATTCCGATTGTCCTGTTCGGCGGCCGTCTGGGCCTGTCCGCCGCGCAGGCGCATGAGGCCGGCGCCGACGGCGTCCTGCTCGACTGACACCCGCACCCTTGGGAAGCTCAACGCTGCCGGGTGAGATGGTAGCGCTGGATCTTGTTGTAGAGCGTCTTGCGCGAAATGCCGAGAAAGGCTGCGGTGTGGCCGCGGTGGAAGCCGTGGCGCCACAGGGCATCGAGCACCATGTCGCGCTCGGAAGCGACGCGACGACGACCGCGGTCGGTCTCGCCGGACAGCAGGCTTTCCACCGCCTCTTCATCGACGCGACTGCCGGCATGGTGCGACACCAGCCTGGCAGCGAAAGCCCTGAGCTCCGGCAGGTTGCCCGGCCAGTCGTGGCGCCTGAGCCGCCGCATGGCGAGTGGCGACAGCACCGGCCGCTGCCCGGATTCCTTTTCGATCAGGCGGGAGACGGCGTCATTGATCAGTTCCTCGATGTCCTCGGCCCGGTCGCTGAGTGCGGGCAGGACGATCTCGTATCCCTCGATCTGCTGGGCCAGACCCGGGTCGATGCGGCCCTCGGCGAGCAGCGTTGCGAGCGGCGCGTCGGCGATGAACAGAAGCCGCTTGCCCCACTGCACCGAGCGTCGTCCGCCGATCGGGGTGAACCGGCCCCGTTCCATGTAGACGGCGATGCGGGCCTGCATCTTGGTGGGAATGTGCTCGATCCCCCGAACGACGATGGTCGCGATGTCGTCGCGTCCGGCAAGGCCCGTCAGAAAACCGCCACCCTCCACGGCCCTGCGCCCGAACAGGGTGATCATGACCTGCTGGCCCGAGGTCTCGGCGGCGTGGACCACGGCGAGCTGCTGCGGGTTGCCGCCCGACAGGGTGTGGAGTGCCTCGACGGTGGTCTGGCGTCCGCTGCCAGGGGCACCGGCCACGAGCATCGACTCGTTCGAGTCGCTGAACCGCTCGATGGTCTCGTAGACCCGGATCATGGCCTCGGATCTGCCGGCCAGCCCGATGCGATGACCGAAAGAGATCAGGGCGCTTTCCTCGTTGGAGAGCACGCGGGCCAGAACTGCCGCCGACTTGAAGCGCAGGGTCTGGCTGGCGACGGATTCGGCCAGCGGCAGCCGGTCAATGGTCGAACCGCCGACATAGCCATGAATATGCGCGACCCGGCAGATCGCCGCCACTTGATCCGGATCCTCGATCGGTCCGCCCTCGAGAACGAAGAAGCTGTCCGGATTTTCGCGGGCGACGATCCGCGATATCTCGCGCGACTGCACGGCCGCTTCCTCGATGCCGATCTCGCTGACCAGTCCCTGGACGCCTCCGGCGTTCCAGCCGAAATTGAAGCAGACGATATCGACCCCGCACGCCGCTGCCGCCCGCGCCTGTTCGCCGGTACGCACATAGGCGAGCGTGCTGAGGCCGCGATCGTGAGCGGCGGAAAACAGCGACAGTTCCTTGGAAAAGCCGATGCCGGCGGCATCGAGGGCGGCACGCATCCGGGCCGGATAATGCCCGACGGTCGGAAAGTTCACGACCCCGGCAAATCCGAGATCGGCGATTTCGTCGGCCAGCGTCTCGACCGACAGTCCGGGGTCGAGCGTCGAGGCTCCGAAATAGACCGGGATCGAGATCTGACTCAGCATTTCCGACGAAGCGAACTGGGTGACGAACTGGTTGCTGTCGCGGATTGGCAGCATGCACGCCACCGAGGCGGCACCCATGATGCGAAAACGGCCGGCACCGAGCGCCAACACGAAATCCGCCCCGCCCTTTTCGGCCGCCTGTCCAAGAATGCCCGCCCCGATCGCGGCGCCGACCAGAAACTCGCCGCGACGGCGCGCGGCGCCGAAAAGACTGCGAACCCTCTGACGTGGCGTTTCGGATGCGGACTCCATTCCCGCAGATCTCCTGAAAATGAATCGTCAGGCTATCCGTCCTGGGCTCGACGGACAATCGCCGGCAATCCGGTCAAACCGCCACACGCCCGAGGTGACAAAAGGCAGTAGTGACTTGCCGAGGCGTCCTTTTCCGCCACCGCGCTGCACCACCGGCGAGGAAGAAAGGAACATGGACAGGTTCACCGTCACCTACAGGGTCCTCGCGGACGACCGGGCGGATGCTGAGGCCCGTGCCGCTTTGCCGGCGCGCGTTTCGGCGCCGAAGGGTTGCGAAAGCTGACCGGGCGCGCGACGATGCGCTTTATGCCAGGCAGGAGGGCGCGGACGGGGAATAATCGATCGCCTTCGGCACGCGGACTCAGCTCAGGAGCTGTTTGCCCGTCGGCTCAACGATGATGAGGTGGGTGGCGTAGCCGCCGGCAAGCGCTGCCTTGATCACCTCGATCTTTTCGGTGCCGGATGCGACCAGGATGCCGGTTTTGACCTTCTTCATCTGAGCCGGCGTGATGCTGATCATGCGCGCATCGACCTTGCCCTCGATATGCCGCCCCGAGGCATCGATGAAGCGTCCGCAAATGACGCCGACCGCGCCTTGCGAGCGATACCAGTCCAGTTCCTTCTGGGTGGTGATTCCGGCCTGGATGATGTGGGTCGATGTTTCGCAATTGCCCACCGAAAACAGCGTTTTGGTCAGGGTGTTCAAACGCTGCAACTGTGTCTGGATGATCGGCTCGACCTTGCGCTCCTCGGCCAGCTTGGCACTGGTCAGAACCGCCGGCGCATGCAGGGTGTAGCAGTCGGCGCCAAGGTTCGAGGCGATGCGGATCGCGCAGGTTTCCGCCGCCGAAAGCAGGGGGGACTTCATCGAGCCGATCAACTGGCACACCGTCAGATTGCGTACCGAGCTCCTTGGAAGTTCCTCCGATAGACGCCGGATGGTCTCGCCCCAGGCAACCCCCAGCACGTTGCCGGCCTGCACCAGGTCGCAAAGCGCCATGGCGCCGACCCGCGCGACCTGACGACGGATTTCCGCCGCCTGCTTCGCCAGGCTGAGCGCGGTGCCCGGAAACACAATCGCGATATAGACGTCCTCGAGCCCAAAGCGTTCCTTGAGGTCCCTGGACAGTCGCGACCCAACAAAGGACGAACCGGATATACGGATATCGACGATGTTCTGCTCGCGCGCCGAACGCAGGTAATTCACCACCGTCGCGCGGGAGACGCCGAGACGTTTGGCGATCTCGCTCTGCGTCAGCCCGTCCTTGTAGTAAAGGATGGCCACATGCGCGAGCAGCATGTCGTTCTTCTGCGCGCTGTTGCGCTCGATCCTTTCGGCTTCCGTTCGCGAGGGCTTCTTCAAAGGATTTTCGTGTCCGCCATGACGTGTCCGCCATGAATTGAAGTGTGTGCTCGAGATTCTCGACGCCGGCGTCGGATCCCGATCCCGTTGCCACCAGCGCCGAAACGGCTGTGCCGAGCCGGCATGCTTTCTCCAAATCGTAGCCCATGGATAGTCCGGCGACAAACCCGCCACAACAGCTGTCGCCACATCTGGTGGTATCGGAAACGGTGACCTTGAAGGCCGGCACGGTGAAGCTTGCGTCGGGCGTCCGGACATGGAGCGGCGCGCCTTCAAGTTGAATCGCTTCGTCGCTCTATGTTCTTGTTGTCGCATCGTTTTTGCGCAAAACCGGGACCCACTTTTGCGCACGATGCTCTAGGAGCCTTTTTTGCTTCATTTGAAGATGCGGGCGCCGGTCGCCATCCGCTTCAATCCGGACAACGCCATGCGAAGCTCAGGAAAACCGGCAAAGCTCGCAATCACTGCCGTCATGCGAAAACTCATCGAGCTCGCAAGCGCCCTGATCCGCGACAACAGAATGTGGTCACCTAAGCAAGCTTGACCAAAACGGATACTTGCGTGTCACCTTTGCTCGATCCTGGGCTGGCTGTGCACGGAGATCCCGGGAAGGGGGCCATTCCACTTTTCGATGGCGACCATCGTGGTGTGCGCGATATTGCCCTGCGACAGTCCCGAACAGCCTTTGTCGAGGGTCAGGGCGTTGGGGTTGCCGTGCACCTCCGTCTCCTGGCCATCAAGGATTTGCGGATCGAACCAGGCGCCTGTTGCCAGCGCCACCGTATCGGGCCGAATGCCGTCGGTCAGCGTTGCCGCGGCCAGACACCGACCGCGCGGGCTCGACAGCAGCACGATGTCGTTCTCCTCGATGCCGGCCTGCCGGGCCGTCTGCGGGTGAATGCGAACCGGCTCGCGTCCGGCGATCTTGGCGGCCCCTGATACGGGTCCGTTGTCGAGCTGCCCGTGCAGACGGGTGAGCGGCTGGTTGGAAATCAGATGCAGCGGGAATGCACCGCCGCCTTTCTGCCCCAGCCATTCGGCCGGCGCGATCCAGGTCGGATGACCGGGACAGTCGCAAAGACCGAAGCCGGCGATCGTCTCGCTGTAGATTTCGATCCTGCCACTCGGGGTTTGAAGCGGATTGCCGCCCGGGTCGGCGACGAAGGCATCGAACAGGATGCGCTCCTCGTTTGCGTCCGGGGTGTCGAAGCGCCCCATTGCCCGGAAGGCGTCGAAGTCGGGGAGCACAACGCCATGCTGTCGCGAGCGTTCGCCGGCCCGGTCCCACAGATGACGGAGCCATTGGTCTTCATCCCTGCCATCGGTGAAGACGTCGCGCGTCCCCAGACGTTGCGCCAGACCGCGGAAAATATCGAAGTCGTTGCGGGCCTGTCCCAGGGGTTCAAGCTGCTTTTCCATGAAAATGAGCGTCGGATCGCGGCGGCTCATCATGATATCCGTACGCTCGAAGCTGGAGGTGGCCGGAAAGACGATGTCGGCGCGGCGCGCGGTGGCCGTCCACCAGATGTCGTTGACGATGATGGTTTCCGGTCTGGACCAGGCCTTCTGCAGGCGGAAAAGATCCTGATGGTGATGGAACGGATTTCCACCTGCCCAATAGACAAGGCGGATATCGGGATAGGTCCGCGTTTCGCCGTCGAAGGTGTAGGTGCCCCCTGGCGACAGCAGCATGTCGGCGATGCGGGCGACCGGAATGAAATCGGCGACCGGATTTCTGCCCTGCGGCAATGAAGGGCGCGCGATCAGCTTTGCCGGTCGACCGATCGGCGCGGTGGACCCATAGCCAAACCCGAATCCCGTTCCCGGTCTGCCGATCTGCCCGAGCATGGCGGCAAGCGTGATCCCCATCCACAGGGGCTGTTCGCCGTGATCGGCGCGCTGGATGCCCCAGGTCATGGCGATCATGGTTTTGCGCGTCGCCATCCGGCGCGCCAGAGCGCGAATCCGGTCCGCTTCGATGTCGCAGATGGATGCCGCCCATTCGGCGGATTTCGGCGTGCCATCGGCTGCGCCCGTCAGGTAGCGTTCGAAACGCGGCCAGCCGCTGGTGTAGCGCTCGAGAAAGGCGCGGTCGCAAAGGTTCTGCTCGACAAGACAATGGGCGAGCCCCAGCATCAGCGCTGTGTCCGTGTTCGGACGGATCGCCAGTTGCGTGGCTTCATGCGCATCCGCCATGTCGGATCGCAGCGGCGAGACATTGACGAATTCCGCGCCGTTGGCGCGCGCCCGTGCGAGCCAGGCTTCGACCTCGTGCGAGGACGTGCCGCCGGAAGCAATCTGGGCCGTCCGGCCCGAAAGGCCACCGAAACTCACCAGCAGCTGGCAATGCTCGGCAACCGAGGACCAGCTTGTCATCCGGTTCAGGAATTCTTCGTTCGACAGGCCTGTCACATAAGGGAAAAGCACTTCGGCAGCGGCGTGGGAATAGGTGTTGGCAGACGACACGTAACCGCCGATGGTGTTCAGGAACCGGTGCAGCTGCGACTGGGCATGGTGGAACCGCCCCGCGCTCGCCCAGCCATAGGAGCCGCCGAAGATGGCGGCGTTTCCCCGTTCGCGGCGAACACGATCCAGTTCCCCGGCCGCCAGGTCGAGCGCTTCGTCCCAGCTCACCTCCACAAAACCGTCGTCACCCGATCTTTGCCTGTCGCGGTTCTCGAGCCAGCCCTTTCGGACCACGGGCGCGAGGATGCGTGCGTTGGTATCGCGCGCCGCCGCGAGCCAGCCCGCGCCGATGACCGATGGCGCCGGATCGTCGGCGAGCGGGACCAGTCGCAGGTCGCTGCCGGCGCCCTGGAACCGGTAGCTGCCCCAGTGAGCGCTCGTGTAGCGATTGTCAGGCATTGCGGCTCTCCTGAGGCGGAAAAAGAAGGCGGTCCATCTTTTTACACATGATAAAATTTACGCCATATGTCAGCTCTTGTGGCGAATGGAGCATAGCACTGGAGAAGCACCAATGCGAAACGTGAAGCCAACAGAAGAGGTCGCCCCGGGGATCAGGCGTCTGGTGTTCGAGCACTCAATCCGCAACAATGGCGGCTATATGAGCAAGGCGTGTTCGTCTGCCCAACAGCTGGCGTGGCTTTACGGCGAAGAACCGAATCTCGGCGAGCCGACCTTGCCGATGGTCCCGGAGCCTTTCGGCGGCATGCCGTCCGAAGGCAACACGGATTATCACACCGGGGCAGGCGATAACGGCCCGGCGGAACCCCAATATGATCGCCTGTTTCTGGCGCCGGCCCACTAGGCGCTGGTCGCCTGCACCACGCTGATCGAAGTGGGGCGCATGGCGCCCGAAGGGCTCGAGATGTTCAACAAGGACGGCTCTTCGGTCGAAATGATCGGCGCCGAACACTCGCCCGGAATGGAAGTCCACAACGGCACGCTCGGCATCGGGCTGTCGACCGGAGCGACACGGGACGCGTCTGGGTCTTCATGTCCGATGGCGAGGTGGAGGAAGGCCAGACCTGGGAAACCGTGCAGGCGAGTGTCTTTCATGGCATCGACGTATTGCGCGGAGCGGTGCCGCGTCTGTTCGACACGCCGATCAGGTTCGGCCAGATGCGGGAACTGGCGCCAGGAACCGATGTTCTCGTCGTCACCTCCGGCATTGCCACCGAAGAAGCGATGAGCGCGCGGTGCCCTGGCAAATGCGGGCGTTTCCATCCGCCGTCTCCATGTCAATACGATCAAGCCCTTCAACGAAAAGGCATTGCTCGACCATATCCTGTCGGTGAAAAGTGGCGTGATTTGATGATGCCCGCGATGTCGTCGCGGGCTTGAATGTCCGGGCGCCCTGGCCGTCGGAAATGGAAACGCTACGCCTCGCGCGTCTCGCAGGCGATGGCCGATGCCTGTCCGATCCATGCAGCATTGCCGGAGGGCGGGGAGCACGCCCTCCGGTGCCTCACCTTCAAAGGCCGAACCTGTCGACCAGGAACATGGTCAGATCCGGCACGTAGGTGATGATCAGCAGACAGGCGATCATGGTGACCAGGAACGGCACCAGTCCGCGTATGACCACCCCGATCGGCGAGTCGCCGACGCGTGCCGCCACGAACAGATTGATGCCGAGCGGCGGGGTAATGAAGCCGATGGCGAGATTCACCACCATGATCAGGCCGAAATGGACCGGATCGATGCCGAACGAGGTGGCGACGGGGAAAAGGATCGGCGCCAGCACCAGAATGGCGGGCGTGGTGTCCATGACGCAGCCGACGATCAGCAGCAGCACGTTGATCATGATCAGCAGCAGATAGGGGTTGTCGGTCAGATGGATGATCATTTCCGACACCTGCACCGGCACCTGCTCGATGGTCAGGATGCGGGTGAAGGCCGAGGCGCAGCCAAGGATCACCATGGTCGTGCCGGTGGTCGAGCAGGCGCCGCCGATCGACTTGAACAGGGTGCGCGGATCGAGTTCGCGGTGGATGAACACGCCGACGACAAAGGCATAGCTCGCCGCCACGGCGGCCGCTTCGGTCGGCGTGAAGACGCCGCCATAAATGCCACCCAGGATGATGACCGGATTGATCAGGGCCCATTTGGCGTCCCACAGCGCCCGCCCGGTGTGGCGCCAGGAAAACTCGTCGTGAAGACCGCGCCAGCCCATGCGTTTGGAATAGAAATAGGACCAGCCGATCAGCGCCATGCCGATGAGCATGCCGGGGCCGAAGCCGCCGAGGAACAGGTCGGAAATCGAGGTGGAGGTGGAAACGCCGTAGATCACCATGGGGATGCTCGGCGGGATGATGACGCCGATCGAGCCGGCGGTGGCGATCAGGGCCAGCGTGAAGGATTTGGAGTAGCCCTCGCGCAGCATGGTCGGAACGACCATGCCGCCGACGGCGGCGACGGTCGCCGGACCCGAGCCCGATACGGCGGCAAAGAACATGCACACCACGACCGTGACGATGGCGAGGCCGCCGGTCATGCGCCCGAAAAAGCAGTTCGCGGCATCAAGGATCCGCCGCGACACTCCGCCGGCCCCCATCAGTTCGCCCGCCAGGATGAACAGCGGGATGGCCATGATCGGGAACGAGTCGGTGGAGGTGACCAGTGTCTGGGCCACAAAGCCCGGCGACAGGGTCTGGCCGACGATGATCGAGGCCACCGAAGCCATGCCAATGGCGATACCGACAGGGACGCTGAGAATGATGAACAGCGTCATGCCGATGAAGAGGGTGGCGACGATCATGATCAGACGTCCATGTCGGGATCGGTGAGGCGACGATAGATCGTTTGCACCTCGCGGATCGCCGTCAGGCCGAACCCCACCATCGGCGCCGCGTAAAGGATCCACATCGGCATCTGCATGGCTGGCGAATACTGGCCGAGCTTCAGCTGGCGGCCGATGATTCCCCAGGCCGTCCAGACGATGAACAGGCAGAACAGAAGGAAGAGCACGTCACCAAGAATCGCCACCCAGCGCCGCCATTTGGCCGGGAACAGCGCCATGGCCGCATCGATCTTGATGTGCTTGATCGACTGGGCGCCGTAGCTGATCGAAATATAGATCAGCCAGACAAAGATGTATCTGGCCATTTCTTCCGACCAGGACAGGGAATTGTTCATGACGTATCGCATGAAGACCTGAATGGCCAGGATGACGGTCATGATCGACATGAGAGCAATACTCACCAGTCTTTCGAAGTTGTCGAGAAAGTAGCGAATTGTCTTCATGTCTTCCCACTCAACTTGTGTCGCATCCGGCCATTTCCGCCTGGCCTGCCACGGATCCGGATGGGCGCGCCACGGGCAACGCTTTCGGACACGGACTCATGCGGGCCGTCGGGTTTCAGGCCGGATGCCGGACCGGTGACGTGGGGCCGGCGCTTTCGACCAGGTCCCCGCGGACATTCCCTTGACCCGGTTGGGGGAGGGGGTCCGCGAGGACGGGATCGGTCGCGCCGGACCGGACGTTCGGCCTATTTGGCCAACAGCGTGTCGAGGATTTCGGGATGATCCATCTTCGCCTTGACCATGTCGTAGAGGTTGGCGTCGACGATCTTTTGCTGCCAGGCCGCCTTCTGGTCGGGCGTCAGCGTTGTCACGGTCATGCCCTTGTCCCGGATCTTCTTGAGGATTTCACCCTCGAGTTCCTGCGAGCGGTTGCGCTGATAGACCGTCGATTCCACCGACGCCTTCAGGATCGCCGCCTTCTGCGTGTCGTCGAGCGAATTGAACTTGTCGAGGTTCATCACGACGATATAGGGCGTGTAGACGTGCTGGGTCAGCGACACGAATTTCTGCACTTCCCAGAACTTGTTGCCGTCGATGATGCCGAGCGGGTTCTCCTCGCCGTCGACCGTGCCCTGCTGCAGGGCGGTGAACAGCTCAGTGAACGCCATCGGCGTCGGATTGGCGCCGAAGGCCTTCCACGCCGCCAGCTGGATCTCGTTCTGCATGACACGGATCTTCATGTTGTCGAGTTCGGACGGAACGTGCACTTCCTTCTTGTTGTTGGTCAGGTTGCGGAAGCCATTCTCCCAATAGGCGAGCCCCTTGAGGCCCTTGGGTTCGAGCGAGGTGAAGGCCTGCTTGCCGCCGGCGCCATCGAGCGCGCTGTAGGCATCGTCCGGGCTGAGGAAGAGGAAGGGCGCATCGAACACGAAAAGGTCCGGGAACATCGTCGCCATCGGGCTGGTCGAGGAAACGGTGATGTCGATGTCGCCGAACACCGTCGACTCGACGGCGGTGCGGTCGTCGCCGAGCTGGTTGTCGGGGAACAGTTCCACCGTCAGCGTGCCGCCCGAAGCCTCCTCGGCGATCTTCTTGAACTCGACGCCGGCATCCTTGGCCGACAGCGATGTGACATTGGCCATCTTGAGCGTGACCGGGGCGGCAAGCGCCGGAGCGGCGATGATGCCAAGCGCCAGCAGGCTGGCAAGGCTCAATGAAAATAGGGACTTCATGGGTTCTCCTCCCGATTGATATTACGCATCCTTGCGGTCAGCTTTTTTGCTGGCACGCGTTTCCTTGCCGCCCGCTGAGGGCGACGTAGCCGTCACTTCGTGATGACGGGATAGACAGCCGTTCCGCTCTGGCCGAGGCCGATAGCCTTTGCGGCGGAACAGCATTGCAGACATGCGCCGTTCGGCCCCGCATGCCGAAGGGCGGGCCGGGCGACGACGCAAAAAAGGTCCTGCCGCGGCGGCGAAGCGATCGGCGGGCACGGCGTCTTCGGTGCCGCCGGTGCCGGCGCGAAAGGTCACAAAGCTCGCATCGCCGTGTTTCATGCTACGCCCCCGCCGACCGGTCCTCCGCATCGCCTTCGGTCTGCGACTTGCGCGGCCGGCCCCGCTTCGGCACCGGAAGGCCCTGGGCCGCCTGCTCCAGCCGCTGGCGTTCGCGCCGGCGCGCCGCCCAGACGCGTTTCCGTGCCGCATCGTCGACATAACGCCGCGGCCGGCCCCTGCGTTTTTCGTCTACGCAATTTTTATCGGCCCATGTTTCGTCGATTTTATTGATTTCGTCGTCGGCTTTTTGGCCGGTTTTGTCGATTTCCTGCACCGTTTCCTCGTTATTTCGTCTATTTGTTATAGACGAAATAGCGGGCGTTGCCGGCGTGTCGAATTCATTGTATTCGGGGTGGTCGTGGCGCATCCCGGCCGATTCCGACCGGATGTTCAGCCGCCAGTAGGAATCGGCGCTGCGCGAGATATGCCCTTCCAGAACGGCCAGCGCCGCATCGAGATCTCCCGCCAGAACCAGCGTGCCGAGATCGCGGTGCTCGGCAAATCCTTTTTGCATATAGTCCTTGTGCGTGGCGAGACGTGTCCTGAAAGTGGCGAGTTTCGCCGAAATCGTCTGATAGGCGTCGTTGAGAAATTCATTGTCGGCCAAATCGAAAACGGCCTGATGAAAATAGATATCAAGTCGATGATATTCCTTCATATCGCCGCTTTCCATCGCACCTTCCATTTTTCGATAAATATCGACTAGAATTCTTCCGAGCTTTTCGCCGTTTCTTTCTATGGCAAGTGTCAGGGCTCGTGCCTCAAGACAGCATCTTGCATCACAGATGTCGTCGAGGTCTTTTGATGTCGGGAAGAATACGCAAGTTCTTCTCTGGGGTTCGGAAACAACCAGACCTTCGATCTGAAGCTTGGCAAATGCCTCGCGAACAGGCGTGCGGCTGACATTGAGCCATTTGGCCACGCGGGCTTCCGACAGGGCCTCGCCGAGCTGCAGATCGCCCTCGACGATCATGCGCCGAACGGTGTCCGTTGTCTGTTTGACAAGCGTGTCGGAGCGTGAATTTGTGCTGTGCATGGTTCCTCGTCACATGGATCGCAGAGCCCGCGCACTGGAGAGATTGTCGACGCAATCCCTCCCCAGGCGTCGGCGAACGAGTGGCATACTACACAATTGACCGGTGGTATGCAAGTATGCTAACTGCTTTCGTCATAAAGGTGAGGAACCGGACGGCAACGACACGGCAACAGGGCTGGTTCGGGCCGTCGGGAGGGGGGGGCCACAGGCAACCGATAGCGCCATGCGAAAGCCGCTGTGGATCGGAATAGACATCGGAACGACGGGTGTTCGGGTGGTCGGGTATCACCCCGACGGCACCTCGGTCGGCAGTGTTGCCCGGGAATACCGGCTCAACTCGCCGCATCCGGGCTGGGCGGAACAGGATGCCGGACAGATCCTGGACGCCGCAATGGCGGTACTGCGCGGCTTCGGCGAGGCGCTGGCCCAACGGAATCTGCGTCCGGACGGGCTGGCCATCAGCTCGGCCTTTCACACCTTCCTGGCCTATGACGGCGACGGGCGCCCGGCCTCGACGCTGATGACCTGGGCCGATATTCGCAGCCAGCGGTCGGTCGAGGAGATGAAAGGCGCCTTTGGCGACGTTTTCGCCGTCTACGCCCGCACCGGCTGTCCGATGAATCCGATCTATCCCGTGACCAAGATCGCCTGGATGCGCCGCGAGGACTCCGAGGCCTATTCCCGCGCCACCCATTTCGGCTCGATCAAGGATTTTGTCTTCCGCACGCTAACGGGCGAATGGGTGGTGGACCGCTCGATCGCCAGCGGCTCCGGCCTGTACAACCTGTTCCGGGCCGAATGGGATCGCGAACTCGTCGCCTATCTCGGCATCGACACGGATGCCCTGCCGCCGATCGTTTCCACCGACCACAGCGCGCCCTTGCGGACCGATATCGCCGAATCCATCGGATTTCCCGCCGGAATTCCCGTGGTGATCGGCGCCGGCGACGGCGTGCTGGTCAATGTCGGGATCGGTGCCGTCCACCATGGCCAGATGAGCTGTACCGTCGGCAGCAGCGGCGCGGTGCGCATGCTGAATTCCGAGCCGCTGACCGATCCCAGGGGACGGACCTGGTGCTACAACCTGACCGACAGGATGTGGGTTCTGGGCGGCGCCATCAACAATGGCGGAATCGTCCTGAGCTGGTTGCGCGACCGGCTGACCGAAGCCTCGCCGGCCCTGGCCGACCAGGCCAGCAGCGACATCTATACGATGATGACGCAGGCCGCCGCCGAAGTGCCCGCCGGCGCCGACGGGCTCATCATGTTGCCCTTCCTGGCCGGAGAGCGCGCGCCCTACTGGAACGCCGACGCGCGCGGAACCTTGCTGGGCCTCAACCTGGCGCATACCAACAAGCACATCATCCGCGCCGTTCTGGAAGGCGTGGGCTACCGCATGCACTCCGTGGCCACAGCCCTGGCCGAGGTCGCCGGTCCGGCCGACGAAATCCGTGTCAGCGGCAATTTCACCCGTTCGGAACTGTGGATCCAGATCCTGGCCGACATCTTCGACCAGCCGATCACGGTTCCGGCTATAGACGAGGGCGCGGCCTTTGGTGCCGCCGTGCTCGGATTCGTGTCGACGGGCGTTCTCTCCGATATCTCCGTGACGGGCGATTTCGTCGCGGCGCGGAAAACCTACAAACCGCGCCCTGCCGAGGCCGCCACCTACAGGCGGCTCTACGGCATCTACGAGCGCATCTACTGGAACCTGCAAAAGGAATTCGCCGACATCTCGGCCTTCCAGAATGGCTGAGCCGTGATGTCTGCATCTGTTCGCGTAACGCATAGGGGCTCAAATGGGCAAAGTACTGATCACCGCGCGTTCGGTCGCCGCCAACAGGGAGGGACTCGCCATCCTCGAGGCGGCAGGGCACGAGATCGTCACCCATGTCGGCGACAGGCCGTGGCGGGAAAGTGAAATGCTCGGTGCCGTCGTCGGCATGGATGCGGCGATCGTCGGCCTTGATTCGATAACCGCTGCCGTCCTTTCCGCAGGAGCCCCCACCCTCAGGATCGTCGCCAGGAACGGCGTCGGATACAACGCCGTCGATGTCGCGGCGGCGGCACGGCTCGGCATTGCCGTGACGCTGGCGCCGGGCGCCAACACCGTTTCGGTCGCCGAGCTTGTCTTCGGCCTCATGCTTTCGGTTGCCCGCAGGATTCCCGCCCAGGACATCGACGTTCGCAACGGATTGTGGAAACGCGCGCTCGGCTGCGAGCTTTTCGGCAAGACCCTTGCGATCATCGGCACCGGCGCCATCGGCAGCGAAGTGATCAAGCGCGCCCGTGCCTTCGGCATGTCGATCCTGGCCAACGACCTCGTGCAGAATCCGGACCTGATCGAGCAACATGGCGTCCGTTACGTCGATCGCGCGACGGCGTTCGCCGAGGCGGACTACCTCACGCTGCATCTGCCGGTGACGCCCGAGACCCGCCACATGGTGGACGCGGCCACGCTGGCGACGATGAAAGGCACTGCCATCATCGTCAACACGGCGCGCGGCGACCTCATCGATGAAGCCGATCTTCACGACGCGCTCGCCTCGGGACGGATCGCCGGCTACGGAGCGGACACCTTCAGCGCGGAGCCGCCCCATCCCGACAACCCGCTCCTGAAGCTGCCGAACGTGGTCGCTACCCCCCATGCCGGCGCCTACACCGCCGAGTCAGTCAGCCGCTGTTCGGTGATGGCGGCGGAGGAGGTCGTTCGGGTTCTGTCCGGCCGGCCGGTCCTGCATCCCGCGCCGGTTCCGGCCTGAAGGGGACCTCTGCGGCGCGCCGGAGCGGCGCCGGCAGGTTTGCGCGGCGAAGAGATTGCGAGAAGGATTGCATCATGAAAGCACTTGTGTATGTGGCCCCGTCGAAAGTGGAGGTGCGCGAGATCCCGGTCCCGGAGCCGCGCCCCCATGCCGCCAGGATCAGGATGCGATATTGCGGTGTCTGCGGCACCGACATCGCCATCGTTGCCGGCAAGCACCCGCGCGCCCGGCCGCCGCTCGTCATCGGCCACGAATTCGTCGGCACGATCGAGGAGATGAACGGCGGCACCCTGGGCTTCAAGCCCGGCGACCGGGTCGTTGCCTATCCGCTTTTGTCGTGCGGCACCTGTTTGCCGTGCCGGACGGGAACGCCGCATGTGTGCGAGAAGCTGCATCTGATCGGCATCGACATCGATGGCGGCATGGCCGATTATGCCTGGGTCGACGAGGACGTGCTGTTCAGGGTCGACGATAGCCTGTCCGACCAGATCGCCGCCTTGATCGAGCCGCTGGCGGTGATTGTCAGGTCGCTGCATCAGGCCCGCTTCCAGTTGCAGGATTCGGCGGTCGTCATTGGCGCCGGCCCGATCGGGGTTCTGACCGGCATCGTGCTCAGGCATTCCGGCGCGTCGCGGATCGTCATCTCCGATGTGGACGAGGCCCGACTCGGCCTTTGCCGCGAGCTCGGCTTCGAGACGGTCAATGCCAGGGACGGCAGCGTCGTCGACTATGTCAATGAAACCACCAATGGCTCGGGCATGGACGTCGTGTTCGAATGCTCCGGCGTCGAAAGCGCCGCGGCCGAGATGACCAGACTTTGCCGCGTCGGCGGCATGATCTGCATGACCGGCGTTCACAAGGCGCCGCACGCCGTCGATCTCAGGGAACTCAATTTCAAGGAACAGACCCTTGTCGGCTCGCGCGTCTACACCAAGCGCGAGTTCGGGCAGGCCGTCACCTACGCCGCGCAGATCGCCGAGGATCTGGCCCGGGTGGTGACCCAGGTCGTTCCCCTGAGCGGTGCGGAAAACATCTTCGACATGATCAACGATCCGGCCATCAACACGGTCAAGCTTCTGGTCGACTGCGCCGCCTGACGGCACCGGCCGAACCCGATCCGAGAGGGAGAAAAATGAGCTTTTTCGACATCAGGGACAACAAGGCCATGGTCACGGGCGCCGCCCGCGGCCTCGGTCGCGGCATGGCCGAGGCGCTGCTCGAACAGGACGCCGAAGTGGTGCTTTACGACATCTCCGAGGATATCCTGGCGATCGCCGAGGACTGGCGCGGCAAGGGCCTTGCCTGCCACGGCGTGGTGGCGGACCTGGCCGACAAGGCGGAGCGCGAGGCGGCCTTTGCCACGGGGCTCGACCTGCTCGGCGGCCGGCTCGACATCCTGGTCAACTCCGCCGGCATCCAGCGCCGGCATTTCTCCGAGGCGTTTCCGCTCGAGGACTGGGCGGCGGTGATCGAGGTCAACCTGACGGCGGTGTTCGCCATGTGCCAGCTCGCCGGCCGGGTCATGCTGGCACAAGGGAGCGGCAAGATCGTCAACATCGCCTCGCTTTTGAGTTTCTTCGGCGGCTACACGGTGCCCGCCTATGCCGCGAGCAAGGGCGGCGTCATGCAGATGACCAAGGCGCTGGCCAACGAATGGGCCTCGAAGGGCATCAACGTCAACGCCCTGGCGCCCGGCTACATGGCGACGGAAATGAACGCCGCCCTCATGGCCGACGCCGGACGCAACGCTGAAATCTCCGCCCGTATCCCGACCCATCGCTGGGGCACGCCACAGGACATGAAGGGGCCGCTGCTTTTCCTGGCCTCCTCGGCCTCGGACTATGTCAACGGCGCCATCCTGCCCGTCGACGGCGGCTATCTCGGACGGTGAGCGGGCGGCAAATGCCCGTCCGGGGCGGATTGCGCGCTGCGTTTCCAGGCGTTTATGTCTCGTGATCGGCCCGCAGCCTGACCGCTGAAGGGCGCGCAAATCCTCACCGTTTCCGCGCGGCCGTATTTCCCGGCGGCGCACGATGCTCTATCCCTTCTGGCGCTCCCGCGCCTTGCTCACCACATCCCTGAACCCGTCATAGTCGAGGGCGGCTGCCACCAGATAGGGGCCAACGAGAAACACCGGCGTGCCGCGAAGTCCCAGGGCATCGGCCTGCGCATAGTTGCGCTTGAGAAGGTCGGTGATGTCGGTCTCGTGCACGCCCGTGTCCTTGTCGAGCCGTGCCATGTCGATGCCCGCCGCCTCGACCGCATCACGCATCTGCGCCTGGCCGACCTGGCTGCCCGGAACGGCCATCAGGGCATTGTGGGCTGCCTCATATTGATCCTGATACCTGGCGCCGAGAGCAAGCTTGGCACCATAGATCGAGGCGGCGGTCAGGATCGGCCAGTCCTTGTAGACCAGGCGGATATTGCCATCGGTCTCGACGATCCGGTCGAGGGCGGGCGCCGCCTTCTTGCAGAAGGGACAGTTGTAGTCGAAGAACGTGACGATCGTCAGATCGCCGTCCGGATTGCCGCCGGTCGGGGTGTCCGGGTCGTGAAGGACTGCATCGATGTCAACGCCCTGGGAAAAAGCGGGCTTCGGCAAGGCAAGGCCGAGCACGCCGGCGGCGCTGGCGCCAAGGGCATATCGGAAAAGGCTACGACGTTTCATTCTGATCTCCGCTGTGGATGAGATGGGATGGTGGTTTCAGGCCCCGGCCCGGTCGAGCAGGCGGGCGAACTCCTTGGCGGAAAGGGGACCGACGACGCGGGCGTCACCCGGTTCGCGCCCGCTTTCCGGATCGAGAAGGAAAAGGGTCGGTGGGCCGGCAACGCCGAAGCGCTGCATGAGGGCCTGGCCCTTGGCGGCATAGACGCTGAGATCGGCCCGGATGACGGAAATTCCGGCAAGCCGCACCCTGATGGCCGGGTCCTCGAACACATTGGCCTCGATCTCCCGACAGGTGAGGCACCACTGGGCGGTGAAATCGACAAGGATTGGCTGGTTCAGCCGGCGTGCCTCGGCGAGCGCGGCATCGAATTCGGTCGTGTCGGTGACGGTGCGGGTGAAACCGGCGACTGTCTGGCTGCCGTCGGCGCGGGGGGCGGGCACCAGATCGAGAAGAACGGCTGGAAAGGCGGCGGTGCCCAGCAGCAAAAGACCAGCCAGCACCGCACCTCCGCCGGCCATGGGCGCCAGCAGACGGGATGGACGGACGCGGTTGCTCCCGACGGCGAGCGCGGCAAGCCAGATTCCGGCCAGGATGGCTATTGCTCCCCACAGGGCGAGCGCCACGGAAGCGGGCACGATCCGCGCCAGCAGCCACACCGCCAGTCCCAGAAAGACGAATGCCGAGGCCTGTTTGACCTGGGCAAGCCAGGCACCGGCCCTGGGCAGGAAGCGCCCGCCGAAGGTGCCGAACACGATCAGCGGCACGCCGAGCCCGAGCCCCATGACGAACAGCGCCCCGGCGCCCCGGGCGATGTCGCCGGTCTGTGCCACGTAAAGAAGGGCGCCGGCGAGAGCGGGGGTCATGCAGGGACCGACCACCAGCGCCGAAACGAAACCGAGCAGGGCCGCCCCGCCGATCGAGTCGCCCTTGCCGCTGGTGGTCCTTGTCAGTCGATCGGTCCAGGCGCCGGGCAGTTCGAGGTCGAAGAATCCGTACATGGACAGGGCGAAGACCACGAACAGCGCCGCCAGAAGTCCCAGCGCCAGCGGCGTTTGCAGGGCGATCTGCAGATTGAGGCCGCCCCAGGCCGACGCCGCGCCGACAAGCGCATAGGCCAGCGCCATGGCGATGACGTAGCTGGTCGACAGCATCAGACCTCGTCCTGCCGACAGGCGCTCGCCCGAACCGGCCAGAATGCCGGAAAGAATCGGGATCATCGGGAAAACGCATGGGGTGAAGGCCAGAAGCAGTCCGACCCCGAAAAAGCCGACCAGAACGGCAAGAAGACTGCCGGAAAGCGGCGATGTCTTTGCGGCAACGGGCGCGTCGCCGGAATTTGCCTTCGGCTCCCACACGGTCAGGGGCACTTGGGCGGCATCGGCGGACGGAGAAGTTGCCGCAGACGCGGACGCGACGGGCCCGGCTGCCAACAGTCCGAAACCGGCACCGGAAACAGCAAGGCTTGCCGGGTCGACGATCCTGCTGACCGGCGGATAGCAGATCCCCGCTTCGGCGCACCCCTGGTAGGTGAGGGTGATGGTGCCGGTCGCCGGCAGATCCCTGCCGTCGATATGGGCGGTCGTTCCGGTGTGATAGACCTCGGTCGGTCCGAAATTCGGGTCGTTCTTGACATCGCCCGGCTCGGTCGCGACGGGCACGACCTGGCCGTCGGCCGCGTGTGCCGAAATCCGGTCGCGATAAAGATAGGTTCCGGAACGGATCGCCCAGCCCAGCACAAGACCGCCATCGGCTGCCCGCGATACGCTCAGTTGAAACACATCATCTGCTGAAGGCGGCGCGGCCGCCGCAGCGGCCGGGGACGAAACAAGGGCAATCCACAGCAGCAGAGCGGTCGATATTGTGCGAAACATGGGCGATGCGGGGCCTTTCCCACCTGAGAGGGCAGTTCGGTCGCCGCGCCAGCTTAAGTCAGCCTTAAGGTGGCTTGGGTCTCGTGCCGAGAGTTAGGAAACAGGCGATGCGCATTCTTGTGGTCGAGGACGATGCCATTCTTGCCGACGGCCTCAGGGTCGGGCTCGGTCTGGCAGGATTCACGGTCGACACCGTGGCGACGTGCGAGGACGCCGGCGCCGCGCTGGCGGCAACCGATTATGCGGTGCTGGTGCTTGACCTGATGCTGACCGACGGATCCGGCCTCGATCTTCTCGGCGACATGCGTGCCCGGGGCGATCGCACGCCGACCGTGCTGTTGACCGCACTGGACGAGATCGCCGATCGGATCAGGGGACTGGATGCCGGTGCCGATGACTATCTCGGCAAACCCTTTGATCTCGACGAGCTTTCGGCCCGCGTGCGGGCCGTCGCCCGTCGCGGCAGCGGACGTGCCGCGCCGCGAATGGTGGCGGGCGACATTGTTGTCGAGCCGGCCGACATGTCCGTCAGCGTCGGGGGCAAGCCCGTTCAACTGTCCCGCCGCGAGTTCGCGGTCCTTGCCGCGCTCATGGAACGGCCCGGAATCATCCGTTCCCGTTCCGAACTCGAGGACCGGCTCTACGGCTGGCAGGAGGGGGTCGAGAGCAATGCGGTGGAAGTGCATATCCACAATCTACGTGCCAAGATCGGCCGCCAGGCGATCGAAACCGTGCGTGGACTTGGCTATCGAATGAGGGCTGGATCGTGAATTCCCTGCGCGGCCGTCTGTTTGCCATCCTGGTTGCCGCCACGGGTCTGATCTGGCTGAGCGCGGTGGTCTGGATCTATTTCGGCACAAAATCCGAGCTCGAACACGTGCTCGACACCCGCCTGCAGGAAGCCGCCCGCATGGTCAATTCTCTGATCGCCAGCGGCGATCTCACCGCCTCGCGGGCGGCCTCGGTCGCCGCCGGAGCGGAAACGGATGCCCTCAGCTATGAGCGCCAGCTCTCCTGCCAGATCTGGTCGCTCAACGGCCAGCTCGTCGCCCGTTCGGACGGCGCCCCCGATCAAAGGCTGGCCGATGATGCGTCCGGCTTTTCCGACCACCTGGTCGGGGGCGTGGCCTGGCGGATCTATGCCATCGAGAACAAGCAGACCGGCTTTCGCGTGATGGTCGGCGACCGGCTCGGCCTGCGCGACAAGCTGGTCGGTGACCTGATCATGGGTCTGATCGCCCCCATCCTCCTCGTCGTGCCGGCGCTGGCCTTTCTGATCTGGGGCAGTCTTGGCCGGGGGCTGCGGCCGCTTCTCAACATGGCCACCGACCTGCACGCGCGTTCGGCCGAGGACATGCGTCCGCTCGACGCCGGCCGGGCGCCCGGAGAACTCCGCCCGTTGGCGCAGGCCATCAACGGCCTGTTCGACAAGGTCGAGGCGGCACGGCGGCACGAACGCGATGTGACGGCCTTCGCCGCTCATGAACTGCGCACGCCGCTGGCCGGATTGAAAGTCCAGGCGCAAATCGCCCTGGCCAGCAACGACAAAGCGGTCCGACACGATGCCCTGCGGCAGATCCTGACCTCGGTCGATCGCACCAGCCGGCTTGTGCGGCAGTTGCTCGTCCTGGCCAAGCTCGACGCGACCGATGCCCCCGAACAGGACGAGGACGTCGATCTCGGTGCCTTGCTGACCGAGATTGCCGAAATGAACGCCGATGCACGGGGGGCGATCGCCACCAAGATCGATTCGGCTCTTGCCGGTCGGATGGTGTGCACCAACCGCGAGATCCTGACCATTGCCCTGCGCAACCTGCATGAGAACGCGCTGGCGCATTCACCCGAAGATGGCACCGTAGCTTGGGCGCCAACCACCGATGGAAATGGCGTTGCGGTCACGGACAACGGACCGGGCATCCCGGCGGAAGAACTTGCCCTGGTTGCCCAGCGGTTCTATCGCGGCCGTCACAGATCCAAGACCGGCAGCGGACTCGGACTGACGATCGTCGAGACCGCCGCCGGCAAGCTGGGGGCGCGTTTCGATCTGGAAAACGGGTCGGGCGGCAGGGGACTGACAGCCAGCTTCGTTCTGCCGCCCTCGTCACGGTCCCGGTTCGCCCGGCCCCGCAAATAGGGAATGCGCGAAGGCGCCGCATCGTCCGGACGCCTTGATCCGGACCGAGGGCCGCAAAGCGTCAGAGCGAGCGCATTCAACAAAAGGGGCGCCGAAGCGCGCCCAAACCAACAATCGGCCCGGTGTTCTTGAGCGGCGCGCGTTCAAGTTGAATCGCTTCGCCGCTCCATGTTCTTGTTGTCGCATCCTTCAAACCTCAGATCGTGCCGCCGGCACGATCCGTTCCTTCGGGTCGGTCCTCGGTTGGCGCAAAACCGGGATCCTCCTTTGCCCACGATGCTCTGGAGCATTTTCCGTTCTGATGGAGTGAGAACGGAAGCTCCAGCTTATTGAGTGGTCGCGTTTTCGAACCGGCGAACCGGTATCCACTTCGCCTGAAAACGCTCTGGCCTTCGCTGTTTTCGCCGTTTTCACCTTCGTTCTCGTTCTCGTACTCGTTCTCCTGCCCGTTGCCGTTTTCGGCGCGCCCGTTGTCCTGGTGGTCTCCGGTCATTGCCGGCGCCTCGGTGACGCTGCCGGTCGGGTTTTCGATCTACTGCACGATCAAGGACACCACGACCGGCCAGACCGAAGCCTATTTCAAGGATCTCACCGGCTTTTCGGTTCCGGCCAAGGGCGAGACGCGCCTGCATCTCGACGACGCCGGGCACGGAACTGAAACTGAGCCTGGTCAAGGCGATTGCCGATCTGCATCGGGCAACGACCGAACTCGGCGACAACCGGCCCGGACTGAAATTCTCGATCGCGTTTCCGATTGCGTGAGGCCCGGGACTTGTTGATCTGAACCGGACGATGACGGCAGCGGCGGGCGATGCGGGGGGCGTGACGGTGCCGCCGGATCAGAGATCGCTTTGGTAGGCGAGGGCCGTTTCGACGGCACGGGCAATCGAAAGCAGGTGGCCGTCGCGCTGCAGCGGCCCCATCAGTTGCAGACCGACCGGCAAGCCGTCGCTCAGGCCCGCCGGCAGACTGAGGGCAGGGTGGCCGGTGAAATTGCCGAGACCGCTCGACAGCATTTCACCATCCTCGCCTTCCTCGATCACCGGGTCGGCGAAGGGGGCCACGAAAGGAACGCTCGGGCTGACCAGGACATCGACCAGGCCGAAGATGCGCTCGAGATCGATCCGCATCTCGTCGCGGAAATGCAGCGCCTCGACATAGTCGGTGGCCGGAATCCTGAAGCCGTCCTCGATCTGCGCCAGCGTTCCGGGAGCGTAGCCGCCGGGATTGGTTTTCATCAGGTCCGCATGGATGACGCTGGCCTCGGGCCTGAGGATGGTGCCAAGAGCCGGGTTCGCCTCGGCCAGTTTCGGGATGTCGATGGCGACAAAGGCCGCGCCGGCCGAACCGAGTACCGCACGTGCCCGGTCCATGACCTGCCGGACCCCCGGCGTGATTTCCCGCGAGGCGAAGTGCCGGGTCACCATGCCGACGCGCAATCCGTCAAGGGCGATGGGCTTCAGCGGCATGGCCGTGCCGGAGAGCACGGCAAGGGCAAGCGCGGCATCGGCGACGCTGCGGGTGAGGGGACCGGCATGGTCGAGGCTTTGCGACAGCGGAAAGACGCCGTCGAGCGGCACGAGCCCGAAGCTCGGCTTGAGGCCGACAATGCCGCAATAGGCGGCGGGAATGCGGATCGAGCCGCCGGTATCGGTGCCGATGGCGAGCGGCACGATGCCCGCGGTAACCGCTGCCGCCGAGCCGCCGCTCGAGCCGCCCGAGGTGCGGGACGGATCGTGCGGATTGTTGGTCTGGCCGATCTCGGGATGGGCGATGCCATAGGCATATTCGAGCAATTGCGTCTTGCCGACGATGACGGCACCGGCTTCGCGCAGACGGCGAACCAATTCTGCGTCGAGGGTTGCCATTTTCGGCGGCAGCACCTTCGAGCCGTAGCCGGTCGGGGCGCCCTCGACCTCGATCAGGTCCTTGATGGCGACGGGAATGCCGTGCAGGGGCCCCCGGTCGCGTCCGGATGCAAGTTCGGCCGTAAGGCGGTCGGCATCGGCGAGGGCGCTGTCGCCCATGACATGGGCGAAGGCGTTGAGCCGGGGCTCCCATTCGGCAAGCCGTGCAAGGGCGTGTTCGACGGCCTGCCGCGGGGTCAGCGACCCGTCGCGATAGCGCCGGCCAAGCTCGGAAATATCGAGGCCGGTGGCGGCCGTCATGATGCCGCCAGCCTCTCGAACAGCCGGGCCCAGGCCGTCAGGCCGAGGCGGAAACTGCTGAGACGCAGGAATTCGTTGGGCGCGTGATAGTCCTCGTCCGAGGTCGAGAACGAGAAGAACATCGTGCCCTTGCCCAGATGCTTCTCGAAGACGCCCGGGATCGGAATGGTCGCGCCCATGGCGACGCGCAAAGGCTTTTCGCCGCGCAGTTCGGCAAGGATATCCTCGGCAATGGCGAGGCCCGGCAGGTCGGGATCGAGGGCGAAGGCCGCAACGCCCGGTCCGTGCCCCCTGACTTCGAGACGATAGCCGCTCGGCAGGCGCGCTTCGAGATGGGCGGCAATGGCTTCGCGCACGGCGTCCGGATCCTGGCCGCGCACCAGCCGGCAGGTGATCTTGGCCGAGGCGGTCGCAGGAATGACCGTCTTGGTGCCGGGGCCGGCATAGCCGCCGGAAATGCCGTTGAATTCAAGCGTCGGGATGAGCCATTGCCGGGTCAGGAGGTCGACGCCGTCGGGCAACGGATCGGGACGGGGCGCGCCGATCTCGTCGAAATAGCGGCCGGTATCGAAATCGAGCGCCGCGATCGCTTCGGCGATCGCCGGATCGGACGGCAGGACGCCGTCGAAAAAGCCGGAGACAACGACATTGCCATCGGCATCGTGCAGGCTCGCGATGAGATGTGCGAGCGCCCGGACGGGATTGGGGGCGCTGCCACCGTGACGGCCGGAATGGAGGTCCTTGCCAGCACCATGGAGGATGACATCCATGGCGACCAGGCCACGCCCGGCGACAGTCACCGAGGGCAGGTCGTCACGCCACATGGCGCCGTCGGCCGATACCACGAGGTCGCAGTCGAGCCGTTCCCTGAGCCTTGCGACCGCCGGTTCGAAATGCGGGCTGCCCGATTCCTCCTCGCCCTCGATCAGGAACTTGACGTTGAGCGGCAGGCCGCCCTCGATCTCGGAAAAGGCACGGGCAACCAGGATCGGGATCAGCAGCGGTCCCTTGTCGTCGGAAACGCCGCGTCCGTAGAGCCGGTCGTCGCGGATGGTCGGCTCGAAGGGCGGGCTGAGCCACTTGTCGAGTGGATCGGGCGGCTGCACGTCGTAGTGGCCATAGACCAGAATCGTCGGGACATCGGGGATTTTCGCACTCTCGGCGAAGATCAGCGGATGCCCCTCGGTCTCAACGATCTCGACCAGCGGGAAACCGGAGCGCCTCAGCGCATCGGCCATGAAATCGGCCGCCGCCAGGATGCCGCTCTTGTAGGCCGGATCGGTCGAAACGCTTTGCAGGCGACAAAGCGCCTCGAGTTCGGCAACCGCCTCGTCAACATGAGCGGCCAGATGATCCTCGACGGCAGCGCTCATTTGCCGCCATCCACGCTCAGCACCTGGCCGGTGATCCATTCCGCCTCGTCGGAGGCGAAGAACATCACGGCGTTGGCGATGTCGTCGGGCGTGCCGAGATGGCGCATGGCGATGTTGTTGAGGAGGTCTTGCTGCCCTTCCTCGCCCATCGCCTCCCACTGCTTCTCGGTGGTCGGGTTGGAGCGGACGAACCCGGGCGCGATGTTGTTGACGGTGATGCCGAAGGGTCCGAGCTCGTGCGCCAGTTGCCGCGTCAGGCCGATCTGGCCGGCCTTGGCGCTGGCATAGGCCTGGATGCCGGTCAGGGTAATGCCCAGGCCCGCACCCGAGGAGATGTTGATCACACGCCCCCATTTCCGCGCCTTCATGCCCGGCGCCACCGCCTGGGTCATGAAGAAGGCGCCGGACAGGTTGACGTCGAAGATCGTCTGCCAGTCGGCGGCGCTGATCTGCTCGATCGGCCGGCCGACCTGGCCGCGCACACCACCGGCATTGTTGACGAGGATGTCGATATCGCGCCCGTCAACAGCTTTTTGCACCGCCGCGCGATCGCCGACATCGAGCAAGAAGATTTCAAGGCCCGGATCGAGCTTTGCCGTTTCGGCGAGGCCAATCTCGTTGACGTCGCAGGCAAGAACCTTGGCGCCATTCCGTGAAAAGGCGAGCGCAATCGCCCGGCCGAAACCATGTGCCGCGCCGGTGACCAGCACGGTCTTGCCGGCAAAATCGATATTCATTTGCTCTCTACCCTAGTCTGAGCCGCCGCTGCCAGTTCGCTTATGCTTTCGGCGGAAAAGCTTCGCGCTCCGGTTTCCATCTCGATGATCATGTCGATCAGCCGTGCCGTCAGCGGCGTCGGCACGCCAAGCCGTTTGCCGGCATCGACGATCGGCCCGAGCTGATCCCTGACCTCGGTCTTGCGCTTGCGGATGGCGAGGTCGCGCCAGATCCCCGAATGCGACTTGGCCGAACGCCGGTTGAACGCCACCAGATCGTCGAGCGATCTGTCGATGAGGCTTTGCGGCGCGCCGGGCGCGAAGGCCGCCGGTTCGAAACCGTTGAAGCCTTCGGTGGTGACGCCGTTGGCCTTGGCGACCGCGCCGACCTCCTGGCCGAGCGCGGTCAGCACCGGGCGGAATTCAGGATTGGCGAAGCAGTCGGCGATACCGTCATTGGTCAGGGCCGTGGCGAACAATTGCGCGCCATAGACGAGCTTGCCCCACAGATAGCCCCAGATGTTGTCGGTCAGGATGGCGTTCGGCTCGAATTCCTGCACCAGTTCGTGCAGGGCGACGATCCGCTCGCTTTTCTGCCCGTCGAGTTCGCCGACCACGAAGGCGCCACGTCCCGAATACTGGACGATGCCGGGTTCGAGATAGTCGGCGCCGAAATTGACGAAGCACCCGATCGTGCGTTCGCGGCCGACGATCTTTTCAATCACCAGTTCGTTGAGCCCGTTCTGGGCCGAAACGACATAGCCGTCCGGCGCCAGATGCGGGGCCAGCGCCTCTGTCGCGGCCTTGGTGTGCAGCGCCTTGACGCAGAGGAAGATGCGGTCGAACTGACCGGTGACCTGTTCGGGCAGAAGCGCCGGCGCCTTGACCACCAACTGGGTGATCGGTCCGACGATCTCGAGTCCCTTTTTGTTGATGGCGTCGACGTGTTCGGGGACGTTGTCGACGAACACGACCTCATGGCCCAGGTCTGCCAGCACCGCACCGAACGAGGCGCCGATGGCGCCGGCGCCCCAGATCAGGATCGGTTTGCTCATGCCCATCCCTCTTCGAGAAGGGCGCGCGTTTCGATTACGGCGATGTCCCAGATGGCCTGCATCTCGTCGTCGGAGCGCTCGTAATAGCCACCGAAATTGCCGTCGCCGAGGAGCTTGCGCGCCCCGGCCGGATCGAGCACGCGCATATAGGCGAGGTCGACCATCGGCTTCTGCTGGGTCGGCTGGACGACGCCGGGCAGACGGGTCCAGGCGAAATTCTCCATCCACGAGGCGTGCGAGGCGACGGGGTCGATTTCCTGCACCTTGGCGAAGGTCTTGGGCGCATTCCACCAATTGTGGAACTTGACCTGCACACCCGGATTGTCGGCCATCCACTCGATGGCCACGGAACCGGCCGGAGCGTTGCCGCCATGGCCGTTGCACAAAAGGATGCGCTTGAAGCCCTGGCGCTTGAGGACGTCGAGAACGTCGCGCACGACGCGGATATAGGTTTCGACCCTCAGGCTGATCGAGCCGGGATAGTCGAGGAAATAGGGCGTGATGCCGTAGGGGACGACCGGGAAGACCGGGATACCCAGCGGCTCGGCGGCGTCGACGGCGACCTTTTCGGCCAGAATGGCATCGACCGACAGCGACAGCCCGCCATGCTGCTCGGTGCTGCCGAGGGGAAGGATCACCCGGTCGTCGCGCTCGAGATAGGCTTCGACCGCCGACCAGTTCATGTCCGATACTTTCATGAGGCTTCCTTTTGTGCGAATGCGGCGGAGTCCGCCGTCTGCATGATGAAGGGCTTGACGAGATTCTCGAGATCGCCCGGGTCCGGGGTATGCCGGTACTCGATGGCGGTGACGCCCGGGCGGGCCAGGTCCAGCGCCTTCTCGGCGCCGGTGGCGTGGACCACGACGTCGGCGCCCGCCAGCAGCTCGGCCAGGTTGGCGTCCTCGAGATTGCCGGCGGTCAGATTCTGGTTGTGCGCCGCGAAGCGCTGCACGCCGGATTTGAGGGTCGGCAGGAAGTCGGGGAAGCGGGACACGGCCACGATGCGCGCCATCGGATCGATCGAGGCGAGCGCCAGGCGCGTGTGTTCGGACGGAATGAAGCGGATGGAAACGACCTTGGTGTTGGGCAGCAGCGCCGAGACCTCGCGATGCCGGTTGGCAAAGGTCAGTGCCAGATCGGCGGAGCTGGCGCGACTGCGTAGTTCGGCCTGGCGCTCCAGGGCGTCCATGGTCATCGGCTCGACCGTGGCGACGGCGCCCAGATGGGCGGCGATGAACTTGGCGTAGCTCGTGGTTGCCTCGGGAAAGAGCCCGACCATGACGACGCTGACCCGGCGCCCGATGTTCAGCCGGTAGTTCAGCCTGGCATTGATCAGGGCGGCCACGTCCGAGGAGCGGATGCCCATGTTCAGGGCGTTGTCGATCAGATCGTCGATCTGCCGGTGCAGCGCCACCACGCTCGGCTGCGCCGCGATGCGGGCCCGGAAACTGTCCGCGACGTAAGTGCCTGCGCCCGGGCGCGTTTCGATCAGTCCGTCCTTCTTGAGGTCGCGGTATACAAGGCTGACCGTCATCGGCGCGACACCGACCTCTTCGGCGAGATCACGGACCGACGGCAGCGGGTCGCCCACCAGAAGCTCGCCGCAGGCGATGCCATATTCGATCACACCCTTGAGCTGCAAGCGCAAGGGGACCTGGAGGTCGCGATCGATATGAAAGTCCATTCGTTTCGTCCATCTTGTCCGTACTACAGAACTATCACGCTTGCTGTGAAGCTCACAAGACGTCCGGGCAAATTTGCCCTTTTTTCCTAGTTTTTGCGCAACGTTCCCGTTGACACGACCCAAACCGCATGGAACGTTACACTCAACTATAACAGTGGACCACGTTGACAGGGGACAATCGAACATGAAGAGCATACTTTCGACGGTATTGGCCGCGAGCCTGCTGCTGGGGGCCAGTTCAGCGGCGCTGGCGGTCGAGCGTGGCGGCGTGATGACCTTTGGTCGCTACGCCGACAGCCTGTTTCTGGATCCGGTGCTGAACGACGCCAATGTCGACATCTGGGTCCTGAGCAACCTTTACGACACCCTCATCCTGCCCACCAATGACGGCCAGGGGCTGATGCCGGGCCTTGCCACCAAATGGGACGTCTCGCCGGACGGCATGAAGGTCACGCTCACCTTGAGGGATGGCATCAAGTTCTCCGACGGCTCGCCGATCACCCCCGACGACGTGATCTGGTCGCTCGAGCGCGCCGCCAATCCCGATAACGGCATCTGGAACTTCCTGGTCGAGTCGATCGACAAGGTCACAGCGCCCGACGCCAAGACAATCGTCATCGCGCTCAAGCATCCCGACCCGGCCATCCTGCCGGCATTGACCGTGTTCAACACCGCCGTCATGCCCAAGAAGCTGTTCGAGGCCGAGCCCGGCGCGACCGACGCGGAAAAGGCGCAGGCCTTCGCCGCGCACCCGGTCGGATCCGGCCCGTTCATGTTCCAGTCCTGGGACAAGGGATCGGACATGAAGCTGGCCAAGAATCCCTAGTACTGGGACATCGGCGCCGACGGTCAGCCGCTGCCTTACCTCGACGGCATCGACTTCCAGGTGATCCCGGACGACGCCACCCGCATCCTCAAACTGCAGTCGGGCGAGCTGATGGGCGCCGAGTTCATTCCCTATGCGCGCGTCGCCGAGCTTCAGGCTTCCGACACGATCAACATGGAACTGTTCCCGTCAACGCGCGTCGAGGACATGATCCTGAACGTGCGCCCGCAGATCAACGGCAAGGACAACCCGCTCAGCAATGAAAAGGTCCGCCAGGCCCTGAACTACGCCACCAACAAGCAGGCGATCATCCAGATCGTCACCCACGGCGTGGGCACGCCGCTGAGCTCGTTCATGTCGTCGGCGACGCCGCTGCACTATGGCGACACGCCGCTCTATCCGGTCGACGTGGCCAAGGCCAAGCAGCTGATGATCGACGCCGGCTATCCCAACGGGTTCGAGATGAACCTGCTGACCCTGGCCGGCAACCAGGACGAGGTCGGCATCGGCACCGCCCTGCAGCAGATGTGGCAGGGGATCGGCGTCAAGCTCAACCTGCAGCAGGTCGACAACGCCACGCGCACCGACCTTTATCGCAAGGGCAACTTCGATGCGCGCCTCGGGGCCTGGACCGACGACATCGCCGACCCCAGCGAGATCACCTCGTACTACGCCTATTATCCGACCATTGAATCCCTGCATTCGGGCTGGAAGAACGACGAGGTCGACGCGCTCTACGTTGCCTCGCAGTCCGAGATGGATCACGCCAAGCGGGCCGAGCAATACGCCAAGATCCAGCAGATCTTCAACTCGACCGGACCGACCGTCTCGCTCTACGAGACCCCCTATCCGGTGGCCCTGAGCAAGAAGGTCAACGACTTCGTGCAGATCCCGCTCGGAAACAACATCTTCCGCGCGACCTGGCTGTCGAAGTAGACCCACCCTCATCTCACGCGTTCCGGACCCTTGCGGTCCGGGACGCCTCTTCCCATTCGGCACGACCCGGTGAGCTGGCCTGCCGAATCTGGTGCGGAGTGTATCCTTGCCGCTGCTGTCCTACATTTTCCGGCGCGTGCTGCAGCTGATCCCGACCTGGATCTTCATCATCATCGTCGTCTTCGCGCTGGTGCGGCTGCTGCCGGGCGACCCGGCCAGCGCCATTCTCGGAGATCGGGCCCTGGACGCCGACGTCGCCCGCATCAACCACGAGCTGGGGCTCGACCAGCCGCTGCCGGTGCAGTTCCTGGTGTTCGTCCAGCAGGTCATGACCGGCAATCTCGGCAATTCCATCAATCTCAAGGCCCCGGTGGTCGACCTGATCGCGCAACGGCTGCCGGTGACGCTGCTGCTGACCGCGATGGCCGCGCTCATCGCGCTGATGCTGGCGGTGCCGCTTGCCTTCCTGGCCGCCATGCGCCAGGACCGGATCGCCGACACCGCCATCAGGGGCGCCTTCCAGGTCGGGCTGTCCATACCCGTGTTCTATCTCGGGCTGATCCTTCTGACCGTGTTCGCCGCGACGCTGCACTGGTTCCCGGTCGGTGGCTACGGCCAGAGCTTTTTCGATCACCTCTATCACCTGTTCCTGCCGGCGGTGACGCTGGCGCTGAGCCTGTCGGCGGTGCTGATGCGCAATTTGCGGGCCGCGATCATCGGCGTGCTGGGCGCCGAATATGTCGATTTCGCCCGCGCCAAGGGCCTCAAGTCGCGCCTGATCCTGATCCGGCACGTGCTGCGCAACGCCCTGATTTCAACGGTGACCCTGTTCGGCCTGTCGATCGGCACGCTGCTGGGCGGCGCGGTGATCACCGAGACCGTGTTCGCCGTACCGGGCGCCGGTCGGCTGATGATCGAATCCATCTACGGGCGCGACTATCCGGTGGTGCAGGGCATGACGCTGGCCCTGGCGGTGCTGGTGTCCGTGACCTTCCTGCTCACCGACATCGTTCAGGCCTGGCTCGACCCGAGGATCAGCAGATGACCATAGCCGCCGATCCCGTCCGCCCGCGCCCGCGCTTCCACATTCTCAAGCTGCCGGCAACGCTGCTGGCCGGCAGCATCATGCTGCTGCTCAGCCTGATCCTGGCGATCTTCCCGCAGCTGTTCGCGCCCTACGATCCGACCGCGTTCGACTACAATGCGCTGCTGGCGCCGCCCAGCGCCGTGCATCTGCTCGGCGCCGACAATTTCGGCCGCGACGTGCTGTCCCGCGTGATCTGGGCCTATCGGCTCGATCTGCAGATCGCCATCTTCGCCACCCTGCCCGCCTTCACCATCGGCGTGACGGTGGGGGCGCTGGTCGGCTATGCCGGCGGCAACGTCGAGGCGTTCTTCGGCCGCGTCGTCGATGCCGTGATCACCTTCCCGTTCCTGGTCCTGGTGATCGCCATCGTCGCCGTGCTCGGCCCGGGCCTGACCAACATGTACATCGCCGTGGGCGCGGTGGGCTGGGTGTTCTACGCAAGGCTGGTGGCGGCCGAAGTCAAGGTGCAGAAACGCCTCGATTATGCCGAGGCCGGCAAGGTCATGGGCTACAGGCCCCTGCGCATCATCTTCCGCCACCTGCTGCCCAATTCGATCACCCCGGCCATCGTTTACTGGATGACCGACATGGCGCTCGCCATCCTGCTCGGCTCCAGCCTTGGCTATCTCGGCCTCGGGGCGCAGCCGCCGGCGGCCGAATGGGGCGTGCAGATCGCCGACGGCAAGAACTTCATGAGCACCGCCTGGTGGATCGCCGTCTTCCCCGGCATCGCCATCGTCGTGGCGGGCCTTTCCTTCTCGCTGCTCGGCGACGGCCTGGCCGAACTGCTGAGGACCAAGAAGTGAGCGAGCCGACGCTATCAGAGAACCAGCCTGCCCTGGCGGTCCGCGACCTGACCACGACCTTCGATACGCACTCCGGCCGGTTGACGGCGGTCGATCATGTCAGCTTCGACGTCATGCCGGGCGAAGTGCTCGGCCTTGTCGGCGAATCCGGCTCGGGCAAGAGCGTGACGCTCCGCTCGATCATGCGGCTCGTGCATCCGCCCGGCCGGATCGAGGGCGAAGTGTTCTGGCGCGGCCGCGACCTGCAGAAGCTGTCGGACCGCGAGCTGCGCAAGGTGCGCGGCAGCCAGATCGCCATGATCTTCCAGGAGCCGATGACCGCGCTCAATCCGGTCCTGCCGATCGGCGTCCAGATCGAGGAAAGCCTGCAGGCCCACACCACGCTCAACAGCGCCGGCCGCATCCGGCGCGCCCGCGAACTGATGGACCTGGTCGGCATCCCCGAGGCGCCGCGCCGTCTGCTCGATTTTCCACACCAGTTCTCCGGCGGCATGCGCCAGCGGGCCATGATCGCCATTACCCTCGCCAGCAATCCCAAACTGCTCCTGGCCGACGAGCCGACGACGGCGCTCGACGTGACCATTCAGGACCAGATCCTCAAACTCATCCTCGAACTCAGGCGCGAACTCGGCATGTCGGTGCTGTTCGTCACCCACGACCTCGGCGTCATCGCCGCCGTCTGCGACCGGCTTGCCGTGATGTATGCGGGACGAATCGTCGAGACGGGCAAGGTGGGCACGGTGTTCGCCGAGCCGCATCACGCCTATACGCGCGGCCTGCTCGGTTCGGTTCCGCGGCGTGGCGCCGAACGCAGTATGCTCTTGTCGATCGAGGGGACGCCGCCGAGCCTTACCGCCATCCCGTCGGGCTGTCCGTTCCATCCGCGCTGCTCGTTCGCGACGGAAATCTGCAGGAGCGACGCGCCGGAACTCAACGAGTTCGCGACGGGACGGCTGGTTGCCTGCCATCACCACCGCAAGGTTCTCGCAGCAGGATCGCCAGTCGCATGATTGAGACACCCGATGTGCTGATCACCGCCGAAGACGTCACCAAGGACTTCTCCCTGCCGCAGGGCTTCGTCAGCCGGCTGATGGGGCAGGCGCCGCTGGCGGTGCATGCCCTGAGCGGCATCAACT